>JAZAFR010000007.1:0-253759 GCA_036121365.1 Pseudomonadota bacterium | reverse complement strand
ACACTAAATCACTTGCATATCCCAAAGCTGCTTATAATGACCATCTTTCTTTCTAATGAGCCCTTGGTGAGTACCCTGCTCAACAATTTTTCCTTTATCCAACACAATAATCCTATCCATATGCTTCAAAGTTGATAACCGGTGTGCAATGGCAATCACAGTCGCCCCACTTTTTTCTAAAAGATCATCAATAGAACGTTGAATAAGTTTTTCAGTCGGAGTATCCAGACTACTGGTTGCCTCATCCAAAATCAAAATCGGGGCATCTTTTAAAATGGCCCTTGCAATCGCAATACGCTGTCTTTGACCTCCACTGAGCTTAACACCTCTTTCACCCACAATCGTATCATATTGTTTAGGCATCGCCATAATGTCTGCATGAATCTTTGCTTGCTTGCAAGCATTTTGGATTGCTTCCAATGTCGCCCCAGGTTTGGCCAGTGCCAAATTATCAAAAATTGATCGATGAAACATGGTAATGTCTTGAGGAATGATGGCAATATGTGAACGCAAAGACGTTTGTTTAAGCTGAGATATGGATTGCCCATCAATCAGAACATCACCAGAATCCACATCAAAGTAACGCAATAAACACTTCATAATGGTTGTTTTGCCTGCACCACTGATGCCTACCAGCCCCACACGTTCACCAGGCTCAATGGCCAAATCAAAATCCTTAAGAATATAACGATGATCTCCAGCATATTTAAAAGACACCGACTGAAAGCATATCCGACCACACACATCGGATAAGGTACCAGCGTCTACCGAATCTTTCACATCAATAGGCGCAAATAAACCATCATATGCAGATTGAATCTTAGCAATACTTGGATTTACAGAAAACAGCAACGTTTCCAAAAAATTATTCAGCTGTCCATGAATCTTTAGAGTCAGGATAGAAACAAAAGCAAATCCACCAGCAGTGATCACACCCGATTGATACAAACTTGCCAACAAATACATCTGCACACCACTCATTAGCACAATCATAAACGTATCAGTATTATCAACAATATAAGCATCAAATACTTTGCGCTGTCGATCTTTATCTTTCCAAGAACGCAACACTGGCTTAAATCGACGATTCAATTCATGGTCCACACTACCAATAATCTTCACACCAAACACATTGACAATACCGTCATTAATAACACCAAGCGCACGTTGTCGAGCTGAATAATAGGCCTGCTGATAGGTCATTTGCCGACACATCAACCAGTAAATAATCGGCACATATAAAAACACAAACACCAACAATACCAAAGCACATAACCGATTGACATACCACAAAAAAAACAAACCTATCACAACCGTACAAACAACTGTGACCATACGAAAAATCGACATGATCAACGTCATCAGCCCATCTTGAAAGTCAGAAACCTTACTAGAAATATCACCAGACAGATTAGAATCAAACCATTGCAAAGACTGAGATAAAGTCTGTTGATATACCGATAAGATACAAGCTTCAATCAATCGAGGATCATAATAAATATTCAAAAGTCGCATAAAAAAGTACACCAAATGAGACATCATTTTATACACAACAAATAACGCCAACAAATACTCTAAATGGGCACCTTGATCATAAGAAATTTGATCAATGATTTCTTTGATTTTATATTCCACCAACAATTCAAAACACGCAGACCCCAGCGCAATCATCAATAAACCAGCAATATAAAAACGAAATCGATACAATAAACCATACACATATACCAACATCTCGCAGGCCCTCCATTAATCATCATTTGGCAAGAATCCTGACACTTGCCTGTCCCACAAATCTCTGTATCGACCTTTCTGACGTAATAATTGCGTATGTGTACCATCTTCAGCAATCATACCCCCGTCAAACACCAAAATTCTATCCATATGTAACAGTGTAGATAATCGATGCGCAATGACAATACTGGTTTTTTGCTTCATCAAATGCCAAAGGGATTCTTGTATAAAGCCTTCAGATTGTGAATCCAACTGAGAAGTGGCTTCGTCCATAATTAAAATCGGCGCATTTTTTAATATGGCACGCGCAATGGCAATTCTTTGCCTTTGCCCACCAGATAATTTCTCTCCGCGATCACCCACATATGTATCATAGCCTTCTGGCAACTCTGATATAAATTCATGAGCATGGGCTTTTTTAGCTGCAGCAATCACCATCTCATCGCTGGCATCACCACAACCATAACGGATATTATCCATCAATGATCGATGAAACAAACTGGGGTCTTGAGGAATCATAGCAATGGCATCGCGCAAACTCGATTTTGAAACAGTGGCAATGTCTTGCCCATCGATTAAAATACGGCCGTCACTCAGATCATATAGCCCCAAAATTAAATTAACAAAAGTAGATTTTCCTGCGCCAGAATGACCCACTAACCCAACCTTTTGGCCTGGAAAAATCTCAACAGACTTGTTTTCAAATAAACGCCCCCCATCTGAATAAAAGAACACAACTCTATCAAACACAATAGACCCTTTCGTCACTTTTAAATCCACCAAACTTTTATCCACCATCTTGACTGGCTGAGAATATCCAATCACCGCCAATGCTTGTACGATCTGGCCATACAATTTAGAAAACTTTGAAAACTCACGGGACAACCGATACAGCACCTGTGACATAGACCCATTCAAGACCAATACCAAAGCAAAATCGCCTGGGCTTAACCATCCGTTTTTCACACCCACACAAAGCAAATACACATTAACCACCTGCAAAAAACAAAATGAAAAATCAAAAACACTCCACATCTGAAAGTAAGCCATATGCAACTTCTTCTCAGATTTAACCGCTTTATCCATGGCATGGTAAACAAATCTCTTTTCAGATTTCTCGGATGAAAATAATCGAACCGACAAAACATTGGTCAATAAGTCAACATACTGACCTGTCAACTCTGAACCACGTGCGGCATAATTTTCGCTATAGCGCGCCAATTTAAAACCATAAAAATACAGACACACAAAAAAGCACAATGCCCAAATCAAGGCACCCAAAGCAAAAAAACCATTCACTGACCATAAAAAAAACAACGCCACAAGAAAAGCTAAAAAGTGACTGTTAAAACGATCAACCAATTCAAGCATATCAGGAATGGACCGGGTTAAATCATTAATTCTATTTGATATGGCACCTGAAAAATGGTCTTGATAAAATTGGTACGGTTTACCCAACAGTTGCTCAACAGCGTCCTTAGCAATCATTTTACGCAATCGTGGGACCATATACACATCCACTGCATAGGTGTGTAATAAAAACCCAAAAGACACAATCAAGTAAGTCAACAAGTAGAGTGATGCCGGTTGCCATAACACGGAAAAAATATCACCTCGATCACATCCTGCCAATCGATTGATCATATCTTTTAATAAATAAGGCTGCACACTGGTGACAAAAGCCCAAATTAAACCAGCAAGGAATCGGGCAAATGTGGACCAGGGAAAACAAAAAACCAAGCGGAAAACATATGAAAAAACCTGAGCAAATTGAAAAACCGTTGACACCCTAACCTCAAATAATAAAACCTTTAAAGTATACAAAAAAAACAGGAATATATCAATTAAGTGACTAGCAATCAAAATACTTTCAAGTCAATCAATGTACTCAAAATACGACAACGACAACCACCCACTTATTACCAGATTTTTCACATCAATCATAAGACTACAAGAAAGAATCTAATAGTACTAATATTAAATCTTTGCATCTGAGTGGCTAGACTGAACACGAAATTCATTTGAAAAAATTTTACGCTTATTGCATTATAAAATGGGAAATGGAGAAAACATGCAAAACCTCAAAAAAATCATAAATGATCTCATCACATATGCTCTAATCACAATCATATTAGTCTCTATTGTCTTTGGGATACAATACTTACTGCATGGTTCAGCCAAATATCGATTCATACACATTCCTAAAACAGGAGGAACCGCCGTCAACTTATGGATAGATCACCAACAACAGATGAATTTGTGTCAAGAAATACGCACCACACACACCCATATTCTCAACACATTGAATGCAAAAACACAAGGATTTCGGCCCATCACCATCATACGCCATCCCGTTGATCGATTTATATCCAGTTTTTATTACTGGAAAAAAGGATCCGTAGACATTGAGAAATGGAAAAGAAGTGCAGACTGGGAAACTGGAAATGAGATAAACACTCCAAACGACATGATCAAAATACTAAAGAACACACAACATCCATTACACAAAAAAATCAATCATGCCATCGCGCATAAAGACCAATACACTCAAATATGGCATTTTTTACCCCAAAGTGCATGGATTAGCAGTCATACAAATCCAATCATCATCTGCTATGACTCGAAAAACCTAGCATCCAACATCCAAAAAACATTTGATGATTTAGAGATCAATTGCCCAATACACAACATGCCTGTGCTCAACAAAACCCAAACGCCCAAAGAGAAACCTCAACTCAACCAAGAATCAATTCAGTGGATACATCACATATACAAGGATGATTTTACATTGTGGGAGAAACACTGCGAAAACAACCCATGACGAGAGAACCCATCTAAAAAATCTAAGACACCACAAAAAAACCAGAGCACGAAATCAAGCCATCCTGCTCTTTTCTTTACTGATGCCTTCGTGCGCAAACAATTCGTTAGGGAACAAACTTACCAGGTGAACAACACCCGCAATTATTACCATGATGACCATGACCTTGATGACCATGACCTGGACAACCTGCGTTAGATCCTGGAAGTTTTGCATTCGTAGTAAGACGATCAACATCATGCTGCAAAGTATTGAGAGCAAGATTGGTGGAATATTGAAACTCAGACCAATCAGAAACACCTTTATATCCGAGCAATTCTCGATTACCATAGACCTTTGATACAAGCACACGAACCTGTTTGAGATTATATGTAAAAGATGTGAGATCAGACACCCCATTTTTCAAAGTATGAATCAAGGAGGATAAACTAGAACTCAAAGATTCCAGAGTCTCATTACCCTTTCCTTGTTTCTTCATAGCTACATTAATCAAACACTTTAAATTGCGCAAAGCATCAATCTTGTTATCAAGCAATGCATTTCTAAACTCACCCGGAGATCTATTGGACAGTTCAATAAACAAACTTTGAAGAGTCTTCCCAGCTTCAACTTGACGGGATGGCAACTCATTCAAAGTAACACTGGACCTAAAGTCAGAATGCATACGCTTAAGTCCTCGTCCTGTACCCAAAGGACTCCACCATCTAATCAAAGATACAACTGCCATATTACCAGCCAAAACACCCAACGCAAGTGCACCCAACATCAATGAGGTAACAGCACATGTAAGGAGAAATGAAGAACCAATCGTAGCCATAGACACACCACAAAGAGATGCCAAAACCGCAATCAACCCTTGTGAAAATTGAAATGCCAAGATTCCTGAAGCCAATGAAAACGAAATCTCAAAAATAGATTGCAACAATTGAGTGCCTCGATTCCAACGATTTTGATAAGTTTTCATACCATGAAAGCACCAATCTTTAAAGATAAGATTTTGAAATAAAAAACAAGTAGCTATAGAAGATATAGTAACAAGCAAGAAAAACAAAAGAGTCGTCACAAATGAAGAATCACTGTTTCCTGCACTTTTTGTCGCGTCCCCGACAGCTGCCCCTGCCTCATAATTATGAGTAGAGAAATCAAAAAAATACCAATTCCAGCCACCTGAATGTCCGGAACCATGATCTAAATGCAAGACACCATCGCTCTTGCGACCGGCGCCCCTCACATCAAATATCGCGTTCTTCGCAGCCCCATCTAAGCGTTTTTTTAGCTCATGTACCATTTTATTGTCTGTTCTTGGCATAATTCTGTCCCATATATTAAGTTATAACGTAATGATATTAACAAATACCATACCCCACTGTCAAGACAAGTATTTAAACTCAAAAAACGCGACACCGAGATAAACGACAGAAGAGTAAAAACAGTTGAAAACGAAACAAGAACAAGATAGAATCAATGGCAAATGAAACAACATTGCAAGACAAACACACTGAATTAAGGAGCATTAATCATGGAAAATAAGTCAATTGAAGCCATTACAGAAAAATTAAAAGGGAACCTCCGGCTGGTTACGGGCTTAATCTGGTCTTTTATTCCAATCGCCTTCCCTCAAATCTCACCGCTACAATTGCTCGCGTGGTCAGTCTTTTGCTATTACGCCAACGATTTTACAAAAACTAAAATTTTAAACATCAAAGAAGAGAAAACAAACCCCGACAACCTAAATGATGCAACCAGTTTTATTATGAGCCTAACCCGTGCAACAAAGAAAATGCCGCAAGCTGTCGCAATCACATGTTTGATATGCCTCTTAAGCACACTAGCTCCCGTAACGCTTTACTTCTCACTTGCCTTGAACAATGCTCTTTCTGGAGCTTCAATAACAGCATTCAAATACGCAGCCTACTCATACGTGACTTACATCCTAGCTCAGTATTTTCTGAGAGATATAGTTGCAAAAGGAACATCAATCAGATTTGGAACATTACAAGGCAACCACATACTAGAGTTGACGAGAAAAAACAGAACAAGCGAAAAACTAGGAGAACTGCTAAATAGCAATGAGATTGAAGAAACCTTACCCATTATCATCAAACTCTATAACAATAACCCCAGCGAGCTATTAAACAGTGAAGATGAAGGTCAACGCCGGAAGATCATCCACACAAAGCTAAACGAAATACTCCAAAATCAACCGGAATCAGCACCTGCCATTAAAAAGTACCTCTCCATCAACAATGACGACACTTCAATCCTAAACGACCAAGGCGGGATAACAGAAAAACTAGACCAAATACTATCTACTCTCAAACAATTCAATGATCTATCCGCAGAAGACCAAAACTACCTTGCAACAAGTGGAAAAACAATTGATCAGATTCGAGACATCACAAAAATGACCACTAGTTGGTGGTACTATAGACAAACACTGTGTAGCTCTGTTATATCAATGGCTTCAAGTCTATATGGTGTCATTCTATTCCCAATGCCTGTAGCTTACCAATTCGCCAAGAGGCTCCTTCTTGTGCGTACGGCATTTATCGCAATTTTTTTAAATCTAGCAGCGCTAAACATCAGCAAATTTCTTGGTGAACCTGCAAGTAAGAAGACACAAGAAGAAAGAGGAGACATAGCCAAAAACATAAAATCCGGCCAAAGCAATCCAGCATTTCTAAACGCGCTACTTCGTGAAAGTGTCTACGTTAGATTTGCAATTGATGGCATCTACAACCTGCCAAAAAGGCTACTAGACAACAATCTCATGCCGCTCATGCTCATCATTGTCATGCTAGAACCCGCCTTTCCATTGGTCACCATAACAGCTATGGAATGTATGGCTCTTGCAAGTGCCCTAAAGGTTATGATCAATGAGTTCTCTAATATCTCTAGAAACAGCAATGCTCAAATCGAAGCCAACTCAAGATTTGAAACGATCATAGGCAAAGGCGTCTACACAAAAACATCAGTCATGCGCATCATATCCGATCTAAATAGGAGTGATCGCAAGTCAATAAAGAGCAACTTCTACAGCAGAATGACCAATGTAGCAGACTCAGCCATGTTCATATTAACCGTCTTGTCTAGCATGTCTCTAGCCTCTCTGTATTTTCCATCCATTGCTATAACAGGACTCACGCTACCTCTCTTTGTTGCCACTTCCATGCTGATCATTTCAATGACATACACCATGCAATCAATATTCTATGCAGTCACTGACAAATCCGAAGTTAAAGAGGAGCAAAATAGCGCGTTAAGACTCGAAAACTTCTTTTGCAACATAACAGTCTCCGCCCTACTGATGAGAGTTGTAACTATGTTTCAACCTGTGATTGGAGACAAAATGCTGTGGTTAACTTTGGGCCTTGGCGTTGGACAAACACTGGGAGCACAGATTGCAATTTTTGGCATATTATCAAGCATAGGAGTAAGCGCATTTTTGACGCCTACGTTTGTTGAAAGAGACACGGAAAGCACAACAACTGTTGCTGAAACAAGTCCATCATATGCAAAATCTAGTGAATTGAGAAAATCTCAAGAGACATTAACAAAAGACAAAGATGGAAATATCGAACGCTCATTTAAAAATGCTGTTCGTCAAGGGATCAGAAGCATATCTTCGCTCTTCACCCCCATAACAAGCGTTTTTGGCATAGGCCGCTAGAACATAGATCCACGCCTAAACCACAAACAAAGCAATATATCGGGCTTTCAATGTCGAATTAACCCAAATCGACAAAGAAAGCCCAAACTTTTAGATTCGTATGACATAACTAAAGCGGCAAGAACCCCGACACAATGGCAAAGATTTGAACAAACACGCCTGTCTAAATAAAGGGAATCATGTGGACCACAAAATTGAATTGATGATTGCATCTTGAAAATCTTATTTTAAATGTCAATCGAAATACCATCCACATTCAATCCAAATTATTTTAAACACCTCTTAACGTCAAAAAACTAAACACCATTTTTTCCACGGTAACGAGAAAGCATCGTATGTAAAGCTCTTTGTAAGGCAGTGTGTTTGAGACGCTTTTCAAGCCTAGACAAACCGACCAACGCTTGATTATCTAGGTGAGAACCCTGACAAGCGTTCAATTTATTTTGATGATCCACAAGCGGATCTGGTGAATGCTCATTTGGGCGTATGACAAAGTCAATTTGAGAAACAGGTATTAAAGAGGAACAAGCTTTTAGAAGCACCTGCTCAAAAGCACGCAGCTGCAATAGCAAAAGCGCGCTTGGCAAATGAACCACCAACACTGCTTTTCTCAAAGAAAATGCAACATCAGACCTAAGATCGAAAGGAAGCAAAGGAAGCAACCTCCTCTTCAATTCAAGAAGATTCTTCGTCTTTGCATGATACATTCTGAATGATTTTGCCTTAACTAAATCCAAAAAAACATCTCAAAAAAACCATCTTAGCATAACCACATAACCATTCATTGGCAATATAAAATCAAATATAAAGCAAAATCAAAACAACCGAAGACTCCACGACCACAAAGAATACAAAAACATCTGAATTTATATCCGAATAAAACGTGACCTATAATTGCACGCCATGCAAGATTTAGGTATAATGCATAATCCTTTAGAGACCGTAATCATCGTGCTGAATTATCTATTAAAATTACTGATTGGTAGTAATAACGACCGTTTTTTGAAAAAATGCAAACCACTTGTTGAAAAAATCAATTCCCTAGAAAACGAATTATCAGAACTTGATGATTCAAAAATCAAAGAACGCTTTCAAAAACTCAAAGATAAAGCACAAAAAACCAAAGATACGTCTAGCTTACTCGTAGAGTGCTTTGCACTCGTTCGAGAAGCCAGTAAACGTACCATTGGCCTACGCCACTACGACGTACAATTAATCGGTGCAATTGCATTACACGAGGGAAATATTTGTGAAATGGCAACCGGAGAAGGGAAAACACTGACAGCAACCCTGCCTGTAACTCTCAACGCATTAAACGGAAAGGGTGTACACGTTGTCACTGTAAACCCCTATCTTGCACAACGTGATGCTGAGTGGATGGGAACCGTCTATAATTTTCTTGGTTTATCAGTTGGCGTTGTCATTCCAAATATGACACATGAAGACAAAAAGAAAGCTTATGCAGCTGACATCACTTATGGTAGCAACAACGAATTTGCATTTGACTTTTTGAGAGACAATATGGCCACGGCACTTGAACAAAAAGTTCAGCGCAAACTTGTCTATGCTTTAATCGATGAAGTGGATCAAATCTTCATCGAAGAAGCAAGAACACCATTGATCATATCAGGACCCATTGGCAAAAGCTCCGAGATGTATGCCACCATCTATCCTTTGATAGATGAATTATGCACAGAAACAACAACCCACGTCGCACACAAAAAAATTAAGAGTAAATCCATTGCAAACAACTTAGCACACCTGCGAAATGCAGTGGCCAAAACATCACCACACGCCACCATCAACATCAAAGAAAAGCAAGTAGAATTGACCGAATACGGACATGATCACATTGAAAAACTATTGCATGAAAAAAACATTTTGCCAGAAAATGAAAACTTATATGACACCAAAAATGCTCAATTACTGCATTATATAGATGCTTGCTTGCGCGCAAAATTCATATTGAACAAAGACATAGACTATATCATTCATGACAACGAAGCCATCATCATTGATGAGCATACAGGCAGAGCAATGAAAGGTAGGCGTTGGTCCAGCGGACATCACCAAGCCGTTGAAGCCAAGGAAAAGATAAAAATACAAGAAGAAAACCAAACGTTGGCGTCAGTCACATTTCAAAACTATTTTAGATTGTATGAAAAACTAGCAGGTATGACAGGAACGGCTGACACAGAAGCTGCTGAATTTGAAGAAATCTACAAGTTAAATGTGATCGTCATGCCAACCAATAAAAAATGCATTCGAAAAGAACACAATGACATCATCTACATGACAAAAAAAGAAAAGTACAATGCCATTTGTAAAGAGATACAAAAAAGAAATGCAAACAAACAACCTCTATTGGTTGGAACAACATCCATAGAAGACTCTGAATACCTTTCCAGATTGCTCACCAAACATAAGATCAAACACAACATACTGAATGCAAAACAGCATGCAAAAGAGGCCGAAATCATTGCTCAAGCAGGAAAGCCTAGCCATGTCACCATCGCCACCAATATGGCAGGACGTGGAACAGACATCAAACTGGGTGGTAATCTAGAAAACATGTTAAAAGGCATTCAAGACCCTGCAGAAATTGAAAAAATCACCAACACATGGAAAGAACAACAAGAAGTGGTTAAAAATGCGGGCGGATTGCACGTACTGGGCACAGAGAGAAATGAATCAAGGCGCGTAGACAACCAGCTAAAAGGACGCTGTTCAAGACAAGGAGATCCTGGATCAAGTCAGTTTTTCTTATCATTGGAAGACAGACTCTTTAAAATATTCCCTCAAGGCATACTCAATTTCATCAAGTCATCCAACTCCAAACCTGGAGAGTCATTGCAAGCAGGCATGTTAACCAGCGCCATTGCCAGCAACCAGCAAAAAATGGAGGCCCATTATTTTGACATCAGAAAACAGGTATTGAAGTATGATGACATTGCCAATGAACAACGTTTGTCTGTATACCAACAAAGAAATGATCTACTTGAGCTTGACTCCATACACGATGAAATCGAAGCCATGACAGCCAGCACCATTAAATTACTGATTGAAAAAAACTTACAAGACACAGAAGAAAACCCACGAGAGCTCACAAGCAACATTTTGAAACAAACATTCAGAGCAACCCTACCTGAAAAAGAAATAAGTGGAATAACAGCAGAAAACATCAAAGTGCTATTGACCGAAGATTCCAAAGATGACATCTTTGGAAAAATTGCCAAGCATTACTTCAATGCCTATGAAAAAGAAACTCAACCGGTAGAGAAAGAGCAACTCAACATCATTGAAAAATCATTACTGTTACAAATCATTGATCACAATTGGAAAGAGCATTTGCTGACCATTGAAGATTTGAGAGAAGGCATAGGGTTTAGAAGCTATGCTCAAAAAAATCCTGAGCATGAATATAAGATTGAGGCTCACGCTTTGTTCACTGACATGCTACAGCGAATAAAAATTGAGTACAT
The DNA here is from genome assembly GCA_036121365.1 of Pseudomonadota bacterium. Lineage (GTDB taxonomy): Bacteria > Pseudomonadota > Gammaproteobacteria > Comchoanobacterales > Comchoanobacteraceae > UBA7916. The sequence goes on along the minus strand of JAZAFR010000007.1, from coordinate 242,055 downwards.
CACCCAATTACTGAATATACAAATTCAAGCCGAACCTGCCGATCAGAAGCCACAAAAAAAACAAAGCATTGGCAATAGAATGCTGACACCTTTTGATTGATTACTAAGGTGATACTGATGGCCCTGATTGTCTACTAGCAATGACATCTCTAACCACGTCAATTACTGATTGATCAACACCCTGACGCACTGCCCAGTCAGTAATAGTCACTCCATCTTCTAAAACTGGATCCACTCCAGCATCAATGAGTTTTTCAAATATTTTTTTATATTTTTCTCCCCCATTAGGTCCAAAAGTAGTAAACATCATCGCTGTTTGTAGAAGTTCTGCCTTGTCAGCTCCTTGCTCAATCAAATAATCAAAATTACTTTCGTTGAAGACACTTCTTGTATTCATCATTTCCATATAAGGCAGGTTAAAAGTATTTACCAAAGCTGTATTTCCTGATTCATCTGGAACATTAATATCTTCTACTTCCTTTCTCACAAGATCAAGCATAGCTGTTGAGCCTATCATTGATGCCACATGGAAAAAAGATGACACGATAGCTTTACGATCTTCTCCATCTAATTCCGCGTTCTTTTGCCAAAAAGAGAATAACTCCGTATTATCAGCCTGGATAACATGAATCATATCCTCCCGACCAAATTTAGTATCTATAGAAAAACTTTTAGCATAGTAACCCAACTTAGGATCACCCAAACAAAAAAGTCCATCTAAACTTGTAACTTCAGAAATTGGCTGAGGATTTAGTGTATAATGTTCTTTATCCTTTAAAGATTTTATTTTCATAAATACCAATTGGTCTAGCATTCTCAAAGACTGCTGACACAGTTTCAAATCACCAAAATAGCGCTCATCTTTCTTAACCAATGGACCCTCCGCCTGACCTTCTGGGCCTTCTGCCTCTCCTTCTCTCTTCCAAGGAGATTGATCTGCTATACCAAGATCAACAAAAAGCTGATGAATATCCTCTTTTAATGCTACAGTATCGGATTGTAAATCAGTAATTGAAAGTTCTTCATAATCTTTTGGTAATCCTAACAAAGAAGCAATTTCAGGGTGCCTTAAAGCATCCCCCTCTTGCAAAAAATGGCCCCTCTTTACCGTACGTATTTTAAAAGTTCCTTTTTTGAACTCTTTTAATCTCTTAAACTCTTGACTGTCAAGTAATCTTTCAACCTCACTCAAAAGCTTTCCATGCCTATCGTTAAATTCTCCCAATGTCACCATAATATATATTCCTTAATACTCATTAATACTCATTAATACTCATTAATACTCATTAATACTAAGGATATAGTACACAATAAAGAAGCTGTCAACCGATTGGCAAAAACAATCCACTGAGGACAAATGGCAATGATTAAGGCCCCTTTGAGAATCTTATGGCAAATAATTCATTGGATACGGCTTTTCTGAGTTCGTATAAGTCAAATATTCTAAGTATTGATAAAACAACATCACAAAAAAACGACTATACGCCACTCCTTGACCATTTGGCTTTCCAGAAAACATCCAACACACAGATTGTCCAACCCATATCAACATCAATAAGAAATACAGCCAATCCCAAAACAAACCCATCACAACCAATACCAGCAATGTATACCCAACCCGCATCCACAACTGCTTATCTTTTAAATTATCCGATGACCAAGCCATGACAAAAACCCCAAATAAATAATCAATGCTAGCATAAAAAAAAACAAACAACAAGAAAGTACTCAATACACCAAACAACAATCAAGCGATCACAAACATGACGATTGTCAAAAAGGAGAATACCACTCAATAATAAGACATAGTTCCATGAAATCCACACTGAGATTTCAATCAAATTAGGGACAGACACTGCCTTGTTTCATCCCTCGAACGCATATACAAAACCATTAAGTGTTCAAATGATAGTTCATCCCAATTTGAAAAGAATCCTTACCCAATTCAGCATTGTATAAACTCGGTCCAAAATAACCTCGATACTGCACATCATATGACCATCTTTTGTTGTCTCGAATCTCAAATCCAACAATATAATAGCCCACATTTTTCAGCCATAGTCCCAATGGACGTGGACTTCTTCCAGTAGTACCCATCGCATAAAAGACACCGGGGGTCACCGTATAAGGTTTTCCAAACATCAACACATGATTGTAGTTCAAACCACCTCCAAATAATAATCCTGCTGAATATTCAGTTGGACGACAAACAATGGGATCTCTTGGATCTAAGCCAACCAATGTCCCCAAAGGCAAATCGCTGCCACTGACACAAACATTGTCTAAAGGCATCAAAGGACCTGTGACTGTACTCCCATTGATGGTCTCTTTTTTTAACACATTGGATCGACTAGCAATACCTCCCACATAAATAGAACGCATCTGCAACCTTCCAAACAGATTATCTCCACCAAGTATTCGTCTTTGATCATAGAGCCCTTGCCCCACCAAATCTACAATCCAACCATTATATTCTGTGGTATACCCATCAAGCGTTGTCTTATAATCTCGACACCCCACCCTATTTTGGCCTTTCTGTAAGTCAAACTCATTGTGATAAGGCTCCATATTCAATAGTGTAGGCTCTAACGCACCTGATGAACTGAGCATACAGTTATTGAATAAACCTGCAAGCATCAACTCACTGACATCAAACTGCAACGGAGTATTCGGTCTATACGACACATTCATATACAAAGGAATCTTATCTTTACCATAACCAGTATATTTTGCACTGAATCCATAAATCTGTTCATTCGGATAAACACCAAAAATATCCAAATTAAAATCTGGTCGAATATTGATTGCACCAGTAAACATTGCACCCGCAGATTCAAATCCTTCTAAGGTAGATGCTGTTACAGGAGAAGATTGTGCCACTGCCATTTGATACTGTAAGGCATTCATCTCAGCCACTGAACCAGCTGTAGCGCCATACGTATTTAAAGATGTATTGGACTTCAGTGCATCAACAAGTCCATTTTGAGCATTCAACGACACTGAATTATACGCAGGGTTATAGGGACTTCCTGTAGTTGTCGCTAACGCACCTAAACCTGCAAGAACAGCACCTCTGGCAATTACCCCATCTGTCACACCTGTCGCATAAGGAACAACTTTTACTCTATCAGTATGATAGTTAATCATCGGCAACCGTGATCCACCACCCTGCAAAGAAAATTGCATAGATAAATTCAAACGACGCACATCATAATCCATCATAAACCCATAAGAATTAGAACCTTTTTCATCTTCAGCACGAGGAATCATTGCCCACGAATCATCTGCTTCTATACGTTCTTTTTCACTAAGTCCTAAAGTCAATGGCGTCAACACATCACTCACCCCTGGACAACTTGGCGCATAAGCTGACAATACTTGTGCAAATTGCTGCGTATCAGCATCAATTGTTCCATTTTTCCAATAGGAGGAATCGGCATAATGACACGGCCAACTGTTACCTGTGAAATAAGTACCACTGCCAATCACAAAATTATCTTGATTCCCACCAACTCCAGCTCCGGTAAGCCAGCTGTCCCCGCCTACCCCTGCATAAGTACCAGGCACATCAAAACGGTAATGATCCCAACCACCAAAATAACTTGCAAACAGTAGCGAACGAGAAAAACGAATATCCGAATACAAAGCAGGAACAGGAATCCACCCATAATCATAGCCTGTCTGCCTAAATCTTGGCACATCAAGGGGATTAAACCAAGAAATACCGCCGGGAAGAAATGTCGGTTCACCCCAATGTATTTGCTGAGATCCAGCAATAATGTTCCAGCCACGGTTACCAAACGCACGCGTTTTCAATTGCGCAAAACCATCCACATTAATATATCTGGCAATCTGGTCTTTGCCTGAATCAGTCAAGGGAGAGCGTCTAAAACTACCGTCATCTGTTAAAACTGAATCGTACAGTGTCTCAATATTCAAGGTTGCAGAAAAATCCCCAAATGAAAATTTTTGCTTCGCCAAAATAGAAGTATTCAACGATGTGGGAAATTGCAAAACATCACCCTTATCAAAATTCAAGCGCCAATCATCTGCATTGATATTCCCTGCATAAGACGGCACACTATGCCCATAAACGCCTTGGCATATCACACCATACTGTAAAGCATCACTGGTCAAAGCGCCCAAAGTGGCATCAATCGTCCCACCTCTAACATTGTCATACACCACTAATTTTCCATCAGAACAAACAACAGGATCGGCGGTTGACGGATCATACAATGGTGAATTGAAATAAGATGGTCCCCCATTTGATTCTGGAAGCATTGAGTATTCACGTTTGCTATCTAAAATAAAGGCTTGTTGCCGCAACTGATTACTCATTGAGATATCAAATCCCAATAGCCGATACGAAAATGCGGACATCGGCATCAATGACAACACGCTTAAAATAACACTCCGAAAAAATATAACCATATGAAAAAGCAAAGACATTCTCATACAAAATAATACTCTAAATTACAAAACAATAACAACAATATTTTTGAATTACAAAAACTGCTGACCATATTGCCGATACAAATCATCAATTTGTTTGTAAAAAAAAGAAAAATCTTGCACATTATAGAGCACGTCATCTGAAACCGATATCCGCTGCTGAGAACTTGCTTGAGCATGCATAATGGCCAAAGTCACATCTTCAGACAGACCACGATCAAAACAACGTCTAACCCTCTGATCAAGAGCAGACTCAACCAAACAAACTCGATCATAGTTTTTTGCTGTATTGGTTTCATACAACAACGGAACCACCACCAGACAATACGCATATTTTTTCAAAAATGCATGTATTTTCTCTTGGGACACTCGACGAATATGAGGATGTAAAAGAGACTCAAGCGCACGTTTTTCTTCACTATTGGAAAAAATACGTCTCTGTATAGACAAACGATCTACCTCTTCTTCTGCATCAAACACTTTAGAACCGAAAATATGTCTAATATTTTTCTTAATCTCATGGGTCAAAAGCAAATCACGTCCAATATCATCTGTATCAAAAATAGGAAATTCATATTTTGAACTCCAATATCGCATCATCACAGTCTTCCCAACTGCAATGCCTCCTGTCACAGCAACAACTGGCATACCACCTCTCTTATTCTACATATCCAGATCATCAAATCAATCTTACTGTGATTGACGCACACTTGCAAACATAAAACGCCAAATTCTCTCCATGAAATACCCAGCCTCCATAAGATCCTTCCCACTATTTTCCAGAAGCAATCTACGATACAAATCTAAAGAATACGACCTAACCTCATCACGAGACACAGAAAAAATAGCTCCGTGTTTACTATAACCATAACGGCACTTTTTACTGAATAAATCTTTTTTAAAATGATATTGCATCCATTTACCCAAGGGCTTATGCAATGCAAAATTCACATCAGTGATGAGTTTATTTTCATAACCATCACCCAAATGAGATGAGACAGCACCATCTCGCTTCAAAGAAATCTGAAAAGATGACAATTGCTGAAACATTTTATCATGATAGCAATATTTATTTTCATCTTCTGGCTCAGTCAATGCAAAAGTAAAACTCAAATTTCGCATCCAGTTACCATTTAAAGAAGCCATAGTAAACACAGTCCTGTCCGATAAATCCTCATAATGCTTAATAATATGATATAAATAGGTATTGGTCTCTCTCCCCTCATTTGCCAAATTTTCTACTATCAAATTGGCTCCTTTCAAATCAGAAGGCAAACCTTTCCGACATTCAGTTTCATCTTTACAATACAAATACAATCTATCAATTTTACTCAAATAAGGAGAGATCCATTTAAGATCTTCTTTATAATGAGCAACCACAACATCAACTCTGTCATTGAACTGCCACAAACGATAAGAAGAATAAGCCCAATCTGTCAATTTAATATAACTCAATTCCCGGGATTGAGCCGCAAGTTTTTTCAAACCAATAAAATTGGACTCTGGCACATGAAAAAAAACCATCACATGGATAGACAACACAATCAGATGATAAAAGAACTTAGTTATCCAGTAATTGGCATGCACGAAAAAAAGAATTAAAAATGTCACAATAGGAAAACGACAAAGTAAATCAGCACACCATTCCAGATAGGCATAAAACTTTAAAAATCTACTTTGACTCATTAAGAATTTTCAACTCCCGACAACACTTTCAATAAACACTCACTCATTTGAACATATAAAAAAAACTGATTCAATCCTCTAACAAACAAGCAATCTTATAAAAATCGTCCGCAGAAACCATTTCAGGACGCAAGCTTGGGTCAATGCCAGTTGAAGCCCAGCCGCCATCATCTATAATACCTTGAAAAATCTTTCTAAGCATTTTTCGACGCTTACTAAAACAACGAATCAACGTATCAGAAAATTTTGGATGCTGCAAATAATGTAAGCATGGATCTTTCAAAGGCTTTAACAGAATAACTTCAGAGTCAACTTTAGGAGGAGGATCAAAAGCAGATGGAGGAATCTCTAAAACAGATGACACTTCAAAAACACATTGTAATACAATGCCTAATCGACCGTAATGCTTTTGCCCAACCTGTGCACTAACACGCCTAGAAACCTCTTTTTGCACAAGAAAAGCCGCATCCTTAACCAAATCAGACACCTCAAGTAAACGCAACAATATGGGCACGCTAATATTATATGGTAAATTACCAACCCAACGAATGGCCTGTCCAGACTGCCCTAGCATGGATTGAAAGTCAAATTGCAAAACATCACCCTGAACAATATCAATCTGTTTATGATCTTGATACTTCTCCTGCAAAAAAGAAACACAGTCTCCATCCACTTCAATAGCAGTTAAATGCTTGATATGAGCAACGAGAATATCAGTCAGATACCCACAACCCGGCCCAATCTCAAGAAAAAAATCCTGTTCTTTTGGAGAAATAACATGCAACAACTGATTCAAATAATATAAATCTTGTAAAAAATGCTGTCCTAAACTTTTTTTGGCAGGTTTTTGATACACTTCAAACCTTAGTCTAAATCAACACGGATATATGTTTGCTCTCTAAGCTCCTGAATCCACTTGGGAACTTCTTTGCTCATATTTTCAGCCATCATTTTTTGTTTAAGTTGATCCTTGTTAATTTTAAACCCTTCTGGAGCCTTGCGTTTTATCAACTTCAATACATGATAACCATTGTCTGTATGAATTGGAGCAGACACATCCCCAACATTCATATTTGAAACAACTGACTGAAACTCATTTGGAAGATGAGCCAACGTTTCCCATTTAAAAGACAGCATTTTACTGCGCTTCGGTATGGTTTTAAAAGAATAAGTACCATTTTTCCAAAGTCTTGATACTTCTTCTGCCTGGCTTAACATCTTCTCACTGAACGACTGTTTCACCCCTTCCGTGTAAAAAACTATATCTTCAACATACAGCAACATCTTACCTTCCTTCTCCTTTTCGTAAAGACGATCCAGCTGACCATCTGATATCTTAATGCGTTGATATAGCGCCATTTCATTAATCTTAGTCAACAAAAAATTCCGCTTAATATTTTTCATAAACATAGAAAAATCCACTCCTTTTATAGAAATTTGCTCTCTGAGTTCTGATAAAGAGTTCAATTTATTGTTCTGCACCAATTGATTCTCAATCATCTCAACTTCCTTAGCATCCAATTCAACATGCATATGACGTCCCACTGACAATTGCAACTGAGTATCCACAAACCATTGTACAAACTCTTCTTCTTGTTGTTTAGTAAGAGCTCCCCCACCTTTTGTTGTCTTAAAAAAATCCTTCTCTTGGTTCAACTCTGTTCGGGTCACAATGTGGTCTCCAATAATGATGGCAACCTCATCCGACATATCAGCAAACGCCATCCCTCTTGTTAAACACAAACACACCAACAACATGAAAGTTTTTATACGCATTATTCCGTTTCCTTTAATCATTAAGCTAGTATATATATTTTAATAACATTGTCAATTACCGCATCTTTTTCCCTGCAGATTGCAATCCTTTAAAAGAAAAACCCACTTTGACGCTTGGCTGCATCCCTGTGAATACAGATTTTAAAGAGTCCGAACTACTCATCCAATTGGTTAAATACACTGATGCTTTCGCCTTCCAACAACATTGATCTACAACAATTCCTCCTTGATATTCTAAAAACTTATCCAATCCACGGCGATAATCCACACCAAGGAAGAAATGTCTTGACTGAGTTTTATACGCATCAAAAATCACATTGGCACGCTTATACATAGGCACACGAATCAATTGATTCTGAAACACCACAGAATCTGGCTCAGACAACCATTCCAATGAAAACCTATGGTATTTCCAATTCAATTTATATTGATAAAATCGACCAAGCGACCACAACCAGACCCCCTCTGAATATAAATTCCTACTCGAATCACCCAACTTAAATAAACTAACTTTATTCCCATAATCAATCAAAGGGTCTTCAGCCCCTGTTTTAGAAAGCGATACCCGAGGCGTTGAGAAATCTAGTATATGCGATGCCTCCACAAATAATGAAGACAAGTGATCAAAACCATGACGATGAAAAGTAAGCCACATTCGACTTCTATCATACACTCTATCCAGACTCAGTACCTTATCAAAATCCCATTGTCCAGAAAGCCATTGCCACCGACGTTGAAACACAGGATCTCGACTTTGATCGACATAACCAGTGTATGCATAAAAAATTGAAAAATTTGTTTTTTCTTGCAAATCCAACCGATAAGAAAGTTCCAGATTTGGAACTGCAAACGAATGTTGTTTTCTATAATCATTCCAATCAGAGAAATCATCGACTCTCTGCGATTTAAGCCAAGCTCCCAAATGACACTCAAAATTTTGCCCTTTATTGTAAGCATACCCCAAATAAGAAAGCGCTCTTTTAACTCCAGGATAAAAATCTTTATCCTTTTCAGAGCTCAAACGTTCAACCACAGATGTCATCTCAATTGGAAGTGCCCGATAATTAATTTGAAGACGAGGCAAGACATGTAAATTAGGAATCGCAATCTCATCTTGTAAAACCTTACTTCCAGAAAACTTCTGATAATACACCACATCAAACAGCGTCTCCAAATGACCAATACGACGTTGCGAATGAATATAATTTGGCAAATCTTGGTTGGGACGTAATCGCTCAAAAAAAGTAGGCGAGAAATACTGAGAAAACCATCCATCCGACATATACAAGAGTTGCATCTTTAAAAGATCAAAGTTTAAGAAATTTTTCATTTCACGTTGATAAACCATGCCAGAGCGAAAGTTTGGCGACTGTCTATACAAGCCAGTCCGAATGAAATATTTCAAAAAGTCATTCTCTCGATATCGCTCAACGAAGTATGAACCACCAAAGTTTCCAGACACTCCAGTCAAAACAGACAACTCTTTCTTATCTTGAGACAACAAACGATATGGAAATATCACAACCAAAGGGTCGTCATGATAACTCATATAGCGAGGTGACATCCACCCTGAATACTGCTCTTTTCCAATCACAACTGTCCAATGAGGCACATAAAAAATAGGAAAATCATAAAAATAAAATCGAACATTGGAAAATGCTGCCTTTTTCCCAGACACAGACCAATCCAACCGATCAGAAGACACAGACCAAGCAACATCATCTAGTGGACAAGCTGTCGCATGAACAGATTTTAACATCAGTGTATCTTTTCCAGACGAAAAAGCTTCTTTTGCATATCCATACAAAGGCTGATCATCTTTTCCGTACAAAACAAACGCATTATTACATGCCGTCACTTCATCAGCATCTGACTGATAAGCAACATGAGAAAGAGACATCTCCCAAGTTGAGTGAATCCAACGCCCTCCATCCGGCAAACACAATCTATCCAATCCACCGTCTTCACTACGCCACAACCAAGCTTGATCACTAGACAATAATTGATCCGTCGATTCAAACATTAAATCACCAGTCAATTGACTGGCCTGACCAATTTTAGAACGCAAATGCCAAGTATCAGCGCGCATGGTCCAAAGTTCATCATCTGCTGAAAAGTTTCGATTCTTTTTCTGAGGATAACACTTCTGTCCCTGAACAGGACTCAAATCCAATTGCTGAGCAATTTGCTGCCAAGACAGCAAGTTAGCATCTTCACAACTTTTATGCACACAAAACTCTGGAACACGACTGTCGGCCTGTAAAGAAACCCATAACAATAATAATACAATAATCATACTCAATAATTGCCACTCGCATATTACCAATCTATCACAACCGCAACAGAGTTGCACTAACGACAATATAAAGAAAGGTGAATTCAGCTAATATAATTTAACTATCATCTACTTTGTAAAAGACCATTGATCAATATTGGTATAAAAACTCAAAGATGCAACTCGAATAGGGCTTGCTTTAATCTTCAACGAACCATCAGTTTTAATTGCTGAAAACCCTAACTTCTCAACATAAAATCTCAAACCAGAGTTTCGGCCTATTTTTTGCTTAGCAGAAAAAAGAACACCCCAAGAATGACTGTCCTCAACAGACAGAGCAGGCGTTGTAGTCTTCGTATATGGACCTCCAGATGACTGATCCACCAACGAAGCAAACTTGTTTTGCTTAATCAAACCCAAACCAATTGACAAAGGACCAAACTCAAAGGCGTCCATGAAGGTATAGTTTAATCCTCCATAATAATTTTGAATATGCCCTGCTGAAAAACCAACCGCTTGGGCCTGGGAATCTGAATCAAATAACAATTTATAAGACAAGCTACCATCAACATAACCCAATGAAAACTTAGACCCCAATAAAATTTCTTTATATGGAGAAGGCTGATCTTGACCCGTTGCTTGACAAACAGCCCAATCTCCTGAACCACTAGAAAGTTCATTGGTTGATACTGTTTGACATCCAAAAGGCCATGAACTGGCATACATACCCAACATGCTCCAACGAGCCCATAAAACATCATACGTATAACGCAAGCCCATCTGAAAATATTTGTCAGTAAAATCACCTGGCGTATTTGCATAAGCAAGCTGAAAAAGCCAAGAATTATAGGGCAAAGCATAGGCAACGCCATCAAACACTTCTAAAGCCTTCTGAACTCCCCAAAGACGAAGACCATCCCCCTCAGGCCCCGGATTAGACCAATTAAAAGAACCATTGCCTTTGGCAACAACTCCCATATAGGAATCATCTGCCTTATTATACATTCTAACCCCAGAAACATCTTGATAAAATTTGTTATTAACACCTGAGTCCAAAGCCAAAAAATCCGTTGCCATTCTATCAAACGAACGGCTTCTGCCAAAAGTAAACACACCATACTTTTTGGAAATAAAATGCATGACATACTCACGCAGCTGTAAATTTGCCCCAGGTGTTTTCTGACTGATCGTCTCATTGATATCAGGAGCTGAAACAATGGCCAATTTGATACTTGGTCTGACTGCAAAGTCTTCACTAATATTATGAATGGCTTGAGCAACCCAATGAAAATTAGACACAAAAAATGACAAATAATTACTATCCCCATTCGGCATCCCATTAGAGCCCAATCTAGCACTATATTCAAAATACATATTTGAATCAAATGTCCCCTCTATTGGATCCAAATAACGATCGACATTAACAGGGTTAGACTTTTCATTTTCTTGCTCACTGTCTTCGATGTATTCTAATTCACCATCATCATAATTAGTAGTTTCAGCCCCATCCGAATCATCCTCCTCCGTATTTGAAGAAACCTCGTCCTCAGAGGAATCGTCCTCAAAAATGTCATATTTTAATACTTGAGCACCTGATTCAGACTCAGCGCCTGAGGCCATCAAATATGAAAAACTCAAAATAACAACGAACACACGAAAGCTCAACATAAGACAATCAAACACCTTATTAAAGTTAATCTAATTTTAATTTACTCTATGCTTACAAAACTGTCAACAATTATAGTGTTCACTGATAAATTCAGCATACAAATCAGAAACAATCAATACACCTCTTAATACATAGATCAAACACAATGAGAAAGGCAAGAATTCAACTACGTAAGGCGACACAATACAAACGACATTAAGACTCAAGAAACCAGTTGCATTGAAGCACGTGCGATGTTATGATAAATCAAAATCAACAGACTTATTAAAGATGATATACTTGATAGCATTTCTATTATTGATCACTTCAGGTTGCTCAATAATATCTCCTCACAAAGACAGTAAGTACGGAACCAGTTCACAAGGGATCCCCCTCGACAACATTGAAATAAGTAAAGTGAAAACTGGAATGAGTAAAAACCAGGTAGCCAATCTCATTGGAACACCTCCTCATATCAACTCTTTCGCACCAGATACTTGGGTATATTTCCACATGCAACACGGTAAAGTCAGTGACAAAAAGTTAAAGCTTTCATTTAAGAACAACAAGCTGGTCAACATTGAACACATCAACACCAAACATACAGCATAAAAAGCACAAACTGACTAATCTTCTTCCAGCCCATATACTTGTAACGCTCTGTCAAGAAATCGATCAACCATAGAGTCTGCCAACTTATCTATAATCCGATTATACAACCGATAAAAAATGGCATCATGCATTTCAATATTTAAATCCAAAGAGACTTTACAACCACTGGGTTTTATATCCGTAAACAACCACTGTCCTTCTAATGTTTGAATATCCCCTTTCAATAAACTCAGACCAATACGACTATGAGGCTCCATTATATTTTTAGTCTCTAACGTGTAACTCAACCCAAAATAACTGAAAAGCATCTGTCCATGAACAATATTTCCTTTAGTCGACAACACCGATGAAGACGAGCAATAAGGCAAAAAATGTTGATAAGATGGAATATCGCTGACCAAGGCATACATTTTCTCAGAAGAGTATGCTACAATCTCAGACTTATGAATTGACTTTTGGACCATAGCAAACCTTATCCAGTATACCCAGTAACAGATGAACAGCGCCCATGCATAAAAAACCAAACACGATCACAGAACTCATTAAAAACAAAAAAGCATATCATGACTATGCACTAGAAGACAAGTATGATGCAGGCCTTGTTCTACAAGGATGGGAAGTAAAAGCAATCAGAAAAAACCGCATCAACCTCCAAGATAGCCATATCATCATTAAAAAAGGCGAATGCTTTCTCATTGGCGCACACATAACGGCCTTACCCACCACCGCTGCTTACTGCAACGCCGACCCAACAAGAACAAGAAAACTCTTGCTTACCAGAAGAGAAATCAACAAGCTCATAGGTGCTGTACAACAAAAAGGGTTCACCATTGTTCCATGCAAACTTTTCATCAAAAATAATTTGATTAAGATGAACATAGCACTTGCAAAGGGAAAAAAGCAGCATGACAAGCGGCAGGATGAGAAAGAAAAAGCATGGAAAAAAGAAAAACAAAAAATCTATAAGAACCAAATACTAAGACAATAAAGCCAAATAATTCCTCAACAACAATTGACTGCCGCCAAAGACATATTTTAATATTATATTAAATTAATATTGGAATAAGCAAAATGTACGCATTGACATCCCGACCAAACACAGCCGCTCTGATACGCGAAAAAGTCATAAAAATTCAAGAACAGGAAGAACAACTCAATTCAGTCATTATTGAGTTTGATGCTATAGCACCCTTACTAACACAGGACATTCAAACTAGTGAAGTAAGAACAATAACAAATCGCATACTAGCCGCTTTTAACAAGCGTGCAGAAATACACCGAAAAGTATCGATATGGGTAACATCAGACTATTCCTGGCGTCACATACAGGGTGGAAGAACAAGAACTCTATCATTCAATCAGGCACTAGTATCGAACAAAAAAATCATGGATGATTTATACAAAGCCCTAAGCGATAAGTTGAAGAGCGCCTCTCGTAAAACCTTCGGCCACAACGATAGGAATAAACTCCAAACAGTAGACGATATACTGATGACCGTTGACCAATACCAGCTTGCAATGCAAGCCATAGAAGAAATAGCAGGACCAGCACCAAAAACAGTTCAAAAATCTCATAGGGATGAATGTCTAAACCTCATTCAAAATATAGCAAAGGATAACAACATACTTGATGCCATACTCGACAAAATAGACAAAGTAATATCTTTAACTGTGCAAAAGGCGCTACAAGAAGAAGAAGAAAGCACATTGCGCCATGAAGAAAGGGAAGCGATTTCAGATGAAATTCGAGCTAAATGGCAAAATTATAATGGTTATCTTGAGGAAGAATTTAGAAATGAACTCATTACCAAATTAGAGCGTGGTGACAATAGAACATTTGTAGATTTGTTGATGACAACATCAACATCTGAGCTGGATAGATTAATAAACACCACTACGCAAAAGCCGATTCAGGATTTTTTAAAACAACAAGTCATACCCGAGCTAAAAAGTTTTAGGCCCGAAACATGGGAACAGCTTGTCAATCTTAGACTATCCGACCACGCATCTTCCCTCCTCAAAACTATCCTTAAAGTACTGAATGAAGAACTGGTCAAAGTAGTAACGCTTCTTGCCAGTTCATGCGAAGGTCCAAAAATATCCTGGAAAAAAAGTTTAGAGGCGATTGCCAAAAGCTTACAACCTGAGCTTCAAAAAGCAACCAATTGGAATCAAAAGTTTAAAGCTTGGGTGCAACATTATGAGGATTTAGAAAAACGTCATCCGGACAGCTCCAAATACGACTCTAAATTAATGTGTAGAGCCTATTCAGAAGTTGACAATCCTGATACATTTAAAACTCCAGTTGAGGCGCTGCAAGCATCTTTAGAAACATTTACCCGTTTAATAGAATCATGTGAAATACCTTCTGAAGTGATGAAAAACTTTCTAAATCGTCTAGAAGCGGTGAATGAAAACAATTTCAACAATAATCCATATATTAGAATTGCAGAACAATCACTCATCAAACTATTACAAACACTGAGCAAAAAGGGTTCTTCTGAAATTCAAACGATGGCCCAAAGTTTAATCAAAGAATTAAACAAAATAAAAAATAAAGAAAACCCTTTGGTCGCCACCATATTAACTGTGTTAACTCACACTGAAAAAAGTTTCCAACAAACAATAGCAAACCCAAAACTATACAGCCTACTGGAAACTATCAGTACAACGCTAATCCACGCGACTGCATTCACCATAAACATCATCCCAATAACCTCCGAGTTAAACATATGGACAATGAAAAACATCCCTGCTTTCGAGGCAGAAAAAAGTGCTAGCGCCAACGATCCAAAACGTAAAACATATGAACTGATTAACCGATGGAATGACAAACTTGGTCTATGGACTCCTGAACAGGAAAAACAGCGTAAAACCGAAGTAGAGAATCTCAAAGCAGAACTAATTAATTCGTTAAATTTTACAGAGCTTAAATTATTAGAAGAATGGTCAAAACTATATGAAGAAGATACAAATGAAAGAATCGCCAGGTATTATAGAGAAGCACTCACAAGGATTACTCAATATGCCAAAAAGCAAGGACTGTCCTCTCACAAATTAATTACGGACTGCTTGCTCGCAGTAACAACAACGATAACCGCTCTAACAACGCTTATTTTGAGTCAAAAAGACCTCCTTGACAATTTTTCTCTTGCAATAAAAAGTGAAGGAGAGAACGCTTTGGACGAGTTTCTTTTCATGCCAAGTACCATCATTAAGTTTTTCGAGTGCCTATCTGATGGAATCCTTTCTCAACAACAATTGAGAGAAACATCAAAAAAATCAAGAGAATCAATTCATAGAGCACTCAGAGCGTTGTCATCAAGCATTAGAGCGAGCATAGACATAGTTCTAACTAAAGTCATTGCAGAAAACAATTCCCTCAAAGAAGGGACAAAAAGCAACCTTATCAATTTCATCGCGTATATAAGCCCGTACATTCGTGAAATAACCTTTACTTACCTAACCAATACTCGAATACAAAGATGGTTTTTAGCACTACTAAGAACATTCATTTTGACACCATTTCTTTTGGGTTACTCAGCATACCGAGGCAACCTATTAAAAGAAACTCCGAGTATCATAAAAGGATGGGGTAAAAGTTTACTCTATGTGATATCAAGAGGAATCTTACACGCGCCATCAATACTTCTATTTTGGATAAAGTTTGCATGGAATGCAGCAAAAATGATGCTCATTTCGACTTACTATTTGCCAAAAATAATCGTCAGTCAATTTGGCTGGAAAAAGCCTCTGCTGATTACCACAATAGCAACACTGATCACAGCTGCAGTCTCGACTGCCGTCTTTTTTTATTTTAATGTGTTATGCATGATACTAAAAGCAGTCAGCATTGCCTTGTGTAGCGGCCTGCTGAGCTATCACATAACCAATAATGTATTCAAACAAAAGTCAACTGCGAAAGCTGTGATTGGGGGACTGGGTTTGATAACAGGATTTTATTGCAAATTTCTCCTAACATTAAGCTTAAGCGTTTCTTTATCGGCACTACCACTGATGAAAAACATGCGCAATATTTTCAGATGGAACAATATGACGAAAATCACTTTTATAGCAAGCGGCGCAGCGGTTGGATTATATTTCCTAATTCACCCAGCCCTGATAGGAAGCTTTATTATGTTGTCTATGCTAATCCTCACACAAAAAGATCTACAAAAAGAAAAAGGCAAAGTCTCGGTCAATAAAAAGCTGAACCCTGTGAGCTCAAGCTCAATGTATAGCTCAAAAAGTGAAGCCCCCAGAGACTTTACAAGCGGACAGAGGTCAATGTTGAGAAGAGTAACAATGGCTCTGGGCATGTTCTAAAACAGGACACCTCAAACACCTAACGCTGGGCAGATTCTGCCCAGCAACTTAGATGTTTAAAAGAAAAACAAAAGCAACAGCACGCACCTCCAAAGGGAGCACATCCTGTTACTTTTACAACTTAACTAAATACAAAAAGAAAAAACAATGAAAAGATAAGAAAAAAACCATTGCATAAACCAATAAATTGACTCAAACCAAAGTCATTCAGCATGGATATATCGTATAAAAAAGCATAGGCAAGCAACTCTATTTTCTCTGTAAAAAAAGCCTCTGATAATCTAGTCACAATTATCCAGGCATTAAATAAGTAACTATAATGGACTTACAACGGTGCCACCGACACTCAAATCATCATCCCGCGGTTGGTGTTGAGAAAGTGCTTCAAAGTCCACAGAGTTTATCCTATGGGGAAGAGAAGAAAAAGCATCACTGGCAGTACTACCATTTATAACCAATGGACAAAACAATGACAGATTAGGATCGACTCCCAAACAAGGGAGAATCACTTGACTGACTAATTTAAAAGCATAGTAAAAAACACAAGCCAATACCGGTACCAAATAACTGGAAATTGCCAGAGCATTGACACATGCCAAAGCACCAAGTAAACATGATGAAAACACAAGAACTCTCAATCTACCAGCACGATAAAGCAAATTACCCAAAACCAAAAACACAAGTTGAACAGATAGCCATAAAAGCCTAGGTAACTGCACAATACTTCTAGTGAGTAGAAAATAAACTGAATATGTCAAATTCAAGATATTTTTATACCATTTTCGACGCCCAGAAAAGTCAAAAAAACCAATCGACAGTGAAAGAAATAACAATATAGAATTCAATCCCATCAGACACCATTTTACGAAACCTGGATTCCCAAGCACATTGCCATACATCAACCTAGCAATCCAGTCAGAAGCAATAACACGATTACGACCAGAATAATCAAACAAAAAGGCTAAAAATAATATAGACGACCTCTTTCTTTCACCATAATCTTCAATAGACAAGTCCTTATATATCTGTTGCTTTTCCTCATTTTCAACCTTATCCAGAAAGCATAATGAACTATCGACAAACCGAGTGGACAAATTAAGACCCGAAAGAATAGATTGATACAGAGACTTTTTCTTTTCTTTAGCTGACATAACCGTACTGAATTTCTGCTTAAAAAATAAACTAAAATCCTCAGAAGACTGAAATGATTCTCGAAACATCTCAATATAATTGTATCGCAATAACAGAGACAGTGAATAAAAGAGTGAATAGAGCATTTCAATTTTATTGCTCGGTGTCCGAGTTCGCCACATCTTATTTTCCATTAAACCTTCTGTAGAAACGCCACTCTTACCCAAAATTCGACTGATCGTTTCTTCACCTCCGTATTCAACGACTTTAGACACAACAAACTTTACAAAGGAAGGAGAGCAAGCGCCATCTATCACACCGGATCCCATGAAGACTCCATTGACAAAACTTAAAAGTTCAAACCAAAATAAAGACGATTCAATATGACAATCTTCATCATTTAGCCCAGATAATGATTTACATAGGCATGCAAAACTTTCCCTATGCTCACTCGATCGTGAAGGCTTTGAGAAATACGATGACAGACCACTAAAAACAGAAGAAACAACCTTCTGTCTCTCTGAAGTAACAACAAGGTCAACTTTCGACAGAGCAGCAAAAAACGACCCCATAAAATTAAGAATATCAACACGATAACAATCATCACTACTGTGAAAATACATAATTCTTGCAAAATCACGAATCAATAAAATCAACAAGTTTTCCTCAGATGTCTTCGGGTCATTGAATTGCTCAATTCGACGCAGCCTGAGGTCGGGTCGTGTTTTAAACACATCACTATAAAGAAGAAACCGTGTCAATTTTTTTACTGTGGTTTCTGACGAACGACTTGGCTGATGTACAAAAGCATCAAAAGAAGTATCTATCATCTGAGCCAGATACAGAAGAAGTTCTTCATTGTTAACACATTGATTGGCCACCTCAGAGACAATTTGAATGATATAGGCGTCATCAATGTGTTTTTTTCCCATTGCCTTCTCATACATGACAGGGATTATCTGTTGACACCGACCAGTAGAAAACAGTTGAAAAAGACGACGCAAAATATCTACCTTGAAATCAGCATCGACCGTTGCTTCGTCCGAATTCAATTGCATCGTATAATTCAACAATGCGTTCAATTGCCTTCCTGACAATGCGTTCATTCCCGCTCGGGATATCAGTTGGGATACCTGATTGCGATTTGTATAGATCCACCGACACATACCAAGAAACCCCTGATATTCTTCCCCTTTCCTATCTTTATTTCGTATTCTTGGTTGCCCTTGTATTCTTTTTATTGCTTTGTTCACTTCCTCCTGAGCAATACCATCCGAACAACAATGCAAAACTATAAGAAGAAGGTCAGCAAAAATCCATTTTTGAGAAACCGTTGACCCTTTTCCAAATGGGAGTAAGAAGTCAGCCCAGCCCCTCTTCGGGACAGTACTCAAGACAGTCCAGCAGCCTTTCAAGGCAGCCCAACAACCTCTCAGTGGAAAAAGACGATACCCCTGTGAAAAATCACGTATTACCTCTCTAGAACTATGTTTAAAAAACAATTCCCAATCATCCAAAATCAATGGGCTCACTGACACAATTGGATACAAATGTAAAGCTACGAGAAGAAACCACGAATCACCTGGATTATTATAGCTTGTAATAAAAGAAAGCAAAAACCACATAAAAAACAAATAAGTGCCATTCATAATCGAAACATAATCAGACAATGGCCTACCATTAAAAATCAGTAACGACTCCCTTCCTGATTCAGTAGTATGCCTAGGTAAAAACTGACGCACTCTCTCCGAAGAGACAGCAAAAAGATTTGTAATTTTTGCAACCACAGCCTCATCAACTCTAACCGATCTTTCGGACTGAACACCAAAAAGAAAGCTATGATAGTAACGGTAATAGCATAAAAGGCCCAAAAAATAAATTCCATTATAAACGCTTTGCTGTCTAAAATAATTCGGTTCCCCAACAAAAAAAACCATAAAATACAATAAACAGAACTGTACTATTACAAAGTCTAACCTCACTACCACAGAATCTATAGCAGAAAAGAACACATTCTGAGGTTGAGTGACCCGACGAACGGATGTCTCTAAATCTTCTACATGGGGAATACTAACATCTCTCAAAGATTGTCGTTCTTCTGCACTCAGAGGTTCTAATAGCGCTCTCTCATCTTCAGATAGGGACCTAGCAAATGTCAAAGAGAGGTGTCTAAACAAATCCTCTGAAGATGTTCCCCTCATACTTATCCATACCCTTAATTTTTTATGCATTGATATCCCATATTAAAAAGATAACATGGGGTTACTCAATAATCAAACTTCCACCAGGAAAAGTATGAACAGAGTAAAGTCCAGAAAATTAAATAATTAATATTGCTTTCATGAAAAATAATATACATAATAATTTAACATAGAAAGAGTCAAACATGCAGAAATCCATCACAAAAAATCAAGTTCTTTTTGCAACCCTTATTTTGATTGAAGTTGCATTCGTTTTACTATTGGCTGTTTCTCTACATGAATATGTTTACTCCACAACATTTGCCGTCATCTTTGTTTATATCTCACTACCAGCAATTAAATTTCTCGAAAACACGTGTAAGCTGCCTCGTTTTTTTGCAATTGGCCTCATTTTTATCTTTCTTTTGTGTATTGTCCTCGCCATTTTACTGGTTGGACTACCATACATTGCACGTGAAATCAGTTCCTTACTATTATCTTTACCCAAACTCATCCATAGCATTGCAAACAGTATCAATCAACTCTCTGAATCCTATGGATCATCAATATCAATTGAAAGCGGAATCATAGAACAACAAGTCACCAAGTTCATTAAAAACCTAACAGACTTCGATGCCAATACATTCAAAAGAGTCATGGCACTCGCACAAGGAACCGCTAACCAACTACTACTCTCCCTCACCTATATCATCTACTTATTGCTGATCCCTCTCCTGTATTTTTTTATTGGCATCCATTATGATGAAATTCTAGATTGCATCGAAAAATACACTCCAAAGAAATACAGAGCTCAACTCAGCAATATTTTACTAGAAATCAACAACATAATTTCATCATTCTTACGAGGAGAATTACTACTCATTGCATCACTTGCAATTTGTTACACCATTGGGTTTCACATAGTAGGAGTTCCTTATGCGACAGCGCTGGGAATACTCACTGGAGTATTGAGCTTCATCCCCTTCATAGGATCTGCAACTGGCATGACCATCTCAATATTAAGCCTTTATGCTGCAAATGCAGGTATTTACTCATTCGTCAGTCTTGCAATCGTCTATGCCATTACAGCCACCCTGGAATCCATATTTTTCATTCCTTATTTCATTGGCAATAGTGTGGGCATGTCAACATTCACCAGCTTAATCGTACTAATAGTCGCAACAAAAGAGCTTGGAGCAATAGGTTTACTGTTGGGAATACCAATTGCAGCAATTTTTAAATATTTATTTCTATCCTATGCAGAGACATGCAGAAAAGCACAAATTTTATAAGCTATCAAAACAAGCATGAAAAAATCACATATCAATGCCTCACTCAACCGCTCATACCACTCCGTTAAAGAAACTCAAAATAACAATAAAATCAACCAGGAGGCCAATTCAGGGCACGACCACCAATAATATGCAAATGCAGATGAAATACTGTCTGACATGCACCAGCACCACTATTAATAACGACACGAAAAGAGTCTTTAATCCCCATTTTTTCGGCAACAATAGGCACCTTAAGAAAAAGATCAGCCAACATCTCTTTGTTGCTTTCATTGACATCTGCCAAACGAGGAATACATCTTTTGGGTATTAACAAAAGATGCACAGGAGCAACGGGAGAAACATCATGGAAACACAAGCATTCATCATCCTCATAAACAATATCTGCCGGTAACTCTTTACGTATAATTTTAGAAAATATCGTTTCTTCTCCATCCATATTAATCCAACACTCCTAAGAAAAAGTCTCATCAATTTCTTCTTGTGTTAACAAACGAGCCTGTTCAATTAACATCACAGGAATCCCTGACTTAATTGGAAAAGCAAGACCACTAGAAGAACACCAAAGCTCTGACTTTTGTTCCATCCATTGCAAAGAACCACCAGTTTGAGGACAAACCAAACAGTTTAAAAGTTTTCTATCCATACAGTATATCCTTGATTGACACGCAACAAAACTCAAGATAAAGTAAAATAACACATTTCAAACAATCAAATCAATATGGTTCAGATCAGCAAAAAACAATTTCAAGACTATTTAACAAAATTTCCAGAAGAAGCGGCAACCATTAATGCAGTAGAAAATTTTCTCTCTATAAAAAAAACATTGCCCCAAGTAAACGATCAAATCACTGGATCAGCTTGGATTTTCAATCCAAAGAACGGAAAAGTCTTACTCACTCAACACAAAAAACTCAAAAAATGGATTCAATTGGGAGGGCATTACGAAACGCCAGATTTACAAAACATTCAAAAAACTGCGCTCCGTGAAGCCAAAGAAGAATCTGGAATTAAAAACATCACGCCCCATTCAAATGAAATTTTCAACATTGATATATACCTATCTGCATCTAGCACAAACCCATACTATTTATACGATTTCTGTTTTTTGTTCTACACTTTAGAAGAAACCATCATTTCATCCAATGAGTCAGTAGACATGCAATGGGTATCAACTGGAAAAATATCATCATCAGAACAGTTCAAATCCATCAGCAATCTTGCAAAAAAATGGCAACTCTTCTGCTTTGAAAACACTCAAGAAGAAAAAATATAAACCATCAGAGACATAAAAAAGAAAGAGCCTTCGTCATGAAGGCTCCAAAAATTCGACATTGCGTATCTTACTAACCTGCAGAAGGCGTTGCTTGAGCTTGATCTACTTGAGCAGCAGGTGCAGCAGGTGCAGCAGGTGCTGTAGAATCAGCAGCAGGAGCAGCAGGTGCGGCAGGTGCTGTAGAAGCAGCAGCAGGAGCAGCATCTTGGTCTGTAGATCCAGCGATAGCTGATTGAACAGCATCGGCATCTTTTCCGACCTCTGTAGTCATTTGCTTAGCAACTGAAGCAATTGACCCATCATCTGAGTCTGATCCAGTACGAAAACCAAACAAGAAAATCAACAATACAACAACAACGACAGTAACAATATGTGACAGTTTCATAACACTCCTTTTTATATAAAAACAATTCAAATATAGACTATTTTATAATGAATGTCATGAATTTTTAATACTTTTTTAATAATTTTTACTGTTTTATTAAAGAAACACTGACCAATACACAGCGTACCATTTGAAAAATGGAGGCGGCGGGATTCGAACCCGCGTCCGCTCATGCTAGTCCATCAGGTACTACATGCTTAGCCTCGTCAAAATACTGTCACAGACCAGACGGGCACAACCTTGTGACAGTTGCTCAAATAAATTTAACTACAATGACTTGAGCACATCGATCGTAGCGATCCTGTGTCAATGACCGCGGCGTTATTCGCACAAGCACAAATAGGCCACGGAATTGTTAAGCAGCTATTGCTTCTTGACAATCGAACTCACAGTTAGCTGGTGCTAAAGCTGCGAGTCTTCTGCGTATTAAATTTGCAGTTATATTTAGTTCTTAGTTGATAACGGGCTTACCAGACTGCCCGACATGCACATCCGGCTTCGTCAATCACGTCAAAACCAAAAGCGCCCCCATATTCGTATTGTACTACAAAACAAACCAAAAATAAAGACAGTCCATAGCATCGCAATATCCCCCACTACTATTATATCCCAAATGAAAAATAAGCAATATAGACTCCAAGCATATTCTTATATTCAATACATCACGAAATCAAATACAAGACAGCCTGCAACAAAATGCCTTTACCATGACAGATCAAATCAAAGTTACAAGCCAGACTGAGACAAATCTTGAAAAGTTTTTTCCCATTGCCCATTCAAATGACTCAAAGCCAAACAGCGGTTATTACGACTGTCTGCATGAGATAGATCAACAATTTCTAAAGGCTGATCTTGCCAAGAACAAGCATACACCGCTTTTGTACGCTCTTTAGTTTGAGGGTCAACTTGCCATTGTAAACATTGAGCACAAATCCCTTTAAGCATACACTGCATATCACCACCAACAAAGCCAACCATTTTAGGAATATTTCCTGTATATTGACGAAAATGCTCACTGAACAATGCATGATATTTTCTAACAAAGTTAAATTGACCATGCAGAAAAATGGAACCATACTGACTCAAGCGTAAAATAAGATTTTTTTCATGACTTTCCTCAAGCCATTCAAAGCAACCGTCAGGATTCAAGCAATCCAATAATCTTTTTGCTTGTTCAGATTGGGCAACATAAAAATCAACACCTTCTGAAGACATTTGAAAATGCTTTCGATAAAGCAACGCACTGGGCAAACGTTGATCATCGCTAAGCAACAAAACTCGATGTGATAAATGTCGTGAAGATAAGTTCACTCCTGTGGGCCCCATACAAGATATAGACTGCCCCATCGACACCAAAGACAAACGCTTTGATGCCACAGAATTCTTCTGAAACACAAACGTAAGCGTATGTCCGATATGATCAATTTCATAAGGCTGCAAAGACACAGACTCATAGCCAAAATTAGAGCACTTGCCTTCATACGGTGCCTGCAATCGAAACATATGACCAGCTTTTGACTGCAAACAAATCCATGGCGCATGCAGTTTCAATAAATGCCACCCCTCCATTAATGGCCTACTTTCCAAAACAGAAATTCGCATATCTGAATGCAAACGACCAACATCATCATTTTTCTGAGCACCATTACGCTTTGGAAGCGATGATAAATGCTGCATCAAATCCACAACAGCATGCTGACTACTGGCCAATGCCTTCACCACACTGCCATGAAATTGGGGATGCAAATCACCCACAACAGAAACACGTCTATTGCCATTGGCATAACTTAAAAAGAATCCAGAGTGAGGATGAGAGGATGCGTCTTTCAACGTCAGGCCATCTGCACAAACATCATACATCTCATAAAATCCATCTTTGCGCTTAAAATGTCCTTTGTGTTCATATTCATAAGCAGTATTTGGCATAGATCCTGTGGCCACTAAAACTTGCTTTGCGGCCAAATTCAATGGACGTTTAGGCAAACCAGCAAAAAAATCCATATGCTGATTCAGGTGCTCTTGTAGTGGCAACGTTGAACAATGCCAAGAACGAATAACAATGGCATTATTGCGCACTTCAACAATCAGCCATCGTCCCAAGTCATCAGAAAAGTCATCTCTAGTAGAAATAGAAACCACCAATCCAGCCTTCAAATCAGCAAAAACAGACTCCATAAAACAGGTATATTGATTGCCCATCTTTTCCACTCGAAAAACCTTAAAATAAGACCAATCACACACATGAGGTTGCAAACAATCCAGACCCGAAACAGTCCCTGAAGCATTAATGGTTACAGCAGACACTTCTGTTTGAGCAAAAAAACCAATACCCGTATCAAGTGCTTCTTGTAGTTCATAATGATTATTTTTATAGGCCTGGGCTTGCTCTAAACTGCCTCGATACACAATATTCACCCCACCCCACGCTTGCAACAAATGACGAAAACAAGGCGTCAAATTTTTCCTCAATGCCTCATTTTTCAAATCCAAACAAGCCTGTCCATGCGCTGACCACTCAGACAGCTTCACATACTCTTTGTCTGAAAAACACGCACGCAAACGTTGCTCTCCCATCATATCAAGTAATTTGCTAAAACGTAAATACACCATCTGAACCATTTGCAAATAATACGCCTGTGCCTCAGTAGCAGCATCAACAGCAGTCAACCCAGCACCAATCACCAAACAGGGCAACTGCATTGAAAGCATGACTAGACCTTGATTATTTTGAGCACCGATCTCATGCAAACTCATCAAAAAGTCACTGGCCTGCACCATTCCTTCAGCAAGACCATTGGGAATATTCAGAGCAGAAGGCAGACCCGCACCCAAAGCCAAAACCAAATGATCAAAACCCCAGCGCCAAGCATCTTCAACGCCAATTGTCCCTCCAAATCGACAATCGCCAATTAAATCAACATGTGATCGTCGAAGTAAACTCAAATAAACGATATTCAATAAGTTTTTATTCCATCTGGAGGTAATGCCATATTCACAAACACCACCAAAACCCAAGCGTGGACGTCGACTCAAATCAAGACAAATGTCTGAAAAATGCTTCACCGGCTTAGAAACATCACCAAACGGCCAATCTTTTAAATGTGCGCCATCCATTCCTGTCACACGACATCCCCGCATCCACAAATGATGGATCATACTAAAACCGGCAGGCCCCAACCCCATTACCAAAACAGATTTATCTCCAGTTGCAACTGGGCAATACTCATCTGGACGCAAAGGATTCCATTTCAATAACAAATCATAAATTTCAACCCCCCAGGGCAATGATAGGACATCCATCAATACTCTTGACTCAATCTGAGGTGTATCAACCGGTTCTTGCTTTTGAAAAATACAAGATTGCATGCAGTCGTTACAGATACGGTGCCCTGTCACAGCACAAAAAGGATTATCAATCATGCAAGCAACCAAAGCACCCAAATGAAATTTTTTATGTTTCAACCAATGCATCTGTGAAATCTTTTCATCCACAGGACATCCAGAAAGTGGCAAGCCAGTCTTTCCAATTTTAAACCCTTGCGAAGGATCTTTTTTTTTCTTAAAAAACCCACTACGACAATAATCAACTTCACGATCATGACAGTAATGACAATAATCAACATGCAGCATTGATTTTTCTTCAGGCCAATACGAAGGAATCAAGGAAAAGTCATCACGATAGTTGGGAGAAACCGATGGTGAAAAAAAATGATTTTCTTCCTTACCAGAAGTTATCTTCACCATCAAATCGTCTATTCTTTTAGGCTTCCACAAAACATACCAATGCGAAAACTTAGACTGATACAATTCAGAATTTTGACACAAAAAACACCACTGCTTCAATCTATACACGGCATCAGTCTTAGATTGATCAACACAATCCAAGCCAAATGCCATAAACCGCTGCTCTGAAAAATCATCAATTGGCATGCCCAAACATCGCTCTAACCAAGTCGTCAACGCTTCAAATGTCAAATGGGCAGCACTATTTTCTCTATCCTTTAAGGGGTTTTCTAGCACGAAAACATCACGAAATCTCAAACAATCTTCCACATTGACAGCTTTTGGAAAATCAGCGACCTCTAAAAAAAACAATTTTAATATAAAAGCCTCTATAATTGGAGAAGCCAACAAGATTAAATCTCCATACTCCTGTTCAGAAAACAACTGTGGGTTTTGACGAAAAGATGTAAGAAGGGTATGAACATCAGGTGCTTTACATTTCACATAATCAAAAAAAACACTGTCTACCTGCTGTAATCCAGATTTTGTAAGTAATAAATTATGCTCTAAACCAAACCCCAAACGCATATGAATATTCAATCTCTCATGTCTGTACTTTATTATAGAAAAAAAAAGCGGTATACTGAAAATAATATCACAATACGGAGATAAAATCTATGTTACAGAGCATACAAAGACTCTTTAAACTGTGGAAAAACCAACAAAAATCTTATCAAAGCCCACTTCAAATAATCTTAGACCAATGGGACAAAAGCCACCCACCATCTCCATCTCAAAAAAAAGAAATCCTCAAACATCAAGACATACAAAATAAACGTGATCACAAAGAATCAAAAAAAAGAAAAAAGAAAACATGGCTTGACCAAGATGATATCCACTAGTATATTTGCCAATCCAAATCAAACAACAAGCCAGGATCTCTCATGATTGAAAGAACTTTAAAACACACGAGCTCTGAAGAAGACACCAATCAAACACAACTTCGTCCGAAATTATTTTCCGATTATATTGGACAAAAAAAGGTCATAGATCCTCTTAAAATATACATCGAAGCTGCAAAAAAGAGAAAAGAAAGCCTCGACCATGTGTTATTATTTGGCCCTCCAGGTCTTGGAAAAACAACATTGGCTCAAATCATTGCCAATGAAATGATCAGCCATATCAAACAAACTTCAGGACCTATCTTAACAAAAGCAGGAGATTTAGCTGCCATTCTAACTAATCTAGAAACCAACGACATACTCTTTATTGATGAAATACATAGACTGGCCCCTAACATTGAAGAAATACTTTACCCAGCCATGGAAGATTACCAAATAGACATACTCATCGGAGAAGGCCCCAGCGCAAGATCAATCAAGATTGATTTACCTAAGTTCACGTTAGTGGGTGCAACAACACGTGCAGGCACTCTCACATCCCCTCTCAGAGATAGATTTGGAATTATTCAAAGACTAGAATATTACCCCATCAATGATTTAACCACCATCATCAAACGCTCAGCAAACATACTAGGAGTCTCCATCGATCAAGATGCAGCAAATTTATTGGCAAACCGCGCCCGGGGAACTCCTCGACTGGCCAACCGTTTACTACGACGAATTAGAGATTATGCGCAGGCAAACAATCAAAACCACATACAAAAAAACATCATAACCGAAGCACTATCTTTAATGGACATTGATAGCAATGGCTTCGATCATTTGGACAGGAAATATATAGACACCATTATTCATCAATTCGATCATGGACCAGTGGGACTAGATGCCATCGCCAGTGCCATGGGAGAAGAAAAATCTACAATAGAAGACATCCTTGAGCCCTATTTATTACAACAGGGCTTTATTCAAAGAACCGCTAGAGGAAGAACATCCACAAAAAAGCTAAAAGAAGCCATGCAAAATTAAAACTCAATCACAAAAAAGGGGCACTCCACAACCAAAACATTAACAATAAGAAATCAAGTGTCAACACTTGGACAACATCCTGAATCCGCTGCATCATTAACCATATCATCTACTGTGCTTGAGGGCTGACCCGATGCATCCTGCACAGCATCAGGATCTACATTACCATCATCATCGGCAACAGTGCCAGTTCCAGATGAGCTAGATTGAGAATTGACCAACACATACGATTTGGCATTTTTATCAGTCGAATCATACGTCGCAGGAAAGGAAGACTGTATCAAAGAGCTATTTGCCAAATCTTGAACCAAAATAGTCGCTTTGAAGACCAACAACAATTCTTTAATCTTATATTCTAAGTACTGTAAATAATTAGATTTAGCCAACTGAAAAGCTTCATCTCGTAATGTTTCAATACTATCCCAAGTAGTCATTGAATCATTGTACTGAATAAAATTAGAGGAAGCACCCGAAGATGTACCAGAATCATCTGCATTGCTAATCAAACTGGCAAGCTCATCATTCACTGGGTCTTTTCTCCACGTTGATGAAACTTGTATTTGCGCAACCGGCGATAATAAACACATCTGATTACCCGATTGAGTCATTCCCCCCCAGGAAGACATTGATGAAACAGATAAATATTCATAGACATAAGAAATCATCATACGTTGGGCAATTAAACTATTCATATTACGATTATAACTCAATAGCTTATCGTCAATTATTTCTTTTACTTCGTCCTGATTTTCTCTAACCAAATCAACAAGTCGAGCAAGACTAAATTTAGCAAAGTCTTGTTTGCTATCTGATGCCTGCAAAACTCCATATTTATATGCACCAGTATCTTGATCCACATAACGTGCGGACAAATTAAATTTACCATATTTCAAGAAAGCAGCTTGTTTTTTAGGGGAAATTGAGGTGGAATCAACAGTTACATCAACAAGAGCTGGCAAAGGAATCTGAAAACCAACAAGAGGAG
Organism: Pseudomonadota bacterium; assembly: GCA_036121365.1. Lineage (GTDB taxonomy): Bacteria > Pseudomonadota > Gammaproteobacteria > Comchoanobacterales > Comchoanobacteraceae > UBA7916. The sequence goes on along the minus strand of JAZAFR010000007.1, from coordinate 212,377 downwards.
AGCTAATGGCTCCTTGACCAACAACATCGCGTAAAACGCTTTGCTGCAGATCAAAATGATCCAAAGCTTGAGAGGAAGAAGAAGAAGAAGACAATGTTTGCCCCAACCCTTGATAACGACACTCGGAAAATCCACTCGAGAGAGCACTCATCTGTTGCCCATCCACTATGGAGGCGCCACTCCATTCATACGAAGACGAGTTATATGCCTGCATGAAAAAATCTAACAGATAAGCTTGATCCGGTAAAATAGTACTTGAATCAGATGAACTTGACAGCAAGCCCGAAGTCACATCCACAACAGATCGACTGACTTGTCCTTGGATACTGATTCTCATTCTAAATAATAAATTCTGTAATGCCAGCATTAATCCTTTTGTCGGGTCAGTCTGTAAACGATTTGAACTTGTTGCAGTTTGCAAATATCCATCAATAATATTAACAACATTAATAGAATCAAGAGTCACATTTTGCGTACTTGTAGCTGTATTACTAGAATCAAAAACATAGTTATACATCATCGTACTAAAACCATCATCACTAACGCTTTCTACTGACCTACCGCTAGCCGATAACAAATCAGTGCAACTCGTATTTTTAGTAAAATTACTCCAATGAAAAAAATCAAACCAATTACCATTCTTATTATAGATGGAAACAATATCTCCAATCAAACAACTGATACCATTCTTATAAGCAGTAAAACTGTTGGAGTTTAAATAAGAATCAGGGAGCTTAGCCCTAAATTTTTCACTGGCCAATGTCGCATCAAGATCTTTCAAAGCAGCAATAACAGACTTCATACCATTCCATGGCTCATCAAGATAAATTTTTCTCATGGTACAGCTACTATTGGTTATATCTTGATACATAACTGAATCATAGTGAGACGTATCAACTTGAGGTTGACAAGGAATACATTGGTTGGCCAAATAATCTCTAGCACAACCATTGACACTGAATACAGAAAAGTCAATTTTATTTAAAAAATCAGAGATACTCTCATAGTCAGTCCCTTTAACCCTACTTCTGAGATTATATTGCAAAACTTTATTCTTTGCATCCAAAGAAACTTGATTATTAGGCGATGAGGCCAACAGATCATCAATCGAGCCAAGCGCTGTTGCAGGATTATACTTAATCACCTGTACTGTGTCAGACGATCCACTTGAAAACGTTGGCTTTAAATCATACGAAGCCAATGAGGTTTGACTGGCCGTCATCAAGGACCTATTAATTTCGTAAAGAAAGTTGCTACCTTCAGGAAAACTTGCTGAAACATAACCTTGCAACATAACATCCCGAATATCTCCCATATAAACGGAGATGCCATTTTGCCACTGCATATACATCGTATACAAATTTTCAAAGTCATAAAGATCAAACTCTCCTTGATTGGCCGTTCTATCCTCTAAAGAAGCAATCAAATAATCAACAAAACTCTCATCTTCTGAAACTTGATTATCAGGCATTAACAAATAGCGAAGATAAGCCTCTGTGATAAAAGTGTAATTATAATCTAGGTCATCAGCGTAAACACAAACAGTCCAGATCGAACACTGCAACAACAGTAAATATGTGCAGAAACGCCTTAACATGCAAAACCCATAGTATAGATTACCCCATTAACCACTACTCGAAGATGCTGCTGAACTGCTAGAACTCGTCGTTTTCGTTCCGGAAACATAATCATTGATCATCTTATCCAACATCATAGACTGCGCCTTCAGAGACATTGCCTGGTTCGCTGAGTTCATTAAAGGGACCAGCGTGCCTATGAGTGCCAACTTTTCATTTTGAACATGATCTTGATAATTTTGATAAGTCCGCTGAGACTCTAGTAAGGCAATCTCTTTACTAACCTGTGATTGAGATGAGGTTGCTAAATGCTCTGACCAACTTGCGGTTGTACCTGTACCATTAGAATCTTCAAAAGTCACATTTGGATTTAAACGATAGGTTGCTGCAAACTTATTAATTTGAGATGGCGTTAACTTACAAGTCTTACTTCCACTTTTCAATTTTATCACCAGTGCACGATCAGCATAAGCATCCATCAATGGCGTAATGGCAGCAGTTTTACTTTTTAGATAGCTATCCATCTGCCCTTGAAACAGCTGACTTGCCCCTACCATAGCACTCTGAATACTGGATTGAGCAGAAGATACAGAACTGACATCGCTACTAATTTGAGGAACAGTGGACGACGACGACGAGTATGTGGTCATCACCTTTCCACTCGAATCAAGCGCAACAACCTGGCCATTGATTGCAACAGCCGCAGACGCACCTGAAGGCTTAGGCAAACTCACTACTGGTAAAACGGTCCGCATGGGGTACATAGAACCTATCTGATTAATGAGCAATGAAGCCAAGGCTTGACGCGTAGAATCTACAACCTCAACTGAGAATGAATACTTCCCTTCTTTTATCATATTGATACAACCTTGAGAAATCGCATCTGTATTTGAAGAGGCATTATCATCATAACTATCAAACCCTATGAGTGTGTACAAGCTACCATAGTAAGCCATATCTGGCGTTTTTTTCACCGCATCTTGCATACTATAATCAAAAATCTGTCTAACCAGCAAACGCCTATTATACTTGATAATATTGGTCATTGAAGTTTGCAAGTCAGCCAACAAGTCTTGTGCAATCGAACTCTCATCTGTATTGGTTTTCGGATTATAAGATGACACAACAGAATTAAAGTCAGAACATGCATCAATAATAGATTGGGTCATAGATTTATATGTTGAAGACACAGAACCAGAAGATAAAGATTTACAGGTCTTCTGCAAACTTAAAATGGCATTCAATGTCGTATTCCAACCATTCCAAGCATTATAGGTATCTTGATAATACGCAGCACTACAACCAAAAGACGAAAGCCCATCAGGGAGTCCAGAAGAACTATCATACTGCGGGCCAGTAGCAGAAGAAGATGAAGCTGTTGAGGATTGATTGGCCGTACTCGTACTCGAACTCGCTGTAGAACTATCTGATGATGTTGTTATGTAACTTCCAGAACAACTTTCCACCAAGGCCTGAGTATACAAAACAGACTTCATCAAATTACAATAACCCTTAGAAGCCCCTGTGTCTTTTTCAACATTTTTATCACAAGTTGAAACTTCATAACTTAATTTATTTGACGACAATGCAACATATGGATAAATTGCCGAATTATACAACGACAGTGTTTGTTCTGACGGATCTTTAACATTATCCAAAACATCAGAAACCCACAAGGTATCCGAGCCCAGATCGTTACCTGCTCCAGATAAAATTAAAGACACTGTATCAGACATCAAATCAAGCTTTGCCTGGGAAAACGTGCTTCCTTCCATCTTTGACTGATACAAAGACACTGCCTGATCCATATAAGCAGACGATTCAACTTCACTTGACGCGCTCATAACCGAAGCCAATTGATCAACAAGGTTATCTCCCTTGACATCCTTGCTATCACTCAAAAGCAATTCTTCAGCTTGCTTTTCCGTCAGAGCATCTGCTAACCAACTTTTATTATTCTCATTCATGTTGTACTGGTTCTGAGCCAAACTATTTTGGCCAGTCTGCAAAATACCTTGATTTGAAGCCAAAGTACTGTTATCAACCGGACTTGCAACTGTTATACTTGATGTGGATACTGTAGGCAGAACCGATTTCTCTGCGTAACCATTCAAAGTTACTAAACCAACACAAAAGACCGTAATACTTTTCAATAAATTTCGCATTTCAAATGCGCCATCATAATAAAAAATCTGCAAAACGACTCCTAATAAATTCGATACAATGCATCATCTCCTACGCCCTTGTCGCTACCATAAGACAATTGAGAAGACAACATATTTGAGTTGACCACTGGTATTTTTGCAGTCTCTGAAGCATCCATAGCAGAGTCACTGGCTAAAAGTTCTGAACGAGAAACATCAATACCCTGTTCCAAATTCAATTTCCCCTGCTGATTCGAAACCTTTAAATCAGTCATACTGGCATTTTGTCTTGTATTCTTGTTTACAACCTTAACTGGATTTGATGAAGAACTGGACATTTTTCTGTTGTGAGGCAATCTAACTTTTTTATTATCAACCACTTTACGAGCAGACGACTTGGTCTTCCTTGATTCAACCCTCTCCGATCTTCTTAAATCTGCAGCTGTGTTGATGACCCTATCAGCTCTACGGTTATTAACAGTCTGTTTATGCACCGACTTCTGACATGCCAGCTTATCAAGCCGTGACAATCCCTCACAAGAACGCGAATCAGCCATAACACACACTGACAACAACACATAAAGGACACACATTATTTTATTCATATTACTCTCCCAATGCAGAAACAATCATCTCTAAACGATCAGATGCTAGCACTCTTGGCAAAAGCCTAAATCGCTCAAAAATAATATTTCTCTGTAAAAACAATTGCGCAGACTGATTGTCTCGGCCAGATTTCTCAGCTTCTGCAATCACACGAGAAGCAGCCCCAGGCGTTACTTCATCCAAAGCTTGTAAAATTCGTAAATATCGACTCGTTTTAGTATATGCTAAAACATCTAACATAGCTTGTCTATCTGTTAAATCGTCGCCATTTCTCATCATTGATAAAGCATCTTCAAGACCAGACATGGCCTTTTCATACGCTTCATTACCGTCATAATAATTTCTTTCAACAGATTCCAACAGCACGATAACCCGATAGACAGTATCATCTTGAAAGTTCTTCCAATAGTCATGCGCACCACTCAAACTAATATCTGCCACATCCATACCTTATTACCCATAGAACAATTATGGACCAACCCAAAAAAAAACACAATGGCCAAACACAGATAAAAACAAAATAAAAAACAAAAATTCACACTAAAATCAAAAAGCATACTATACATAACCATGAAAACACGCTTATAGGACCACATGCAAACAAATCAAGAATCTAACAAAATCTGGAAAAAATCTCTATCACATGCAATAAACATTGCACAGGTAGATATTTCACAACCAGCTCAGTCATACCTTGCTGACATGCTTGATAAGAACATGCTAAACGTCCAATTCAATGAAACACCAGCAAGCATTGAATGGCTACAACAACAAATAAACCACAAAAAAACACATACAGTCGGAGACAAATGCCTAATCGTAGTTGGATTATTTCCTCATATTGCACAAAATTCCACCTCAATTGATTTTTACATAACAATGGGAAAAAAATCGTACGCGCACGCGGCAAGAAACACCAGCACCAACGACACAGAAAAGAAGATTTTCAATGAGTTAAGTAAAAAATTCATATCAATCAGCCAAACCTTAGCACTCATAAAGCAACCACCACACCGCTGATTCAAAATCCATCAATTAATACCCCTAGACCAACCCAATCCTCCCTTCCAAACAAACCAAAAGAAACACACATTCAACAATCCATCAAAAAAAACCGTCTTCGCCCATTCACAAACGTACAAAAAAAATCAAAATTCATATAAAACTTCAAAAAAAGAAAAAAAAGTGCTACAATGTCATAAATCAATAAGCAAGACTCTTAACACATGACACCAGATTCAATCAAAGAAAAAATAGAACAACATCTACCAGGATCAACAGTAACGGTGCAGAGTGCAGACAATATCCACTACCATGCTACGGTAAAAAGCCCGCATTTCAAAGAACTCAACACGCTACAACAACACAGAGAAGTTTACAAAGCATTAGAAGAAGAGCTCAAAGAGAGAATCCACGCCTTACAGTTAACCACACAAGCCACAGAGGAGTAAAGAATGACCAATATACACGACACAATTGACACCTTGATCCAAAAAAATAAAGTAATTTTATTCATGAAAGGAACAAAAGATTTTCCTCAATGCGGTTTTTCACACCAAGTTTCACAAATTTTAAAAAGTGAAAACATCGATTTCCAAGACATCAATGTTCTCGAGGATGAAAATATAAGACAAGGCATAAAAAGCTACTCAAACTGGCCAACTATTCCACAACTTTATGTTAATGGAGAGTTCATAGGTGGATGCGATATCGTAAGAGAAATACACGAATCAGGAGAACTAAGCATACTCCTCGCCACACCAGAAACAGAGACACAGAGCCAATAAAACTTTACATATCGATATACCAAACACCTCAAAACGAATGAAACAAAGAGAAGACAACTCACTCTAATATACCAAAAACCAGAAAACATTTTTCATCCATATCTATCTTAACTTAATGCAAATTATATTGAGACTATGTCATATTTTTGACTGTGCCTTAATAAGAAAAAGTGATTGGCTGGAATCATCTGCCAAGCAGACTCATCAGGAACAATCTTTTCTGATGCAAGCATAGTGAACTTTGGGCGCTTACGTTTAGTGAGAACCTTAAAATTAGGCTCAGAAAAATCAAGCATATCTCCTTGCAAAAAGTACAAAGATTTATTCACTTTTGCCGAATGGTGCCAAGAACCAAAACGTGAAGCAAACATATCGTACCCATTAGTGATGACTAGGTTAATGGTTGATTTATGATTATTAACACCTTCAGCCTCCAGCAGACATTGCAATTGAGATAACGCCAAATTAAATGCAATCGACAACCGATGCAACACGGATTTATTCTCAGAGGAACGCCCATAATAATACATCATCAATGCAAAAACATATTCAGAATCAGTCTGACCTCGAATATGATCCAGTATTTCCTTTGGCAGAAGCCTTTGCAAATGATAGCGAATTCTAGCAAAACCATCAATCTCACCGTTATGAACGCATAAAAAATCGCCGATTCGGAAAGGATGGCAGTTATCGTGACTAACATGGCCAATAATGGATGCCCGTATGTGAGCAAGAAAGCATTTAGAACGAACCAAAGAACCCAAGTCACGAAGATTCAGGTCATTCCAGGCTGGCTGAGTTGACTTAAAAGTCGCTGGTATTTTTGAAATATCGTGATTATACCACCCCAAACCAAACCCATCTGCATTGACCTTAATGGTGCTGTCTTCGCGGCAAGAAATACTTTGTTGAATCAAAGAGTTTTCAGGCTTTTCTAACACTGTTGACAAGACAACTGGAACACTACCCATATAAGCTGCTATACGACACATAATATATAATCCCCATAAAGAACTACAGATATATAGTACATAAATCTAAAAAATTCAGATTTTATTTATTTTTTCTTTTGGAATCAATTAACATAAAAAGCTATACATCAGCAAACAACAACACCTAACAAAAAAACAAGACAACCAGATTCAAGAAAAAAATGCCACTCACACTTTAGACAAAGACTGTAAAGACTTTTTCAATAAAGCATCACTACTCATTCCTGGCTCAAACAAAGCGCTGACTTTATCGATCAAAACGCCCGAAGTATAGCCAAGCTGAGACAAAGCCTCTAACACATCCGACACAATATCTGTAGGCACATTCTGACGCCCATCAAATTCAGCACAAGGCTTCCATTTAGCAAGCTTAGGCTTAAGTTCCACCACCAAACGCTCTGCCATACGCGCCCCAACTCCTTTGACACATTTAAATCTATCCACATCTTTTGCTGCCACTGCCTGAAGCAACGCTGCCTCAGAAATACTGTCTAAAATGACAAGACCCAATTTAGGACCCACCCCTTGGAGCTGAATCAACACCCTAAACAAATCACGTTCTCTTTGCGTTGCAAAACCAAACAACATTTGCGCATCTTCGCGGATATGATGATGAATGAAAAAAGACATTTTAGATTGCCCCATTGTGCAGGCAGAAGTTTTACTGTTGACCATGATTTCATAACCAACACCATGACAAATAAGCAAACAAATTTCCAAATCGCATGCCTTAACCACACCCTCTAAATATCCAATCATGATAATCTCCTTCAAATTATAGTGTCAACGATTGTGCACAAGTGATGGCAATGGCCAAAGCATCTGCTGCATCTTCAGACACATCACATCTTAGCCCAAGCAACCGCTGAATCATATACTGAATCTGTTCTTTTTTAGCCGCACCAAAACCTGTCACAGTTTTTTTGACTGCCTTTGGACTAAACTCGTGCAATATTCCAGAAGCATAACGCTCACATGCGCACAAAGCAACTCCCCTTGCTTGACCCAATTTTAGAGCAGTGGACACATTGATGTGCGAAAACACTTTCTCAATTGCAATGACATCCGGCTTATGCTGATCCAGCAAGAGCTCCAAATCTCTAAAAATAACAACAAGGCGTTTTGAAAAATCAACAACACCAGATTTCCCAGCACAAATGCGGCCACTGTCCACATGCAATAACTGAGAACCCTTTTTTTCTAATACACCAAATCCAGTATAAACCGAACCTGGATCAATTCCAAAAATAATCGTCATCACTCATACTAACAAGTTAAAGCCGTAGAGTAAACAAACTTCACTCAAATTTCCATCAACCGAAACACCGATTAAAACATCTTCAATGAATCTAGAAAAAATTGAATACTTATGGAAAATAAATACCTAAATTCTCAAAATCAAAAATTCAGACTCAACCTAGCAATGCAATGGTCTCAAACAAATGAAAAGACCACTCCCTGAACAATCAAAAAACATCTTACTTCTTGGCATCTTTATCTACAATTTTATAACGCAGTTTCTTCATGATAGGCTGAATCACACCTTTGTTTCTATTAAACTTAGTTATGGATTGGTAATCACCTTCAGCTGCCACTAATGCGCCTGTTCCTCCGATAATTCTACCTGTGGCTTGACCATCAGCTAAGTCTTCATCTACTTTCCTTTGGGAGTTACCGGTGACTTTTAAGAACAACTAATCACCTTTTGCTGTACTAAAAATTAAATATCCAGAAGCACTTCCATCATGGTCAATAAAGTCGGCCATATAATATGACCTTCTTGATATGAGACTGTCACCATTACACAGTTTTGTATTCTTTATCTTTTGCTCTGTTTCATAAATACGAACCACATGACCTTTGATATCTGGAACATCAATCACCTTTTGTTGTACATATTTCTCTGGATTACTGGAACCGATATTCACCACACAATAACTCTCAGCATCAACATACGGTGACTTCTGATGCGAATCTGCAAAAGCCACTCCAGTACTGCCAGCAATCACCAATAGCGAAGCCACATTAAAAAAACTCTTTACAAACACACACTCCCAAAATAAAAAATTTAAGCTCAACCTAATAATAGTGTAATCTCAAATTAATAAAAAGACCACGGCCTTAATAATCAAGGCTCATCTTACTTCTTGGCGTCTTTATCTACAATTTTATAGCGCAGTTTATTCATGATGGGCTTGATTATCTCTTTATCTCTATTAAACTTACCCACAACTTGATAATCACCTTAAACTGCAGATAAGTCTCCATAACCTCCTAAAATTCTACCTACAGCCTGAATATCAGACAAATCCTCGCCTACTTTCTTTTGAGAGTTTGCAGTGATTTTTAAAAACAATCGATCTCCTTTTTCTGTATTATATATAAGATAACCCAAAAAGCTTCCATCATGATCAATATAATCTGCCATAGCATATACCTCTTTTAAAACAAGGCTGTCACCATTACACAGTTTTGTATCAGATATTTTTTGCTCTGTTTCAAGAATACGAATCACATGACCTTTGATATCTGGAACATCAATCACCTTTTGTTGAACATATTTCTCTGGATTACTGGGATGAATGTCGACCACTTAATAACCCTCAGCATCAACATACGGTGATTTCTGGTGCGAGTCTGCAAAGACCACTCCAGTACTGCCAGCAACCGCCAATAGCGAAACCACATTTAAAAAACTCTTTACAAACACATCCAATCCTTAAATAAAAATTAACTCAATTCCAGTTCAACAATACTACATCCCAAAATGCATAACAAGATCAAGGAATCAAGAAATCACCAGAAGACCATCAAAACCAATACACGAAATAATTATTGCTACAGAAAAACCTCAAACACTGTGTAATAGAAATGAAAGTCAGATTTATTAATCCCAAACAAGCAAACCAGAAACCAAAGTTAAAGCCAGCATCAATGATGTAGCAGTTGCCGTTAAAACCGGATCTTAAAATCAACAAGAGCCACTGTTTTAAACACCTTCTTCTACAGGAAGGGAATCATCGAGCATATCTTGATCAGACTGATGTTTCCACATGTTGGCATAATAACCTTTTTTTGCGATCAAGGCTCGATGAGAGCCTTGCTCAACCACAACACCTGAGTCCAAAACAATGATTCTATCCATGGACTTGATAGTAGAAAGCCTATGTGCAATCACAATGGTTGTGCGATCCTGAATCAATTCTTGCAAACTTTCATAAATGGCTTTCTCTGTCACCGTATCCAAACTTGAAGTGGCCTCATCCAAAAGCAACACAGGTGCATCTTTCAAAAAGGCCCTCGCAATGGCAATGCGTTGACACTGTCCTCCAGAAAGTTTACCACCTCTTTCGCCCACAACGGTATCATACCCTTCCGGCAACTGCATGATAAAATCATGCGCATGAGCTCTTTTTGCCGCTTTAATGACATCTTTACGCGACGCCTTGGTATCTCCATAACAAATATTATCATAAATTGATCGATGAAAAAGCGTCGTATCTTGAGGAATCATAGCTATATTTTCTCGAACCGACTCCATCGTCACCGTAGATAGACTCTGACCATCAATGCATATATCACCACCCACAGCAGGTAAAAAGCGTAACAGTAAATGTAGCAAAGTGGTCTTCCCACTGCCAGAATACCCAACCAAACCCACTTTTTCTCCAGGCTTAATAACACAATCAAAATCATCAAAAAGCTTATTTGATTCTTGATAATAGTAAGTCATTTTTTTAAATTCAATTTTCCCATGCTCTACGATCAAAGGCTTAGCATTTGGAATATCCTTGTAATACATGGGGTTTTTAAACAATAAAAACCCTTGCTGAGCATGACCATATTCTTGAATCATTCTAAAAAACTGCTCACCAAAATATTCCCAAATATACCATGAGATATCCAATGTTGTTGTAATCACAAAAGCAAAATCCCCCATGGTCACAAGCCCATATTGATACAGGTAAACCAATAGAAACAAGTTAACAAATAAAATCAAAAGCACAAAAAAATCAAGAACCAATCTCAACTTAATAAGATAATTGGTCAATCTGACGTTTTTTGTAAATGTATCACCACTGGCTCTATCTATCCTTTCTTCTTCATGAAAGTACTGTCCAAAAAGCTTAACAAAATAAATATTATTAATGCTATCTACCAAACAGCCAGCAAGCGTCATCTGACTTTCTGCATAACCCTTTGAAAAATCATTCGCATATGAACTCACCCATAACGTCACTGGAATAAACACCATCAACCAAACACAATATGCCAGCGTAAACCAAGGCGAGCAAAGCATCAAAAATATCAAATACAACACCACCAAAGACAAAGTAAACCAAGAAGTCACCCCAAGCTCTAAAAGCTCAATTGAACTACGAGTTAAACCAATCACACGATTGGCAACAGCCCCTGTCAGATGATCTTGAAAATAATGAAATTGTTTTTTCTGTAAAGATTTATGTAAGCTGGTTGTCATCAAACGCTGCACAGCCGGATAGAAAAATCGACCACAAATGTTTCTAAAACGCAGTGAAATACTAATACTGACATAGCACCCCATAAAAAATACACAAGGCCAAAAAATATCACGTCCTACCAAACTGGGATCATTTGTTGCCTCAACCACATCAATGATTAATTTTAAAGCATAAGATGAGGCACAAGTGAGCATAGAAAATGCAAAAGTAAAAAACAAAACCCCCAAGTACCAAACCAGCTTTTCTTTCACAAAAAACCAAATGAATCTCAACAAACTTTTTGGATTATTCTTCACCCATCAACTCCTTTACCACACTCACTCAGCCATTTCAGCATTGGCAAAAACCGATTGAACATCATCCAATTCCAATAAAGCATCATATAAAGTTTCAAACTTCTCATAAGAACCCTGATCCAGCTTTTGATGTGTTTCGGCAATCCATAAATGATCAGCTTGTGTGATCTCATAATCAAAAGACTTCAGTCTATCAACCACTTCAGAAAGTAAATTTGATGACATCACAAGTTGAACTGTATTTTCTTCATCCCCTTCAGTGACATCATCCACACCCAAATCCAAAGCCTTCTCAATCAAATCATCATCAAGATTTACCGAATCAATCACCACAACACCTTTTCTGACAAACAAATAACCAACCGATCCGTCAGTACCCAAATTCCCTCCATATTTATTAAAAGCATGCCTCACTTCAGCAACCGTGCGATTTTTATTATCGGTCAAGCACAAAACTAAAATTGCAACACCCTGAGGACCATAACCTTCATAACGAACTTCCTGATAATCAGCCCCGTCTACATTCCCCATACCTTTATCGATTGCTTTTTTAATGCTGTCTTTGGTCACATTGGCACGACTTGCCTTATCGATGGCAAGTCGCAACCGTGGATTCGAGCTAGGATCTCCTCCTGCTTCTTTTGTCGCCACAGTAATCTCTCGAATTAACTTTGTATTCATTTTGCCGCGCAATGCATCTTGCCGGCCCTTTCTATGCTTAATATTTGCCCATTTACTGTGTCCTGCCACTCAACATCTCCTATCTATCATCATTATTTCTAAAATATCCCATACAATGTTATTCAGTAGCCAACTCTCGTTTCATTTTGGAATTTTTAAGACCCAGTTCTTGCAAAGCCTTGCTGTCCAATAGACTAGGAGCATCTGTCAGAGGACAGCTGGCATTTTGATTTTTTGGAAAAGAAATCACATCACGTATTGATGACTTACCTATCAATAGCATCACCAACCGATCTACTCCAAAAGCAAATCCACCATGTGGAGGAGCTCCATAACGCAAAGCTTGGAGCATATGTCCTAACACTTGGTCACTTGCCTCCTTATCTAAACCCAAAAGACCCAAGACTGCATATTGCATATCACAATCTGAAATACGAATAGAACCACTGCCCAACTCACAACCATTGAGCACCAAATCATAAGATTGAGACAACAATGAAAGAGGGTTTCCTTTTAACTGATCAATGGAGTCAACTGCAGGAGAGGTGAAAGGATGGTGCATTGCTTTTAGTCCATCATCATCTTTCTCATACATTGGAAAATCAACCACCCACAAAGGCGCAAAATCACAGTCATATAAATCTAAATCTTTAGCAATTTCACTGCGCAATGCATTCATTGACTGATTGACCACTTTGGCATCTCCTGCTCCGAAAAACAATAAATCACCTGTTTCACATTGACAGCGTGACACAATACTTTCAGCACACTCTTTACCCAAAAACTTCACAATGGGAGATTGCAAGTCCATTTGTCCGGACGTGGCGTCATTGACTTTAATATAAGCCAAACCTTTTGCACCGAAAGTTGATACAAATCCAGTGTAGTCATCAATTTGCTTTCTTGACAATTTTTTACTTCCCTCAGGAATACGCATGGCGACCACTCGAGAGTCATCATCAACTGCAGGATCTTTAAACACTTTAAAATCACAATCCGCACACAAATCATCTATAGGCACAAAAAATAAAGGAATACGCAAATCTGGCTTATCCGAACCATAAAGCCTCATGACTTCATGCCAAGTCATACGTTTAATTGGCCCGACATCAATATTACAAACAGCTTTAATCATTGCAATCAACAAATCTCCAACAACAGTAATGACATCTTCCTGCTCAACAAATGCCATCTCTAAATCAATTTGAGTAAACTCAGGCTGTCTATCTCGGCGCAGGTCTTCATCTCGAAAACATCTGGCAATTTGATAATACTTATCAACACCGCCCATCATTAAGAGTTGTTTGTACTGTTGAGGTGATTGCTGCAGTGCATAACCAGAACCAGGATGCGTACGACTGGGCACAAGATATTCTCTCGCTCCTTCAGGTGAAGGCTTTGTCAAAACAGGCGTTTCAATTTCTAAAAAACCTGCTTCTTGCAACACACTGCGCACACAATTTAAAAGCGTTGACCTGGCTTTCAAAGCAGTCGCCATCTCATGCCGCCTTAAATCCAAAAAACGGTACTTTAACCGGACTTCTTCACCCACATCACCATCAACATGTTGATCAATCGGAAAAGGCAATGGCAAACTTGAATTTAAAATGGTCAAATCTTTACAGACAAGCTCAATAGAACCTGAAGAAAGATCAGTATTTTCAGTTCCTTCAGGACGCAAACGAATGACACCTTCAACAGAGACCACATATTCAAAACGCAAACGTTCTGCAAGTTCAAACACTGCTTTATCTTCTGGATTACACACCACTTGAGTCAATCCAGTATGATCACGCAAGTCAATAAAAATAACGCCCCCATGATCACGAAAACGATGTACCCATCCACTCAAACGCACAGACTGGCCTACCTTATCTTTATTCAAATCCTTGGCCAAAATATTCCGATATCTATTTTGCATATTATGATTTCTCCCCTTTTTTCTTACGACGAATTTTATCCCCTATCCCATCAACTGTACCCAATGAAATAATAAATTTAACAGCCTCATCAACAGGCATATCCAAATAATGAACATCAGTCTCATCAACCACAAAGACATATCCTGAAGTTGGATTAGGTGTTGTAGGGATAAACAAAGTCAAAGTATCATGCTTAAACACCCCATGCGCCTGTTGTCTATTGGTAACAAAAGCAACACTCCAACAGTCACGCCTTGGATATTCCACCAAAACCACTTCTTGAAAAGATTTATTGGTGGTAAAAATCACTTTGAGTGCCTGCTTAACCCCATTGTGAATACTGCTAACCAAAGGAATATGTGTCACAACGACTTCCCACACGGACACAATAAATTTCCCAAACATGTTGCGAAAAAGTAACCCTGTAATCCATAGCAACAAAAACACAAAAATCAATCCGAGACCAGGAATATGAACGCCCAATAAAACATCAGGCCGATATGCTGAAGGCAACATCAATAAAGCATTGTCACTGAACCTAAAAATGACTCTAATGAACAACAAACTAATCAGAATTGGAACCCATATCAAAATACCAGTCACCAAATACTTTTTCATATCAACTCTCCATTTCCATTACAAGCCCATTCATTCCTAACCCTCATCCACACCAGACTGACCAACCTGCTTGACATTAGGAGAATTGGCATACCCATCGTGAGCCCATCCCGAACCTTTCAACTGAAAAGAAGACACCGACAATAATTTTTCAACTTTAATAGACTGACATCTAACACATTCTGGCAAACTTTGATCAGACATTTTCTTAATCACCTCAAACTCATAACCACAATCTTGACACCCAAACTCATAAGTTGGCATAACCACTCCAAAAACAAACCATAAAATATTCAACATCATAAATGATTAAAGGAAAAAGTTCAAGCCCAAAAGACAGATCAAGCGCTTGATTTATCGAAAAACATTATTTATGATATCAACACTTTACATCAATTTCAAACCCATGTCACAAAGCAATGACTCCTTCAATCATGCGATCACAAGCATTTTAAGATCTTATTTAGACAAGCATCAAGGTTTTTTACCAACCAACCTTTATGAAATGATCATACAAAAAATTGAAAAACCTCTAATTGAAACCATCATAGAACAAACCGATGGCAACATCTCAAAAGCCGCGAAAATTCTCGGGCTAAGCCGATTAACAGTGAGAAGAAAATTAGAGAACATTAAAAAAATGACCCCTTAATCACAGCAAAAAAAGAACACTTAATGAAAACCTAATAATAAAAGAGTAAAATACACATAATAAATAAATTAGGAAAACAAAATGCAACAACATCTATCCGACTTTAGAGTCAACATTATTGAAAGAATTGAAGAATTTAAACGTGTTTACAGAAGCAACATACCTTGCTTTACAGAATCAAAAATTAACATCAAAAATATGAACCTAGACAGAAAATCCATAAGAAAATATTCAGACAAAGAACTTTATATTGCAACAACCAACATGGCAAAATACATAGAAAAAGTTGTCAATGATCAAAATTCCAATCTTTTTGAACACAAAGGATTAACAAAATTCATTGATGAAATCAAAACGCTACTAAGAGAGTACATTGAAATCAACAACACAATCATTCACACAGGAAAATATGCAAGTAAGATATATATGAGCATCATCCAAGAAATACATGAAGCCATGCAAAATAAGTGCAAAGAGATTGAACAAGGCATATCAAATAAAATCGTCAGACTATACAGGTTAAACCACGTTGAAACAATTAAAAACCTATCTCAATCCATTGAAAAAATAAAAGACTCAGACATAAACCTTTATGCAAAACTCAAAAAATCAATCAAAAAAACACAATCAGAGTAGTCAACCAACAAATAAGAATGTACAACGCAAACTGAAAATCAAACATCGAATAAAATCCAAATTGCCTCACATCTTTCTGGAATAAAAAAGAAAATTATTCCCAATAAAAAAGCCTGCTAGATAGCAGGCTTTTTTTAACTTCAGACAATTGTCAACGTTTTCATGAAACAAGATCATTCATACGCTTAACAAAAGCAGAAGGATTATCCAAACTTCCGCCTTCTGACAGGATTGCTTGATCCAATAAAATATGTGAGATATCAGCAAACTTATCGTCTTGCATCTCTGACTTTAAACGCTGCAACAATGCATGTTTCAAGTTCAATTCTAATATTGGCTTCATTTCAGGCACACTCTGACCAGAATCAATTAGCATTCGTCGCAGATTAGCACTCATTTCATCATCATCAGCAACAATACAGCTAGCAGAGCTAGTCAATCGCTTAGAAACACGCACATCCTTAACGCGATCTGACAGTGACTCTTTAATACGTTTAAGGATATCCTCAAAATCAGCTTCTGTTTTCTTTAAATCTTCTTCTGATTTTTCATCAAGTTTCATATTGGAGTCCAACTCTCCTCGAGCAACAGAAACCAAACTCTTCCCTTGATACTCAGTCAAACGAGACACCAACCACTCATCTACACGATCACTCAATAACAAGACCTCAATGCCCTTCTCAGAAAAAAGCTCTAAATGCGGACTATTTTTGGCACTATCATAACCATCAGCAATCACATAATAAATCTTATCCTGATCTTTTGCCATACGCTCAATGTATTGATCCAAGGACAAGGTTTGCTTTTCAGAATCACACTTTGTACTGGTAAAGCGTAATAATCCCGCAATTTTATCCTTATTTGCAAAATCCTCGGCAGGCCCTTCTTTTAATACGGCACCAAAAGCATCCCAGAATTTTTGATATTTATCTGCTTCATGCTCTGCTAGATAACCAAGTAAGTCTAGAACTCGCTTAACACAACCGGAACGAATCATATCAACTGTTTGGCTATTTTGTAGAACTTCACGAGACACATTCAAAGGCAAATCATTGGAATCCACAACACCTTTGACAAATCTAAGATAAGTTGGCAACAGATTTTTTGCATCATCTAAAATGAAGACCCGTTGCACATACAACTTAAGACCATGCTTGTATTCACGGTTCCAAAGATCAAACGGCGCTTCGGTAGGGATATACAATAAACTGGTATATTCAAGCTTACCTCCTTCAACCTTATTATGAGTCCATGCCAATGGAAGATTAAAGTCATGAGACACATGCTTATAAAACGCCTGGTACTCTTCATCTTTAATTTCCTTCTTAGGAACTGTCCATATGGCATTGGCTTGGTTGACAACTTCTTCTTGAATTTCCTTTCTAGGCTTTTGATCTTTATCTGTTTCACCTTCTAAAGTCTTCTCTACGAACATAACAATGGGATAAGCAATGTGATCAGAATATGTCGTAATAATTTTACGCAATCTAAATTCATCCAAAAATTCTTTAGCATCCTCTTTAAGATACATCACTATTTCAGTCCCTCTTGATTGAAGCTCCATTGGCGCAACTTCATAGTCATCTACACCATTTGAGCTCCAAAAAACGCCCTGGTCTTTCGGAAGACCTGCTTTTAAAGTCCTAACCTCAACTTTTTCTGAAACACACAAAGATGAATAAAAACCAACACCAAATTGGCCAATCAGCTGACCATTGGCATCACTTGACTGCTCCTGTGACAGTTTCTCTATGAACTGCTTGGTGCCTGATTTTGCAATCGTTCCAAGATTTTCTATGACATCTTCTAAACTCATACCGATACCGTTGTCTCGAACAGACAGTGTATTGGCTTCTTTATTGTATTGCACCCAAATCTTTAAATCTGCATCACCAGCAAACAAAGATTCATCTTTGAGTGCCAGCATTTTCAACTTATCATTTGCATCAGACGCGTTAGAGACCAGCTCTCTCAAGAAAATCTCACGATTCTGATATAACCATTTTGCAAAAAGCTCTAAAACCTGTTTGGTTTCAGTTTCAAACTTTTTCTTTTGGGTCTTCACCGCTTGATCGTTTACCACATTCATTCTCCGAATAATTAATATAATTTAGATATAATTATAAAATATAAAATTTCAATACCAAATCAAAAAATTAGTACAAAAATATTACCTACTTAAGTAAAAATGTGTCCTAAATGGATATACATACCCAATACATCGAAAGAATCTTAATAATTTATTTCGGTCACCAGTCAGCTTATGACACATGGCATTCTGACAAAATTCATGCACAAAAAAAGGCAGCCCAAACAAGAATCGCCACCCTTTGAAGGTGGCGATATCATATACAAAACATCTAAATATAAACTAAATTATCTCATCATCATCATTCATATCAGCTTCTTTATTATTCACTCCTGAAAAGTTCATACACCGACGCATACGCGATAACGCTCTAATTTGAATCTGTCTGACTCTCTCGCGGGTCAAACCAACAACTTCTCCAACCTCTTCTAACGTCTTAGCATCGTGCCCACAAAGACCATATCGATGAACAATCACGTCATAGTCAATCTCACTGAGCTTATCTAACCAGCCTTTTAAAAGCTCTCTTGTACTATCATTCCCAACAATATCCAAAGGATCTTTAGATCTTCTATCTTCAACAACAGATGTCAAAGACACTTCCGAGTCAAAATAACTTGATTCGTCCAGCGATTTTGTATCCAGTTTATATTTCAAAATCTTTTGTACTTGATCAACCTCTATATCAAAATGACCTGCAATTTCCTCGCATGAAACATCTTCAACATTACTCTTACCCATTTTGCTTCCTGCATTTAGGTAAGAAGTTAATTTTTTGATGACATGCACTGGCAACCGAATCTGTCTAGATTGATTCATAATTGCACGCTCTATATATTGCTTGATCCACCAAATGGAGTATGTAGAAAAACGAAATCCTCGTTCCACTTCAAACTTTTTAATGGCATGCAGCAACCCTAAATTGCCTTCCTCTATCAAGTCCAATAAAGCAATACCACGTCCTGAATAACGTCTCGCAACCTTAACCACAATCCTTAAGTTCGCTTCAACAATTTGATTATAGGCCTGATCATCACCCTCTTTATAACGATGAAAAAGAGCAAACTCCTCTTCTTTAGAAAGGGAGCAAAATCCAGAGATTGCATTTAAATAAGAAACCACTGGATCTGAACTAGAGACCTCAGTCTTTTTCCCCTTTTCAACTGTCTTTCCATTGACATTTATTTGTACCATCATTAAACCTCCATATTTAACAATTTCATAATATCTCATATAATCAATCACGTCAATACTTAATATACTGTTTTTTCATAAAAAAATAAAAAAAGGCTATTTTTTAGACAATAAAGAGTAAAATAAAACCGATTACTGCACAAAAAACCACAAAAAAATAAAAAATAAAGCAATATCAACAACAAAAAACACGTCGTTATTTAATTACTTGAACACAATCGACTGCATGCATTATAATACAATTTCATAAAACCAATGGCAATTATGTCTCATCCATTACAACACTTAGTAAAGTCAACAGCAGAAATTGAAAAGATGCGAGTAGCTGGGAAATTAGCAGCTCAGGTATTAACAATGATAACACCACATGTCAAACCTGGAGTATCCACAGAAGAACTCAACACACGTTGCCATGAGTACATCACTAAAGAGCTTGACGCCATCCCTGCACCTTTAAACTACAGAGGCTTTCCTAAGTCCATATGCACATCCATCAACCATGTTGTTTGCCACGGCATACCCAAGGACACAAAAATCCTAAAAGAAGGCGACATCATCAATATAGACATCACCATCATCAAAAATGGCTATCATGGAGACACCAGTAAAACATTCACTGTTGGAAAAGTCAGCACACAAGCAAATCGGCTGGTGAGCATAGCGAGAGAATGCATGTACGTTGGAATTAATCTTGTAAAACCTGGAGTCAGTCTCAAGACCATTGGCCACGAGATCGATAAGCATGCTCAAAAACATCATTACAGCAATGTCAGAGAATATTGTGGACACGGCATTGGTAGCAAGTTTCATGAAGAAGGCCTCCAAATATTACACTATGATGATGCAACAATTCCTGATATCATCCTAATTCCTGGGCTCACATTTACCATAGAGCCGATGATCAACATAGGCAAACGTTTCACAAAAACACTTTCCGATGATTGGACAGTCGTGACAAAAGATAAAAGCTTATCAGCACAATGGGAGCACACTTTATTATGTACAGACGATGGAGTCGAAATTCTCACACTAAGAGATGACGAAACGCCATTAGAAAAAATAACATAACATGACACCAAAAAATTTACGACAACACAGTAAAGTGACCACAGATAAATTACTTCAGTAAAACACACTCATTTAAAGTGATATTTTCATGAACACATAGTAGACAAAAGGCACCATCACACAATCATAAACCTTGATAAACCAAATAAAAGTTGTAATACAAGAGTATTATGAACGTCAAAAAATTCCTAAATACGGCAATATTGGTACCATTTACCAACTTCATAGCGAATACAGCCACGGTCACAGCATCTCACACAATAAAAGAAATCGGGAAGCACGACGCAGTTACCGCGGCAGGGAGAAAGATGCGATAGAACCAACAGCACTAGTCTGCAAAAAACTACAACAGATCAGATAAATGACAAAGATTCAGAAACCAAAAAAATCATAAAGGCCACAGCAGTGTTCACAACGTGACTCCTGGCAACAATAACACAAAATTCTAGAACCTCATCCCAGCCATACAATACCCATCTCAAAAGCCCCTATATAAACATGACAATCAGACTGGCATACAAAAGACAATCTCAACGCAGCCTACCGGCCAATCCTAATGCTATGAGACAACGAGGGGGAAAAGAGTAAGAAACAGAATCAGCAAAAACCTTAAAAAATGCCCCATAATCCCCATTAAACCATGTCAATCATCAATAACAAACATAGACTGATCTTCAGAAAACTCACTAACAAGCAAAGGAACCCCTTCAGAAAGAACTTGACTTTGACCACCCATAAACACGATAAAACGCTTAGAGCCGAACATTTCAACATACGCATCATCTGAAGCAGACAACCACCCATCTTCTGCACGAAGTTGCGTCAATAACAATTGGCTATTGCCTAAAGAACGAATACGAGACTTTTTGACTGCTCCGGCCAATCTCATTACGCCTGATTCAGAGTATACATCGACATCATCAGAACCAACCCAATACAAATCAACACGGTTATCACCTGTCTGAGTAATCGCACACTGTTTAAACACTCCTCGCAACACTACGTCACCCGTTGTTCTAGAATTTAAATGCCATTTGGATTGACTCAAACCATGACCTTCAAGTGAACAAGAGCCATTGAGTGTCACAGATTGAATTTGACCAACCAGTTTGCGACCACTGATCACGACATCGTATCCATCTTCGTGTTCCCCATTTAACTCAAGAACACCTCCAAAATCTCTATAATCCACATAATGGCTTCGTGCACGAACTTGTCCTTCTGGACCATTGGGGTCTAGCAAAATAGAGAGTCCTCCTGAACAGACCACTTGACTGAATCTTTTAGATTTCCCTCTGTAAGCAAGCTTGCCACCTTTATCATCATCACCACCAGAAATCTCAATATTATCCAAGTGGGCAAGGGGCACAGCATTATCCTCACAAGAAAAAAACCATCTCTTCCAGAAAGGACAATGTTTCTTTATATTCACATTGCCACCTGCAGACTCATTTAAATAATCTGGAGATTGCGATTTTTTCACCGCATCTTCCTCACCTGCAGAACCTGCCGCCATAGAGTTTTTTGGCTTTACAGCCACCGCATTACCTTTGACCTTTTTTTGTGATGAAGAAACATTGGAATCCACCACCATAGAGTCTTTTGACTTAGCATCCACAGTATTCTGACTGCCATTGCCTTGTGATAAAGAAACACCGGAATCAGCCATTACTAAATTTCGACTCCTGTAATCATCCTGAGTATTTGATATTGAGCGGGATTTAGAAGCACAGCGAAACAACAAACGATCAGTGAAACCACAACGTTTTCTCATTTTAACTTCGCCAATATTCTTGTCAAAACTGACATCATTAACCGCTTGTGACGAATCCTGAGCTAATAGATCAAGATTCAACGATACAACAAATCCAAACAACAGTAACAAATAATTAACTTTTCTGATTCCCATCAACAAACTCTATTTCTACACGACGATTTTCACGTCCAACTGTAGCATCCCTATTTGAACTAACTGGATGCCTCCCTTTACCATAACCATGAAAACTCACATCATTGGACAAACCTTGGGCCCATAAATAAGCAGCAACGACCTCTGCTTCAAAATCAATTTGCTTACTTGAGAATGTACTATTTTTCGCATCATCACCATATGAACGAATCGCAATTTTAAAACCTGGATTTTCTTTTGCATAGACAACAACCGGTCTCATCAATGTCTCAAACTGCCGATGCATTTGAGGCTCTAACAAGTCAAACAAGTAATCTTTCTGATACACATAAACCTTTTTATCCAAATACACATACTCCTTGTAAGGGGGCGTTTCATTTTTCTCCTCATCACACTCAGAAACAGACCCTTGAAGAAATTTAGGCACATGAAAACAAGAACACCCAGATACAGAAAAAATAATCACCAACAAAAAAAACTTATACAGCCGCAAAGACAATCCATCCATATAGCAAAAAAAAACCACATCTACATAATGATATTACACCCCTACTAAAAACAAATGTCAACCCAAAAGTCTAATAAAACGGTAATACCAAAAACACATGCTAAAAAAACTATTTTTTAACCTCATAACAAGAACACATGAAAATTCCAAAATATCTAAAATATACTTAAAGAAAAACACGGTACAACACAACAACAAAAATACTTCCAAAGTCATAAACTGTGATTGCCATGCGACAAAAAAACATTCAGAACACACTTTAAACATATTGAATCCAAGCCATTCACAATGTGGGTAAACCCAATGATTATGCAGATAGTACCAACAAGAAATCAGATGAACATTACCATCTAGAACCTTTGACACGTTGACTTTCGCATCTACTTTTAAATTTCGGAGCATATCGATCTTTCCTATTAGCACGCTCATACATGCTAGACTCATCATCCATAAACTCAAGAGAAGAAGCAGGTATTACAGAGGCAGACTCCTTGCAAACAGGTTTCACTGATTCTTGAGAATGAGAAACAGACTCACAATTTAAAAAAGACGTGAAAGAATTATCATCAAAACCCTGGTGATTATCGTCTTTACAAACATTTTTAAATGTCTGATAAAATTCATTATAAACATCTGATTTACCAGGAGACAACAAGTAATCTCGCAATTCATCACATGTGGATATTTTTTCTTCGGACAAAGAAAGATTTGATTGCGTTTTTTTCCATATAGACATTAAAAGTTTTTCAAATTTCAGTTCTCTAGGTACTGACATAGTTCATTCCTCAATAATAACTAAAGAACGTATAGACCTGAGTAAAAGTTTTGTCAGTTTTTTTTAAAATAAATTTTTCATGGCTATAACTATGCTTTTTTTTGTGCAAAAGTCACTCTATCATGCCCGGAATAATCTAAAACCGTCTGCACAGAGGAATAACCTGCATCATAAAACATCGACCGCACCACCATCCCTTGGTCAAAACCATGCTCTAAATACATCCATCCTTGATTCTCAAGAACAGATTTACCAAGAAGAATAATCCTACGCAAATCCCTCAATCCATTTTCGGAAGAATACAGTGCTTTTTTTGGTTCAAATAAAGAGGTACTGCGGCAAACTTGAAAAGACTTTTCATCGATGTAGGGGGGATTTGCAACCACCACATCATACCCACACCTCTTAAAAAAAGACTCATCTTCCCAGCTTGCACAAGAAAAAGAAACACGGCTTGAGTCAACTTCATGCACAATAGCATTGCGCTTGGCCAAAGACAGCGCCTTGTCACATACATCCACAGCCTGCACCGACCAACTTCGACGTTCATGTGCTAAAGCCAAAGCGATGGCACCACACCCAGTACCTAGGTCAAGCACTTTCAAGACCTCATTAGCATGGTTATCAAGCACAGTTTCAATCAAACATTCTGTATCAGGTCGAGGAATCAACACAGATTGATTCACCTCAAATTCAAGCCCCCAAAAAGAACAATGACCCAAAATATAGGCCACTGGCTCATACGACAAACGCCTTTCTATCATCGATTGAACACGCTCATACTGTTCATCAGTTAAATACACCTCTGAAAATAACTCTGAAATGGGACATTGCAATATCTCAGAAAGAAAATAACGCACATCCAATAAGGCAGTAGCAGAGCATTCTTGCAACGGCCGTGACAAATCAGACAAGGAAAAATATCGTTTATTGGAGAAACTCACACAATATCCTCTGCAAAAAACTCTGATAACTGCCCCATGGCAAAGGACAAAGCTCCTCTGTTTTCCTGACTCCATGCCTGCAAACGACAACGCTCACTGCCAAGATCATCACTCTTTTCTAAAAGAGCAATGATTGTCTGAATAGCCTCATCTCTGTCACCACAAAGACGAGACAATAAGCGAGATTCTAGATCATCACAAACCTCACGAAAATTGCTCATACCAGGGCCATACAGCATAGGGACACCACAACAAGCAAGCTCTAAAGGCGTCTGACCACCTTCATGAGGAAAAAAACTTTTCCCCACCAATGCCAAATCTGCACATTGACTTAACTGCTGAATCTCTCCAATTGTGTCCGCAATATGAACAATAACATCCTCATCTGAACAACTGTGATCAGAACGCCTGGACCAAGAAAATCCATATCGTTTCACCAATTTCAATAAATCTTCACCACGCTCTACATGACGAGGAACAAGAATCAAACGCACATCCATACCAGAGGAACGTAAACATTTTAAAGCATCTAATAAAATCTCTTCTTCCCCATTCCAAGTAGAAGATCCAAGTAAGTAACGAGTGCCTTCGCCCACGCAGATAAACCCCATTCCCTTTATCAATCTCTGAATTTTCTGGTGCGTCAACATATCAATTTTCACGTCAAACTTTAACTGTCCCATCCTCATAAGTTTTTTAGAGTCCAAACCCAACTGTAACAATTGTTGCATTTGCTTTTGCGAAACAAACATTACCTTATCTAAAAAACCATACAACCACCTGGCCAGATAAGGAAAACGCAAATACCGTTGATAAGTTCTATCCGAAAAACGTGCATTCAGGAGCCAAACGGGAACCTGATGCACAGACGCTTGGTAAAGATGCTCAGGCCATAACTCACTTTCAAAGAGTAAAACCAAATCAGGACAAACCCTACGCCAAGCCCGCCGACTGAATAATACAAAATCAAACGGAAAAAAACCGACCCAAACACTGGCATGATTTTGCAATCTTTTTTGTAAAAAAGCATACGCACTGGTGGTTGTGGTTGTCACAAAAAGTTGACACTGACCTTGATCCAATAGTTTATCAATTACAGACAAAGCAGCTTGAGCCTCCCCGACACTGACTACTTGCATCCAAATACGCTTATAATCCTGAACACGATCAATACGTGGATAATGGCCAAAACGCTGCTTTATTTTTTCTAAATACCCACCTCGCCTTATGATTTTAGGCAAATAAAAAGGAAACAAACACACAAACACAGGCACAAATGCAAGCCGATATAACCAAATAATCATAAAATTAAAACATTTTAGCAAAATGAAATAAAAAAATCCATTCAATAAACGTATCTATCACAGTAAAACAAAGGGAAAACCTGTCATTTTTTTAAACTGATAATGCGACAATACCAATTGAACCCCCTGCAAAACTAAGTACAGATGCATCACATCCGCTGGACCAACAAAAATAACCAGAAACGACCCAAAAACAAATAAACATAGGCACATAATCAGATCAATAAAACCGACAAAACGTGACAATCCAACATAGATCAAAGAAAAATTATAACCGGGGTAATACACGCCACGCAGACATGATATTAAACTGGCTTCCAACAATAAGTAATATGCCTCTTCACTATCTTGATTAAACATAGACAAAACCTCATGTCCAAAGAAATAAATTACCATTAAAAAACACAAATTGAACAGAAAGATAACTCTATTGGTGTTCTTAACAAATTGAACACTCTTATGAACATCCTTCACTTTTCTAAAATTTAGAAAACTTCTTGCAGAGAAACTACTCAACCAATCCCTCATGGACTTTAACACCAAGGAACAAAATACATAATGTATTAAAAAAGGAAGACCTCCCACCACAAAACACAAACTAAACTGCCCGGTAACCAACTGCCCCGAAAAAAACTCAACAACAAAAATAACAATGGTATTTGGCAAAAAAAGAGACACATCAATCAAAAAAGAGGACAAACGATGAGCCGTCCATTCAGGCTTAACAATAAGCGACCTGTCAAAATTAACGACCTTCAGAAAAACATCTCGGAATAAACAAAAAAAACAAACAACAACCACCAACGCCGCAAAAAAAACTGAACTGATCGTATACAAAATCAAACCATAGTCTGTCACATTGGGTTGAAAGTAAACCAAAACGCCCAAACACAGAACACAGACTAAATTACATAAAATCTGAACACTAAAATCAAATAGTAGAGGGTAACCTCCTACAAGCAGGTAGAGAGAAGTCACGCAAAAGACAGCCCAAAATGGAGAGGCAACCAAAGACCACACCATTATATGAAACTCTGCCAATGCAATGAAGTTCAATGAGCCCAACCCCAAAAGAAGCAGTAACACAACAGAGTAGACAACCGAAAATATTAGAATTGATTTAAAAACATACAAAGTATGCCACCAAGCAAAAGAAGAAAAATTAGAAAAATCATCAGGCCAATAAGCAAACATAAATCTTTTTTGAACATTCTTTGTCCCCAGTAAAAGCATCCCACCAACAACATAAATGGTATTTTGCGCCAAAACAAAATCTCCATACAAATCAATTGACATGCTTCTCAGCAAAAGATAACTCAAAAGAAAACCCAAGCCATAAGAACAAAAAACTTGAACAAGAGCAATAATAATATCTTTTAAAGAGGGACTCCCATCAAAATAGTGGTGGTCACCAACAACGGGATACTTAGACACTGACATACAAAGAAAACATATAATCAGTTATAACCTACCATATTAATTTTATTAACGCTACATCAATAAAAACTTTACATTTCAGACCAAAAAATCATTGTACAGAAATATACTCACGGATCTACAAGACATAATATAAAGAATCAAAAAATCCTACAGAAACAACATCAATGTAAAACCGATGAAGCCCACTGTGCACTGAACTCACACATAAAACATGATGATCAAAAAGAAAATTCTGAGATAAGCGATAAAATCGCCACACCTCTTAACTTTGCAAATCAGCAATTTTATCAGCACTGTCTTGCTGTTGAAGCGGCTCAATCAACAATAGAAGAGAACCCTCTAAAATCAAATCCAACTTATACAAGGTCAAATTTATACGATGATCACTCACACGGCCTTGAGGAAAGTTATAAGTCCTAATACGTTCAGAACGATCCCCGGAGCCCACCTGCAAACGCCTTTGCTCTGAACGTTCCTGGTGCTGTTTTTCACGCTGATTGGATAAAATTCTTGCCTGCAAGAGACTCATTGCTCGAGCTTTATTCTTATGCTGAGAACGTTCATCTTGGCATTCAACAACAGTCCCCGTAGGAATATGGGTCAATCTAACCGCAGAATCTGTTGTATTGACGTGCTGACCACCAGCCCCGCTTGAACGATAGGTGTCTACACGAATATCACTGGGATCCAAATCAATGGCATCAATCTCACAAACCTCTGGTAAAATAGCGACCGTACACGCTGAAGTATGAATCCTGCCTTGCGATTCAGTTTGAGGCACGCGCTGAACTCTGTGCGTTCCCGACTCATATTTCAATTTAGAGAAAACCTCTTGACCTACCACATGAACAACCACCTCTTTAAAACCACCTTGATCACTAGGAGCACTGCTCACTGTTTGCCATCTCCACCCTTGTGACTGAGCAAACAGCTGATACATTCTATATAAGTCTCCCGAAAAAATAGAAGCCTCATCACCTCCAGTCCCTGCTCTAATTTCCAAATACACATTTTTTTTATCATCTGGATCAACAGGAATCAGTATGTGCAAGATTTCAGAAACAATCTGATCAATTTTGACATGCAAAGAGTCAAGCTCATCTTGGGCCATAGCTTTCATTTCAGAGTCCGCATCTTCATCAAGTAACATATCAGAAACTTCTTTCACATTCGTCTTCAAATCAAGATAGCGCTCATACGCATCTGCAACTGGCAATACTTGATGCAGCTCTTTAGACAATCTCTGATAATTCTCCATATCAGAAACCACGGACTGATCACTCAGTTGCATCTGTAACGACTGTTTAAGCTTCAAGATTTGATCTAATTTATGACATATTGATTCTTTCATGCGTACATTATAGCCCGATTAATCTGACATTCCAATAAATTTCAAAAAAATACCTAAAAAACACGATAAAAATGAGTCTGATACGCATACCCCACCCTGCACCAAGGCAACTCCAAAATCAATCCATACTCAAGAGCTCCTGTAAACACCCAAAAGATAAACTAGAAAAGTCAAGGAAAAGTTAAAATATCCGGTTCACGGACCTCTTTAAATGAAGAATCTAGAATAATGCCTGGAGCAATCTGGGTATAACCACGAACTTGATTAAACAACTGATCAAGATCACGTGCAAGCGTCTTTACGTACATAGTTTTTAGCAATATTAATTCATCTTTTATTCGTTGAAACTTGTCCTCGTGTTTCCAATAAAAAGCAGCTTTATCAGCCTGGATATCCCTAACGATTTTTTCAGACACATCCCCATTGATATCATTTTCTGCATAAAAAACACTACCTTTCAAGGCTGAACTCAAACGCTTTAAAACATCCTGAATTTGCTCCTTCTCGGTTTTCTGCACGAGTGGACGTATAGGCCTTTCTACACTTGGCTTTCTTGTACGAGGAGTGTGTGTTCTTGGGCTACTTGAAAAAGACTTGAGCTCCTCACAATAGTCTCTCAAATTTTCAATAGACAGTCTAACCCCTCCGCATATATTATCCAAACCACGTGAAAAACTTCTGCGAATCTTACTGATTTTAGGCCTCAAACAAAGCAATGGGGCCTCCTTGAACAGCTGTTTTTCGTAAAAAAACAAACGAAACCAAAATCGAAAACATGAATCAAAAGGATCTACACAAAAAACAAAAAAAAGAAGCTGACTCACAAGAAATACAGAACAATAGAAGTAAAGCATTGCCGGATCTATCAATACAGTCAAAATAAAAACACCCAGGGAAAACCATCCAAGTGGAGTTAACGTCAATTCTTGCATTCTCTGAAGCCACTTCATTATTATCTCCCATGCACCTCATATATTATAGTTACAAAAAAAACACCTCTCACGCAAGAAAAAACACAAATAAAAAGCAATTTATAGCCAAATATTTTCCAACCTAATAAAGTGATATGACAGCCAACCTAAACAATCATCAGAAGTTGATACGCATTAAAATCATACAACAATGCATATTCATTAAATTTAGACAACACAGATATGAATCATAAACAAAATCATAAAAAAACCCAAACACTTTGTGAATGGAAGTGTTTGGGTTTACACGCTTACGACGTTGTCTAAAAAAGTTTTCTTGCAGTATCGGCCATGGACACAAGCTCTGTACCTTTCCCCTCACCATGAACTTCTGAAGGTGTTTGTTGTCCTCCTCTGCTCATCGTGACAAATCTTGAATCTACACGACTCCCATCCTGCTCACTCAGCGCCTGAGGGGATTCAGGAAGGGGGGAGAACTCAGAAGAAGGTCCTACCTCCAATCTATTAGCAGCCACATCAAGCCCGCTCTGACTTTGACCATATATGTAACCTTCAGAATTCCCACTCTGCTGTATTTCTTCACTCTGACCTCTCGACGTCTGAATGGAGGATGATAAAGAAGTGGGCGCTACTTCCAATCTATCACTATTAGAAGTGGACGCTTTTCTAGGAGATAACCCTGCTAACAGGTTCTTCACCGGAGTAATCAATCTTTCCATTACTGTAGGCTTAGCGGGTATCGTTTCTTCTAGGGAGGCCAATAGACGCTCAAAATTCTCTTCATCAGTACCAGAAACAACTTTTAAAATTCCGCTTTCACTGGCTGTGCGCTGTAACTCACTAAGCCTCGTCGGACTCAAAACAGCTTCCTTCAACTGTTGTATATTCTCATCAGTGCTCCCATCAATAACCCTGAAAATTTCACTCATATAAGAATCTGCATGAGGAGTACACATTGATAAAAACACATCGTCAACAATAGCAGCTAGGTTCACATCGGTCTGAGCATCATGAGGACTCGGCAACGCTTCCAGTCTTTCTGACAATCCATTAGCGCGAACTCCTAATTCTGTGTTATCAAAACGAGCAGAAAGAACAATCAGTTCAGCTATACAATATTTAATAAATCTAATCTCTTCAGATGTTTTATGTTCTTGATCAATAGGTGAGCCAACCACTACTGCACTTGCACCAGAAGGTCCCATACTCTCAAAAAATGGAGTGTCAGTTAGATTGCCAGTTGACTTACCAGACTCCTCTCCAGTTGGATTGCCAGTTGAATTACCAGTTTTCTCTCCAGTTCGCTTACCAGTTTTCTCTCCGGTTAGATTGCCAGTTGGCTTACCAGTTGGCTTACCAGTTGGCTTACCAGTTGGCTTACCAGTTGGCTTACCAGTTGGCTTACCAGTTGGCTTACCAGTTGGCTTACCAGGCTTCTCTCCAGTTGACGCCGCTGATTTTAATTTCCGAGAATACGGAATCCCCAAAATCTGAAAAAAATACATATTATTCAGTAACCAAGCACAAAAATCAAGAGGATACCAAAAACGTGATTTTTTTTCAAAATGAGCAGGCATCAAGATTTTCAGATTGGAAGCAAAAAAATCTCGTATAAAACCATTGACCAATACCACTAAAACCACTGCGAAAACAGATAAAAGGAATGAAGCAAAAACCCACGCAGCAATGCCACAGGCCACAACACCCATAGCTCGCATCCAATCTACATATCCACACGACCCCACATACTCAACAACAGAACCTTTCAACTTCCTAAAGTTTATAATCATACTTTTCATAACATTTCCTCAACTTAATATAAGATTCATTAACAATATAATATTTAACCAAAGAACACAAGAAAACCAAAAAAAATTAAAACCCCAAAAAGCAATATGCTTACAAAAAAAAATCCATATGCCTACAAAAAAGAGCCTAATATGGAAGAAATCACACAAAACCAAACCCCAACAGCACAACTCCAATAAAAAAACTTTACATATACCGGAAAAATCAATTATTATATCAAAAAAGCCAACATGTCTAAAATGCACAACCAGCACCTTTTTGTAACAGGAATCAATCATCACACCGCCTCACTTAAAGAAAGATCCCCCCTCACTTGGAGCAAAGAAAAACAAAAAGAAATCAACCACATAATCCAAAAAAAACCATGGATTGAATCTCATATTTTGATCGTCACCTGCAATCGCACAGAAATAATTTACCTCTCCTTCTCGAATGAAAACACCTTAAAGCCATGGTGCGTTGAACAAAACATGCCCGAAAAAAGCATCTACCACCTCAAGGACAAAGACGCCATATTCCATATACTGCAAACACTAACTGGCATCAATTCCATGATCATTGGAGAAACTGAAATCATTGGGCAATACAAAACAGCCGTTTCACTATCCTATCGTCAACGAGTATGCAACTCATACCAATATCGTTTAATGTGCACACTGTTTAACCATGCAAAAAAAATAAGACAACAGACACACATCAACACACATCGAGTACCCCTTTCTCAAAGGACGTTGCACAGAATAAGTCAAAAGTGGAAAAACATCGGTGATTGCAAAATACTATTCATTGGCGCTGGAACCATCATCACAAACCATTTGATTTATCTCCGTCAGTTAGGACACGCTTCAAAGATCACTATCCTTTGCAAAAACCCTGAAAAACACAGACTATTATCCACTCAATACCACAGCAAAATTGATCACATTGATCAACTACACAAACATCTTGAAACTCACGATTGCGTCATATCCGCCACATCTAGTACTGATTTCATTATTACGAATAAAACACTCTCAAACCTTTCTAAAAAACCCAAACAACTATTCGACCTTGCCACACCTCAAGACATAGAGCCCATAAACCAAACTCTCTCTCAACACTGTGATTTAATGACCATTGAAGACCTTAGCATACAAAACACAAAAGAAATGCAAAAAGCCATAGACTTAACAAGAAAAACAATCCAAAAAGAAACCGACGCCATCACCAACTCACAAAAAATTGAGAGTCATTCTATCGCCATAAAACAATTCAGAAAAAGCTGGGAATCTTATGTTACCACCACGCAAAAAAAAACAACCTGCCAACATCAATATTCACACATACTAAGAAAAAAAATGTGCCTGATTCATCAAGCTTTACACATCGCTCAAACTCCTCCAAAATATAAAGGGAATCACACAGAATCAATTCAATCCTATTCAAAAAAACTACTACATTTGCCCACCATGAAAATCAAAGCATTTATCTTGGCAACAACAAACCATCAACAAGTTCACGTTCTAATTCAAAGCTTAAACCTAACAGAAAATGAGATGCAAAAAGCTTAAACAGACCACCGCTTTTCACCACACAATTGAAAAGGCGAAGTTTAAGAAAAATTTCAACATACCACACATCAAAACAAGCTCCACACCAACTGAACTAAACACAATCAATTAATCATTGCTCTCAAGTAGAAGCGATTTATCCACAAGCATCCACCTCAAGATTGCACTCAAAACCCAACCTAACTCAAATAAAGCATACATAGGCACCGCAAATAAAATTTGTAAAAACATATCTGGAGGCGTCATCAGCATCCCACAAACAAAACAGGCAACAAAAACATACGGCCGACATCGCGCCACTACAGAGGAATGAACAAGATCAAAATAACTCAATAAGAAAACCAACAACGGCAATTCAAAAGCCAAACCAACGTAGATTCCTGCACACCAAAAAAGAGAGACATACTGACGCAAATCAATAAGCCACATCACATCTTCTGGAAAAAAAAATTGCGCATACTGGAACAAAAGCGGCAAAGCAACACCCCACCCCACACACAGTCCCAAAAAAAACAGACCTCCTCCACACACAGACATAAACCGTAAAAACATGCGTTCTTTCGCATGCAAAGCAGGCATTAAAAACTTCAATAAGTGCCCTATAAAAAGGGGAAAACAGCAGACAAGACTCACATAAAAAGAGAGCTCAAAAGTCACATAAATCCCGTCTATAACTGACAAAGAAACCAGTGGAGGCATTGAAAACGATGCATATTCTAAAGGCATTCTCACCCATGCCAGTAATACATAACGAAAATAAAAACAAACAAAAAAAGCACACAACCAACACAAAAAGCATTGCCACAAACGTCTCTGAATCTCTTGCCAACATGCTTGGTAAGATCCCAGTAAATTAAAGCTCACCGCAGATACCAAGTCTATTGTGAGGGATTGGAGCTGTCATCAGAACGATCATCTCCATCTAAGTTCTGTTTAAAACGACGTAAAGCACTCCCCAGTTCAGCACCGAGAGTCTCCAAACGTTTAGGGCCAAACACCAAAAGCGCAATGAAAAAAATCAACAACAACGACCCTGGACTAATACCAGCAAACCCCATGACAAACTCCAATTGGTTAATAGTGTTCTGAATTTAACATAAAAAATAAAAACACACCAGAAAAACTCAGTGCTACTTGAAATCATCTCTAAAGACAATACATTATATCACAATAAGTGCGGATTCCACCAGTTGAAGTACCAGCCACATATCAACAAACAAAACAAAACAAGAGAAAAACCTATTCTGTAGCTAAGCGCTTTAACCATACTCAAAGAATCTTGATATTTTGGAAAAATAAAATACTTCAAAGCCATAAACAAACTCCACAGCACCACAATAATAAAACATATCAAAACGAATCGAAATATCATATAATAACTCCAGCATCACAAAAAAGCCCCTATGCAAACAAAACAGTCTTTCATACTCAAATATCTAAGCATAGTAAACCTCTGCCTCATGTTAACACTGACAATCTGGCAAATCCAGCGTGCACATACAAAATACACACTAACTGAGGCAGCACCCTCTCATATCACGCATGAAAAGCAATTAAAAAACAATCTTCAGGTCAAAGACAAAACCTCCATAGACTACCATAATCCCATTAGCACAAAAAAATATTTTATCGTTGAACCAGCCATTTTCCACCATCAAGTCGGCAAAGAAGTCATCGCCGTATCTTTTGATCCTATCTTGGAAAAAGCAGTATTAATCAATCTTGGTTGGTACAATAGAAACACAAATACTGAAACAGTCATTAAAAGACAACAACTCAACACAACAGTCAGTGGGATTCTATACACACCCAGGGGACGACTCATACAAAGAAATATCCCTCAAGAAACCTGGCCAAAAAAAATTGGCTTTATCGATATGGATACCATTGAGACCCATCTAAAAACACCAGTATATGAAAAAATCATCGTAACCAATAATAGTGCATTACACGAAAACCTAACCCAACCCAACACACTACCTCTTGGCATTTTAAGACACATCTGCTATGCTCTACAGTTCTTACTATTTGGAATTTTAGGACTTTATTTCAGACACAAACTCAGCAGGAAACAGCATGCACAATCCCCCTAAAAAACACTCCAATAAACCTTTATACGGCATAGCCATCGCATTCATAACACCAATCATACTGGCACATATGCTATTTCATTCAGGGTATGGAAGCATTCATCACAACAATAAAGGGACTCTACTCTCTCCCCCAATACAAATTAATTCAAACCCTCAGAATTACTGGCAAATAGCCAGCATAATCTCTCCTGCAAAAAACAAAGCCAGATTCAATGCAATGACCAAACGCTGGCAAGCACTTGGAAAAGATAAAGAAAGAGTCCATCTGACAATCATACAAACAGATCAAAAAAACACCAATATTGATGAAAATTGGAAAGTCCATTACGTCAGTCCAACAATCATACAACAACTCAAGCAATCAAAAAGCAAACTCAACGAACAATGCGATCTATTCATAGTGAATCCGAAAAATGATGCCATTTTGTGCTATGATCAAAAAAACTCACCACTAGATCTTGATCTAGATTTAAGAAAGCTACTGAAACTATCCCTAATTTAAACGATGAAAAAACACACCTCAATCACCATAAAATATGTACATTTAACGACCATAATACTGGCCATCATTGTCGTGACACTTGGCGCATATACACGATTAACAAATGCAGGATTAGGCTGTCCCGACTGGCCAAAATGCTTTCAAAACTGGATTGTCAAACCAGAAATCACTAGCCCAGCACTCAGCCAGGAAGCATCATTAAAAGCATGGATTGAAATGATTCACAGATACGCAGCAGGCCTGTTGTGTATCATGTTAATCCAATTGAAAATTCTAAAATCGCAGAACTTTAAACATACAATCATCAACTCAATTTTAGTCATTGCCTTGCTTCAAGCATTATTTGGAATGTGGACTGTCACATGGAAACTTCACCCACTCGCTGTCATGCCTCATTTAATAGGCGGCATGACGATCACATCATTATTATGTATTGACTATGTTGAAAGTCTATCTCCTCATCCGAAAACAACCATACCAAAAAGCACACAAAAAATCTTCTCAATATTACTGATGGCCCTCATTATGCAAGTCATCTTAGGAGGATGGACCAGTGCAAACTACGCTGCATTGGTATGCCCAGACTTCCCAACATGTCAAGGCCAGTGGCTAACTAGTTTTACAAGCTTCATCCAAGGGTTCTCACCACCCATAGGACATAACACCTATGAAGGCGGCGTACTTTCTGGACAAGCAAGAATTGCCATCCACATGGCACACCGAATCGGAGCATGTATCTGTACAATATTGATACTAGCACTAACATGGAACATCATCAAAAACAGAAAGTCCATATCCCTTTGTACGCTAAAACAGTTCCAATATCTCGTAACTTTATTTTTATTTCAAATCACACTTGGCATATTAAACATCCTGTGGCAACTGCCACTAACAATCGCATTGGGACACAATATCATTGCACTTGCTTTGATCATTCAATGCTCTGTTATACTTGTTAGCAGCACATCTCACACCCATGAAAACATACTAGACTCAACCAACCAAAATACTCACCCCACATCAACAGATTATGCAAAAGTCTTTACTTAAACAAGAAACCTACCCCGACTGGTTTTTTAAACAGCTATATCAAATAACCAGAATCGTCAAGCTGAAAGTTGTCATTGTCATGATGTTTTCAAGTCTCATAGGCATGCTCATTGCACCCAGTTATGTGCAAGACATATCAAAAATATCCTCAGGCATAACTGGAATCAGTTTAGCTGCTTGTGCCAGCGCTGCACTCAACCACCTATTTGACAAAGATGAAGATAAAAAAATGAAAAGAACCCAAAACAGACCCTTAGCCAAAGACAAGCTCTCACCAATAACTGCAAAAACTTTTGCCGTTTTTAGCATCATATTAAGCACAGCCCTATTGTGGACCCTCAACAACCCACTATGCGCTACCCTCACTTTAGCCACCACCATTGGCTACAGCATACTCTATACCAAATGGTTAAAACCCACAACACCGCAAAATATTGTCATTGGAGGTCTGT
This sequence comes from Pseudomonadota bacterium, assembly GCA_036121365.1. Taxonomy (GTDB): domain Bacteria; phylum Pseudomonadota; class Gammaproteobacteria; order Comchoanobacterales; family Comchoanobacteraceae; genus UBA7916. Next base: position 175,015 of record JAZAFR010000007.1, on the reverse strand, counting down.
CTGGAGCAATGCCTCCACTATTAGGCTGGTGCAGCCTGACAGGCAACATCACAGTAGAACCACTACTATTGGTTTTAATTGTCTTTAGCTGGACACCTGCGCACTTTTGGCCACTGGCCATCGCACACAAAAATGACTACGCCAAAACCAAATGGCCAATGCTTCCTGTCACCCATGGTATTACATTCACCAAATTATCCATTATCGCTTATGCCTTGTTAACAACAATTTCAACATTAATGCCATTTTGCATTCGCATGACAGGCCATTTATATTTATCTGTTGCCTGCATCTTAAATTTACGCTGGCTATATTTATGCAAAAAGCTCTGGGAAGACACCAACACGGCCAGCGGGCTATTCAAATTTAGCATTTATTACATTTTAATCATATTCTTTCTATTATTGTTAGACCACAAAACACCAGTGCCATATGTCTAATCTCCATATAAGCCATGACACACCGCAAGAAATCAAAAGACCACTAGAACAAATGAGTGATCATCTAAAAAATTGTAACATACACATACATATCACAACTGAAAACATCACACTGAACGACCAAAATTCCAATATTGAACCACTGACACTGAGCTTCACAAGTCAAAAAAGCCTTCATTTAACAAACACCCAGCAAAAACAACCTTTACTCAAAGCCATCAATATTAAGAAAAAACCCACCAAGAAAACAACAATCGTTGATTTAACTGCAGGTTTCGGCAAAGATAGCCTGATACTATCTACACTGAAACATCCATTAATAAGCGTAGAAAAAAACCCCATAACTGCAGCCGTACTAAAAACCCTTGTGGCTCAATACAAACAAATCAATCCGCAATGCCAATGGGAAGTGATTTGCGCATGCTCAATTCAATGGTTAAAACAACAGCAAAGTGATTTAACTCACCTATATCTCGACCCCTTCTTTACAAAAAAAACAACAGCTCTTCCAAAAAAAGACATGCAATGGTTACACTATTTGAACACGCACGAACAGCCAAGCAACGAAAATGAACTGTTCATAACCGCATATAACAAAAGTCAAGATAGGGTTATTGTAAAAAGGGATAAAAAGGCAACATTCATAGCAGATAAAAAACCAAATCAAGGTAGCATCATGCAAAAAACCAGTCGATTTGACTGCTACAAAGTATAAAGCAGAAAACTAAGTATCACAACAAGCCCTGATCTTAGAAATACTTCCACTAGAAATCAATTGACAAACACCATTACTAATAACACGCAAACGACCACAAGCACTCACACCATCAACACGACCAGTTTTGGCTATATTATTTTCGAAATAACGCACTTCTTGCCCCTGAAAAATATGCAACTCATCATATTTTTCCACAAAACATTCAAACCCCCTCTCCAAAAACATACGCAATGACTCACGCAGTATCTTCATCAATTCAATTGCAAGAAATGTTTTATTGAGATCCGAAACATGGTCTAAAAAACCAACTGCAGAGTCTACCTCTAAAGAAGATGAAACACCAACACGATTAACATTACACCCTAACCCAACAACCAATATCGCTTCTGAAGAGCTATAATCCCTCTCAACTAAAATCCCCATCAGTTTTTTTCCACCCAATAAAATATCATTCGGCCATTTCAACTGAACAGGAAGATTTGGCCAAGTGCTTCTAACATATTCCGTAATTAAAAGAGCCAAAAGTAGCGAATATGATGAGAAGTTTACAGCAGAAGGGACTTTTCGCCTATAAGAAAGAAGTATACCATCTGCAAAAGACCCATACCATCTTCGATTTCTACGCCCCCTACCAAAAGATTGATGTTCAGATAAACAAAACTCAAGAGCATCTGGACAATCCAACGACATACAAAAATCATTGGTTGAAGGCATCGACCAAAATACACTGAGTGTAGGAAAAGAAAGATCAAGAGCAGATTGAATTTGTCCCACATTATAAGTCATCATTGGACGGCCAAAACAAACAATCTGACCGTCCACAGAAATGTCAGCACCCGCTTGAATCAATCGGAATAAATGATATTTTAATAAATCTTCAGAGATACTCAAAGAATCTAATAAATCTCTAATACTCCACCTTTTTCTAAAACACGAAAAAGCCAATAATTGGGAACTGTCCAAACACCAAGATATCAATCAAAAAGTCCTTTTAAAAACAGGAAGTATAACATCACAATCAAAAAATATAAAACAAAAAAGAACCTGGAAACACATCCTAAGAATTAATAAAAAGTTAAAAAGTTTGACATCTTTCAATAAGAGCCTTAACATCGAAGTTGAGGGAGAATAGAACTATGGAGAAAACGCGATGCTAAAATCAGAAAGTGCAGACCTAATAACCCTAAAAGCGCTGGAAAAACCAACCTATGAAATCAAAAAACTACAGGGAGTTATAGAGCAAATCAGAAAAAAAAAGCCAGCACTCTTCTCCTGTGGAATAGAGCCAGGAAACACAAGGTCTACCGAACAACTTACCCCTTTATCAAAAGATCTAAATCAATTGCAAAGATTGATTGATTTTCATTTAGAGTCTCACCAATACAATAGTGATATAAGTCTCCTTAACCAGGCAGAAACTTTAACGCAAACTGGAGCGTCAACAACAATAATGTCAACGGTATTACGTCATATCGAAAAAAAATATCCAGAATTGCTTGCATCCGTAATAATGCTAAATCGGTGGGAAGGATATCAAAATTCAGAACACATATTAGATATGCTAAGTTTACAAAGAAACTTCATACAGTCATTTATAGAGCTCATAAACGAAGCAAAACAAATCACAGACTCAATCACATCAATATTACGTGAAGTTATAATAACAAAGAGAGAAAAGGAAGATCTCTTTAGGAACATGATAGCACTACTAAAAAGCTTCACGTCATTGCAAGCATTACCAACATCCATACACGAACCAGAAAACATAACCATAATAGAAAAAAAAGAATTGCCGAAAAGAACAAAAATATTCCCTAAATTAGAAATCAAATTGGAAGAAAACTTGCAGTATCTCATGGAATTTAGGTGGTATACAAAAGCCTATATTTTCTGCATATTCCCCCCAGAAAATGAAGTCCAACGCCAAGAAGAGTCAAACAAAATCAAGCAAGCCATTGAAGAATGGATAATAGCAGTAGGAAAGGAATCACCGAGAACAGTAGCCAAATCAATTATACAGGCAGTTGAAGAAATATCAGAAATTTTGTCCCAAACTGTCCCTCCAACATCCGCTGACGAACTCACTGAAACCATTGGGGAGCACAAAATAATCACCAGCGAGGACGCAGTAAATCATCAAGAACTTAAGAGAAGACTGAGGATTATGACTGACGACAGTGCCCAAATGGAAAAATCCATAACCGACGCCGATAAAAAAATAGCAGCTTTAATAGGTGCATTTACAGAAGAAAAGCGCTATTGCTCAGAATATTATACAAAACTCAAAAAAAAATTAAGACTCACAATCGCCTCGCAATGTACAGAAACCATGCAAAAACTTGATGATGACTTTAGGGCAACCCAAGAAAAGGTCCAGAATACAATACAAAGTTTAGAAGAGAACATGAGAGACCTCCCCACAGAAGGCATATCTAAAATGCTGACTCTATCAGAAGACCTCAGAAAACATAGGACAGAAAAAAACAAATTAAAGCAGCAATATGAATCCAAAAAGGAAGAAATTCAAAGAGACTTCAAGCAAAAAGAAGATACCGAGTTACAGGAAATTAATACACAACAGGAGATGGACATAGCAGTCATTCAAGCAACAAAAGAAATCATAGACATGACAGCAGCCCAAATAAAAAGAAGCGCTCTCTCTAAACATTTTACAACACATGCGGCAACCATACTGGCCAAAATCAGATCAGAAATATTAGTCTATCGAACAACATCAACCGAGATGAAACAGAGAACCAATCAACAAACAAGGAAATTAGCAAGGAGTTTAAAAGAACGCATTAGAATTAATTCGAATCCAGACAGCTCATATGACCGGACCCTACTAGAAGACATTCAAAGGATAGGGCAACAAACAGAAGAAGAGGAACTCTGCGAAGATGCATCTAGATCATCACAAAAAAAAGAATATGAAGAACACGGGCACAACGAAGAAAAAGCAGAACAAGAAGAAATACCCCATACATCAATACAACTCATTGAACAGTTATTTAACACACTCCGTCAAAGAATGGATGAAATCACAGAAGGCAATAGTGAGCGGATCCGTCTAAACAAAGAAAAAATACTCGAGTTGACACGAAGCTTATTAAAGAGGCTACAAACTCTACCTTCAAAAGAAAAAAACATTCATGCTCAAATTCTTAAATTGGCCTATCACGAAAACAACCAGCACGCCTTATCGAAAGCTATTGGTCTGATTATCCAACACATAATGATCTCAACTGGCTATCCAGAACTTGATCCTCTCTTAGTAGAGCTTCAAGAGTGCTTTAATGGAAACCAAATACAAACACAACAAAATATTGAGATCTCAAGACGATTAAAAACGATAAAAGAACAGTTTCAACTAGGACCACATAGCGTTATACCAATGTTGCCAACTATATCGACAGTTCTAAAAACACCAACAGACCTACCTAAAGAACCCGAAAAAGAAACCACCCAACAAAAAGCTGAAAATAGCTTAACTCTGTTCAACACAGCAAATATCCAGGCAGATTATAATGATATAGACATAGCACAGCAAGCAGAAATAAAATACCCCGCACTATCATTTCTAAATGGCAGATGGCTACGCAGTGATGCAATAATAATGAGTGGACAATCCCCCTGTGATGAGGGTAGTCGAGGACTCTACAAAGGAGCATGCAGTAATATTGAAAAAAGACACAGGCACACTGGGGAACAACAACTTTTATCTGTCGTAGTAAATCGCTACAAGAGATACAGACAAGAGGCAACTCAAGATAGTATACAAGAAGCGCTTTTGTTATGGAGGACCAACCCAACAATGCAACGACTCTATCACGAATACACAGAACAAAAAAAAGCCATCATAGAACTAAGAGATAAGCCTGGAAAAGTATTCGAATCTACAATGTCCGATACAAGTCTAATACCTCAAATAGCAGCCATCGTAGCTAATCCAGAACATCCAGAAGCACATTGGTACCTTAACCCTCAAGTCCACCAACTCATATATACAGCAATCGAGCATCAAGAGCACATATTAGCCACCATTACAACCTTGTTAAAATGCATGACTGCTAAAACAAAAATGGAAAACATTATAACTATTAAGGGCCTTGCAGTCCAACTTGAAGAATACCAAAAAATCATTCGACCGTTCCTGAAAGGAATCCAAGCAAAAGACCTGTCTATTTTCTATAATGTATTATACTCATGTAACCATCCATTAAAAATACTAGGACCACTAATCAATGAATCAATTGCAGCACACCCCTTTAATCAAACAGCACAACCACCACTACTAGTGACACAATTGAATCAGTTTAGACCTCCATTTTATCAACGTCATTCACAAGGAGAGCTGATTAAAAGACTCGCCAAAGATACAGTGCAAAAGAGAACATCTCATAACAATCAGCAAACAATCCAAAATGAGATAGTTAGACACATACAGGGACTAGATCGATATCAACAGATAGAACAAGATTTAACAGAAGCAGAATTACAAGAACTATCTGATATTATTGGATCAGGAGATTTCAGGAGCTTAGAACCAGAAAAAGCAAATCTCCTAGAAAGTATACATGACGCCCAAGCAGTTAATATTAGTTCAGCATCCTCATATGTAAGATCTGTAGAAAATTTCACAGATGAAAGAACAGGTGCAAAAGAAGCAAATCAGCTAGGAATGTCAGAACAAAGGTCTCTAGCAAGATTTACAGAAGTGTTACAGAGGTTATTTCATTCGTCTAGAAGAAACTTCCCATCTTATGACATTAATTTATTCAATAGCTTCGTTGAGGGCGTCCAAGATATATATTCAAGAACAGAAGAGGCATGGGTAAGATTAAAAGACATACTTGAAGATCAACACATAATCGAATTAATAGAAAAAATAGTGTCAGCAAATACTCTCCAGGATGAAGAAGTTCCCAGTTTCATCAAAAACTGTCTACTTGAAGAACCATTTGCATCACAAATAAGAAAAAAAGCAACTGAAGATGGTATTGATGATCTCCAAGAAAAAATAGAAAGTATGCAATCAAAAGTTACAACCGAGTCTTTAACAGTTTCTATAACTAGAAAACTAGATAGTTTGATTAACTACCAAAAAATCCATGATAAGGTATTTCACTATTTGTCCACACAACAAATCGAAGAAAGAATAGAAAGAGCTTTAGCTCATTCACCACAAAGTCCCCATTCTGTTCAAGTGATAACAACATCACCAATAAAACTTATTATCACCGAAACCAAGATAACACAAAGGGGCAGCAACATTCAGACAATTGAGATAACTGAGAAAATGCCAGTCGAAGAAATCCAAGCGCAATTTTCAGAAATAGAAAGCACGACTGTGATTAAACTATCCAGCAATTCTCAGGCTGAAAGAGTCATCAACTTACTCAGCCAGATAACAACTGAAGCGAGAATACATTTAGAGTTCAAACCCATTAAATCACTCCCCATATCTGCATGGAACGATATAAAAAATGCCCTCGGAGACAAAGAGACCAACCAATACCCTCAAAACTTTACCTGGGGATTTGAAGATTCAACTATCCCGCCCATTACAAAAAAATCAGATGATATCCAAATACTATGTGAGATGTCACCACAATTGGCAGCATTAATAACTTGCAATACTCGATCTGATATACTTACTGCTGCGCTCAATGGGCAAAAAGAAAGCGTTACACACCATGGAAATAAAATCACCACCACCATCAGAATCCCACCTAGAAAAGAATTCATGGCCAAACGCCTACAAGATTCAAAAACTTTCCAACACAGGGATCTAGAAAGATATTTTACACCCCTTCCTCTCTACCGCGCAAAAGATGTCGTATGGACATCCGAATACGAACGGGCCAATATCAAAGTGTCGGATGGGGGGAACTGTATTGTCATTAATGATCTTCTTGAGGGTACCACTAGCAAAGAAATAGTTGAATCAATAAACCAACTGGCATCCGAAAGAAAAATCCCTGAAATATCCAAAGTTAGGAGCGAACTTACCGATGAAAAAGTATACATTGTTGTGGAGATTAAAGAAAGCTGGCACAACGAAATAGTAAAATCAGCTGAAAAAAAATTCCATACAACGGAAGAGCCTACCTCAATACAAATTCAACATAATCTTATCTCAATACACAGACATGCATTGAGAGAATTAAACAGTAACAGGCCAACAACTCACATAAATGAAAAAAATATAAAACTTCTTAAAATAGCAATAGATACTAACTTCTCCTCTCTCTCCCCAGAGGAACAACAAAAAGTCTCAAGAATTACCGAACAAATGCAACAAGAACTGATTCAAAAAGAAGTGACTAAGCAAACCTCAAAAGTAATAGAAAAACTCTATGATTTAACAAAAAGCAAAGAAGAAGGCAGCTCCCTACTACGACAAATTAGATGGTACTCACTCCCTGCAGAAGCAGCAAACCAAAGGCGTAACCCTTTTACAAGCAATAGCATACCCGAAAGACATACCAGACACATAGAAAACAAAGAAGATCAACTTAGAAGAAAAGCCAGAGCAGAGACAGAACCACTCTTAGAAGACGCAAGAGTACAACACCCATTAAAACAGTATACACGAGAACTATTTTCCCAATACCTTCCAACAAAAGGAGAACATGAAAAATCAATCCTTGAGAGAATATTTGAAGAACTTCTCCATTGGTCACAAACGTTATCTGAAATACGCAGATCAACCGACAAAGCAGCTGATCAAACCTATTTGGTAAGTCACATACGTAGACACACTTATGAACTTTCAAAAAGAGACCCCAATAGCATACTATTTCTATGGCCCTTTTTAGTAGAAACCCTCCCGAAAAACACACTACTTGAACTAAAAGAATTTGGAAGAAAAAAAAGAGAAAATGAGAGAATGACAACCCGTAAAAATCCTTTAGGCCAACAAGTAAGCGCATGTAGAAACACACTTTTTGGATTAGGAACAAGCTCTGACCCCATAGCCGCACTAGAAAATCTTCTAAACATCATCAGCCCAGCAGCAGAGTCTGAGATAACCCAAGAAGCAAGAACACTGGTACTATATATGATGTTTCATGGATATATACACATACAGGAAAATACCATTACCCCTCCTGAGACATATCAAAAAAGAGAACCAAAAAAAACCGCATGCTCCGCAGAAAAAAGAAAACTATTCTATTCTCAGCTCATAGATGAAAATCTAACTACCGATACCGTTGATCAACTGGTTGCACTTTTCACAGATGGAGAAGGTGATCCACTAGCAGGAATCCTACTGGCTCAAATATATTCCTCTGGTGCTTTCAAAAATCCAACAACTGGTAACGTTATCGAGAGAGATACAAGAAAATGTAATGACATACTAGAAAGTCTACATGCTTTATGTAAGAGAAAAGAACCTAAAGCACTAAAGTATCGACACACTATCGAATTACTTACCTATCTACATGAATCACAACACAGTACAAATTTCGAAAAGAAAAGTGAAGCCCTACAAAGATTAAAAACACTGGAAATTGAACCTGATTTCATCCATATGGACTTAATTCCCCATACTCAAAATTGTCTTCGTAAAAAAACATTGTTCAAAGAGATAGCAGAGTCCATAGTATCAATCGCACAGAAACTAAGACCGTCAAGCATACATAGCACTTCGGCACTGCATCTCTATATGCCAAAAGAAGAACCCTTCATAGCAGATATAATTGGAGCGCTATTCTCTGAAATCCCTGAGATCGAAACAGAACTTAGAGAAAGCAAAGAATTAGATCATTTAATAAGACAAGTAGATTCAGTAAAAGGTGATCTGGGTGAAGAAGGCCGAGCATATCTATCTAACTTACTCTGGACTAAGACAGAAGCTGAAAGCTCAAAACCTTATTCTGAATATGCTTCATTCACTCCTTAGCTATTTTTTAGTCGCCAAATGTTTGGTAATTTTAGGAAGAACATCAAACAAATCAGCAACCAATCCGTAATCACTTGACTTAAAAATAGGCGCATCTTCATCTTGATTAATTGCAATAATCACTTGACTATCTTTCATCCCTGCAAGATGCTGAATGGCACCTGAGATACCAATGGCTATATAAACTTCTGGAGCAATAATCTTTCCAGTTTGCCCCACTTGAAAGTCATTAGAAACAAAACCTGCATCTACCGCTGCACGTGATGCCCCAACAGCAGCATTTAAACAATCTGCTAGTTCATAAACCAAATCAAATGACTTTTCACTACCCAGGCCTCTTCCTCCAGAAACAACAATTTTAGCGGCAGACAAGTCTGGCCGTGTCATTTTAGTGATTTTAGATTTTATATATTTAGTTTTATAGGGTTTAATTTGAACGGAGCATTTTTTAATCTTAGCAACTGGCTTGTCCAGCAAGGAAGATTTATTAAAAGAAGCTGCTCGAATAGACAGTAAAAGTTTCTTTTGTTGAGAAGAAACGCTCTCTATAATATTGCCTGCATAAATGGGTCTTTTAAAAACCCCTTTTTTATCAATCGCACAAACATCAGAAATTGGACTAATATCACATTTTGCTGCAAGCCTAGGCATAAGATTCTTAGTGCTTGTATTCGAAGAAAAAACAATTCTATCATATGACTTTACCATCTCCAATAACACATCTGTAACTGGTTCAGCCAAAAAATTTTTTAACTTTGGATCATCTATAACAAAAACAGTGTTCGCATCTGGAATAGAACGTACCTGATTCAATATTTTATCAAGCTGATGACCAAATATAATTACATCAAAATGATCAACCATTTGCTTCACTGCAGTCACTGTACTCAATACTTGATCATCCATTTTTTTTCCGTTGTGTGTAACAACAAGTAAAAGTTTTAATTGCATACCCCATCCTCATCTAATTTTTTAAGAAATAAGTCAACATCATGAAAAACCTCGCCTGATTTTCTTGCTTCAGGATAATCTAGTCTAAGTCGTTTTAAGTAAGGCTCTAATTTCAAGTCTAAATCTTGAAGAGATAATCTTTCTAAGGGTTTTTGCTTACTCATCATAATATTGGGAAGAGTGGTATATCTTGGTTGATTCAAACGTAAGTCGGCAGTAACAATCGCAGGAATTGAAACCTTGATCGTTTCAGTACCCCCATCAATTTCACGAGCAACTTCTAAAGATTGACCTTTTAAGCTAATCTCCGAAGCAAAAGTTGCTTGACCCCAGTTTAGAAGGCCTGCAAGCATTTGACCTGTTTGATTACAGTCATTGTCAATGGCTTGCTTACCCATAAAAACAAGTTCACACTGCTCCCTCTCAACCACTGCTGCTAAAATTTTAGCCACACATAACGGGTCATTGGAAATCTCATCTGCACAAGAAACTAAAATGGATCGATTAGCACCCATTGCAAGGCCATGTCGCAACTGATCTTCAGATTTATCACTGCCAATTGAAACGACTATGACTTCTTTAACCTTACCTGCTTCAAGAAATCTAATCGCTTCTTCAAGAGCAATTTCATCAAATGGATTAACTGACATTTTAACATGGTCAGTCACCACCTTTTGATGATCAGATTGAATTTGAACAACAACATTATAATCAATAACTCTCTTTATTGGTACAAGTATTTTCATGACAACCTCTCAGAAAAATATTACTTTTTCTTTTTACTTCGACAATTTTCAATGACTAACTTATAGTGTCCTGACTTAAAACCCACCTTCAAAACACTTTCCATTGACAACATAAACGCCGCAATATGAAATAAGAAATGTCGAATAAAAAATATAGTCATCGCCAAAGAATCAATGTGCTTCAAAAAGAATTTGAAAAACATCACTGAAGCCAAATTAAAAAATATAAATCCAATAAAGTTCAAAAGAATCAACCATACTACATAACGCCAAATAATAGCAAAATATAAACGAATTGTGCTATCTTTAGACATTTTTTTGAAAAAACTTGAGTGTTTTTTAACCATCATAAATCTCCTAAAATTAAAACCAAACGATATATAGACTCAAAAAAAAAATCCTGCATTATTTTTTTTAAAAAAATATAAATAAATGAAAAGACATTGCATCTCAAAAAAATTATAAATCACCAATAGACGCATCTCCACCATACTCAAAAATTAAATATTATCAAAAAAATCCCATTACCTATCCATCTTTTATATCGAAATCTATAGTAAGAACAGTGGTCATCTCGATCACAGAAAATACATGATAAATGCCAAAGATATAACTTAAGAAAGCCCACCCTGAAATAACATTGATACCCAATTCAGTTATTTTTTACTTAGGAGTGAACGTAATAAATCAGAACGTTTAAGCACATAAGAAAAAGATAGATAAAAAGAGAAACACCAAAAAAACACATCACAGACAATGCTGAGTATTACAATGACTGATCGCACAGCAGAGGAGGACAAATAAAATTCAACTGACTCTGGAAAATACATTGACAAACAAAAAATAGATGCAAAAACAAAAACATAAACAAAACAATAAAAAAATAAATACCAAAAAAACCAATATGAACACAGCTGCCAACAAGCAGAAACCAATTGATCTTTTAAACCTTCATAATCACGATTCATAGCCCCATCCTAAGCAAAAACCAACTTATAGTATGCACATTTAAAAAAGTCAGTTTTTTTTAAAAAAAATTAAAAATTACTCAATACCATCTAAAAAAATACTCAACTTGTATTTGAAACCAAGAGTATTTAAATACCCTTATTCATTCATACAAAGCTCTAGACTATCTACAAAAAAAAACAATTTGTCAGTCTTATTGTTGTGTATTAAGAAAAAATTAATTAAAATGACAATTTTACCATATCGCCATGCAACAAAAGCAAAATCTAAATTTCGATGTCTTAATCATTGGAGGAGGTCCTGCTGGTCTAGCTTGTGCCATCAAACTTGCCAAACTAAATGAAGAAAACAAAACCAATTTAAGCATCTGCTTATTGGAAAAAGGAGCCCAAATAGGAGCACACATCCTATCAGGCTGTATTTTAAATCCACTTGCTCTTGATAAACTTATTCCTGACTGGAAAACCCAAAAAAGCCCAATCATAACAGAAGTGAAAAAAGATAAATTTTATTGGTTTTCTCAAAAAAAACATTATACCTTACCTGTTCCTCCGCAAATGCGCAATCATGGAAACTTCATCGTCAGCTTGTCAAAAGTATGTGCCTGGCTTTCTGAGTATGCACAAAGTTTAAACATCAATATCTTCTCAGGATATGCAGCAAAAAAGTGTATTTTTGACAAAAATGGCAATTGTATTGGTGTTGAAACAGGAGAATTTGGCAGAAAAAAAGATCTATCCAAAAGCAACCAATATCAACCCGGCATAGACATTTATGCAAAGCAAGTAGTACTGGCAGAAGGTGCAAAAGGGTCTCTAACTGAAAGCATCATCAATACTTTTAACCTGAGGAAATACGCACAACCACAAAGTTACGCCATTGGCATCAAAGAAGTTTGGCAGACAAGTGATCAGAAAAATTATATTGATGGACTATGCATACATTCTATGGGGTATCCTTTAGATAATGAAACCTATGGAGGAGGATTCATTTACCATTATGAGAAAAAGATTGCTGTAGGCTTGGTCATTGGATTAGATTTCAAAAACCCATACCTTGACTCGCATGCCTATTTACAAATACTAAAAACTCATCCATTCGTCTCCCAAATGTTAACAAACTCAAAATGCATAGCCTATGGCGCTAGAGCACTCAATGAAGGTGGTTATCAAGCCATTCCCCAATTGACATTTCCTGGAGGACTGATTATTGGCTGTGCCGCTGGATTTTTAAACATTGCTCAATTAAAAGGCACACATAATGCCATGGAGTCAGGCATGATTGCTGCCCAATGCATACACTCTCATTTGCATCAAGAAAAAAAATCATTAGAAATCAAGCAATATCAAAAAGACATGGAGACATCACGAATCACACGTGAATTAAAAAGCGTGAGAAATATCCGACCTGGTTTTTACAAAGGGAGAGTAACAGGACTTTTTAACGCAGCTTTTGAAACGCTCACTATGGGGTTGGCGCCATGGACCCTCGAGTTAAGAGAAGATTATAAAAATCTAAAACCTAAAAAAGAGTACAAAAAAACCAAAGTTCCAAAAGCAGATGGCACACTAGTTTTTTCAAAGACAGACTCTGTAAGATTAACTGGAACCAACCACACTGAGGACCAGCCATGCCATTTAGTCATCAAAGATCCCAGCATTACAATGACAAAAAACTATAATATATATGGAGGTCCCGAGCAATACTATTGCCCTGCAGGTGTTTATGAATACATCAAGGTAAATGGAGAACTCAAATTACAAATCAACGCCCAAAACTGTATTCACTGTAAAACATGCAGCATCAAAGATCCAAACGAAAATATCGAATGGATTCCCCCTCAAGGAGGCGAAGGGCCAATATACAGTGAGACATAAATAAGTACTTCTGAACTTGCGACAATACCATAGCACAATCACAAAGACTCCAAGGTAAAAAATTAGAATAATTGCCTAGAAAAATAAATCATGATAAGATGCCTCAAAGAAACTCTGAACACAAAATGAAACAGTCCATCATCATTATAGGAGCAGGAGAGTGGGGGCAAGCACTGGCATATATCTGTCACAAATCGAACCCAAAAACAACCATCTTCCTCATTTGTAGAGAGGGCAAATCACTTCGCTCATATTCTATACACCCCAAATTACAACATTCCAAAATCATATTACAAAATAGTCTAGCTGCAGTTGTCGAAAAAACAAGCCCAATCATCATTGCAACACCTAGTACAAGCATTGCTGATATACTCACCAGCCTCAATCACTTAAACCATCAAGGAGACATTTTGTGCACAGCAAAGGGGTTCATAGATAAACCAGGAATCCCATATCCGCATGAGCTATATTCATCCATAAACCCCAAAACAAAATCATTTGCCTATCTATACGGACCAACATTTGCTGAAGAAGTTCTTGACGACTTACCCACACAAGCGATTTTAGCTTCCAGCAGTCCTCGAAGCAAAAAATTATGGCAAAAAAACCTACACAATGACGATTTTCAGACTTTAGCAAGTACAGACTTAAAAGGACTTGCGTGGTGCAGTGTCTTTAAAAACATTGTAGCCATTGTATCTGGATTCATGAAGGCATGCAATCTTGGTAAAAACGCACAAGCAATACTCATCACCCATGCCACAGTCGAACTAAAAAGAATCATCAAAAAAACCAAAGGCAATCCAAATACAGCCCACTCACTGGCAGGCATAGGAGACATCATTCTATCAGCTAGCCCAAAATCACGAAACTTTAGATATGGACAACAAATAGCAGAAAACACATCTCAAAAAAGCAATACCATTGAAGGAAAAACCAATCTACAATTGATCACAAAAAAGCTTAAATCAATGAAACAAGAAAAACCTCCCATCATCACGCTAGCTGAAAACTGTATCCAAGAACCAAAACAAAGCAAACATCTCATAATAAAATGGATACAAAGCAAAACAAAGTCTTTACTTCCACCCAAATCAACCAAATCATAAAACGTCAAGTCTTGATTTTACAGCTAAAGCAATTTATTATAAATACTCAAACAATCCGACTTTAGCATGTTCCCCATTAATCACAGCCAAAAACCAACAGAACCGTGCATAAGCTGGGTCAAAAACAAACTTGGGACCGGCAAAATCAGCATACAACCACTACCCGAACATGCACACAATCAAAAAAACCTCTACACAATAACCAATTCCTCCACAGAAAAATCATATCTATTAATCGAAACCGTAGACAATACAGAAGCATGTCTAAAGTTCATTGCCCTTGCAAAACAACTAAAAAAAAATGACATTCTGGCACCATCCATCTATTTTCAACAAATCTCTAAAAATAGATGCTGGATAATAACAACTCATTTCGGATATGAAACGGCACTCGACTGGTTATCCAAACCTCATAAAGCAGATCAAAGAAAACAACTTATCAACCATTGTCTTTATGAAATATACCGATTCCAGAACCAAAAGATAGACTACCCCGTATCGAACTACAACTCATTAAATAGATTAGCACACATGAACTTAGCAGATGAGTTTTTTATACAAAAACTGCTGAAAGCCACAAACACAGAGTATAACAAAGAAGCACTGGCTTTCATAAAACAACACATCAATGAACAAATAGAAAAAATACCAACAGGGCTCATACATTTTGATTTCCACAGCGCAAACCTAATGCTACTCCCTAAAAGAACATTGGGAATTCTTGACTTTCAAGACATGGCCATAGGCCCCATAAACTATGATTTAGCATCACTACTCACAGACCACTATTATCATCACGATGAGCAAGAGATCAATCAATACATACAGCAATATTATCAAAAACATTTAACCAACGAACAGAAAAAGAGCTTGAACGAAGCCACCTTCAAAGAGTCTACCATGCTAGTGGCCGTCCAAAGACATCTCAAAAATATCGGCATTTTTACTCGGTTATTCTTTAACAACAAATATCATTACATCAAGCACATACCAAACATGATGCATCGCTTAGAACATCTGTGCCAAAACCATCATACACTAAAATATTTACCCAATATTCTTTGGTCAAAAAAAATGAAAAATCTTTATATCAACGGCATCACACAACACTGCACAGAGCAAAACTGTGAAAACATTATTGACGATCTTCTAACAACCGTGCACACACAAAAACCAAAAAACACTTACATAGAAACCACTTAACAAAGTCCTGGAAAACCCTGTTGCCTCAATGCCTCATATACCACAATAGAAACGGTATTAGACAAATTCAAACTACGAGAACTTGCAAGCATAGGCACTCGTAGAGAACAATCACTCTGAGAAAGAATATCAGTAGGCAGACCTCTTGTTTCAGGACCAAATAAAAACACATCATTCTTTTTGAATTCACAGTCAGTATAATTCTGATCTGCTTTTGTCGTAAATGCGATAATACGAAGATCTTTTTTCATCTTTAAAAAAGAACCAAAATCCACATAACGTTTGACACTGGCATACTCATGATAGTCAAGACCAGCTCTGCGCAATTGTTTGTCTTCCAGACTAAAGCCCAAAGGCTCAATCAAATCTAAAACAAGCCCTGTATTTGCACACAATCTAATAATATTCCCCGTATTTTGCGGAATTTCTGGCTGATACAGTGCAATAAACATACAAACCCCTACAAACAACGCGAATATCGACGGTAGACAATTTTACCATGATCAAAGTTAAAATCTTCTTTATCCACATGCCCAGAAACTTTGTTTGCAAACACTTCTTGAACACCACGACAATACTCAACAGAACCCTCTGCGACAAAATAATGCTTTGTCACATCATATTTCAAATGATTTGAACGAACCAATGTTGGAAAAGGAGAAGATTTCGAATTTATTTTGTATTGAGAAGGCCTTGAATTAAGTTTGACTGAACCAGAGAAAGACAAAAAATCATCAGAAAAAACAGCTTGTTTAGACTCAATGGTCAGTGCAATATCATTGAACAGATCATGCGTTTTCGAACGCATAGACTCCTGCCTTACCTGAGAAATTGTAACCAATGGATCAAAAACTTGATATTTAAGGTCACTCTGAAAAATTAAACGCTTTGCAAACAAGTCATAATCCAACTTCCCATATCGTGAAAACACCTTTGCAAAAATACGATTATATTCGGACAAGCCATGCTTCAGATGAGTAGACTCTACAGAGAAATCTTTAGGTTGACCCATTTTCAAAGACAGACCAACAAATACGGGGATAAATAAAAAGAATAGCAGTGTAAAATATAATCGTTTATATCGAAAAAACATACTGAATTATCCACGCCATTTTTTTGCATCAAACAGTCCAACAAAGGATCCATTCTGAAAAACAGGAAAATAACGACCATTTTTTGATGCCACTAAAGCAAGTGCATCTTGCAAAATATCAGTCTCTTTCAAGCAAGCATCAAAGGGGATAACATACTGCAAATTTCTTAAAAGAGTCAGATCAGAATTCAACATTTTAGCCTGATGAATCAAAGACACTGGCTGAATACCTACAGCTGTCCCATTTTGGATAACAACCGAAACAGATACACCATACTCTGCCATAGCTAAAACGCTGGTCAATACGGATTCATCTGCATTCACCAAGGCACAACTTTCCCGTAAAATCATCACGTCCTGCACACGCAAAGTCAATAATTTCCCCAAATTCCCACTCGGATGACTTTTAGCAAAATCTTCTTGTTTGAACTGCCTAATCTCCGACACACATACAGCCAAAGTATCCCCCAGCACAAACGCGGCAGTCGTACTGGTTGTAGGGGCAAGCCCAAGATAACAAATTTCATCAACAATCCCTGTACAAAGGCAAAAGTCTGACTGCTTAGCAATGGTTGAATGGGGATTACCCACTAAAGCTACCGTTGAATCTGCACGCATTTTAACGCAAGACACCAATGCTAGAAGTTCCGAGGTTTCACCTGAATTAGAAATAAAGAAAACAGTGTCCTTCTGAGTAACATTACCGAGATCTCCATGCCCCATGTCTGTTGGATGCAAAAAGAACGAAGGCATACCTAAGCTTGCAAAAGTAGATGCCAGCTTTTTCGCAACACAAGCAGATTTCCCAACACCAGTAAACAAAAGGTGGCCTTCTGTTTGAGAGAGCTTTACAGCACAACGAACAAACTTCTCGTCAATACCACACATAAGATTTGACAACGACTCTCTGATTTTAGCAACTGAACTGCGAGCTCTCTCAAGCACTTTATCAAAAATAACAGAATTTTCTTGCATCAATCTAGGCTTATCCTTCAAATTAAGCTACTATAGCATATCTAAGTAGCTGGAGACAAACAGATTCCATGGAAAACTCGATAATCCAAACAAAAAATCTCAACATCTACCATGAAACACAATGCATCCTAAGGGATATTAACATCAACATACAAGCAAATAAAACAACAGCATTCATGGGTCCAAGTGGCGTAGGGAAGTCCAGTTTACTTCAAGTATTATGTGGCCAAAAAAAACCTAAAAGTGGACAACTCACCTTTAACAACGTCCACCAAAACACAGAAAAAAACCTAAAAACAGGTATCCTATTCCAAAACAATGCCTTACTGCTACACCTAACCGTATTTGAAAATGTTGCTTTACCAATTCGCTATCATTTTAACTTACCAGAAACAATCATTGAGGACATTGTTTTAATGAAATTACACGCAGTAAACTTAAAACATGCTGCACACCTCTATCCCGAGCAATTATCGGGAGGCATGTTACGCAGAGCTGCCATTGCAAGAAGCATTGCCATGGACCCCAATTTAATTTTTTATGACGAGCCCTTTTCAGGCCAAGACCCTATCAATACAGAAAGCATTGCAAAGCTGATAAAGAAGATGAACAAGTACTTAGATGCCACAAGCATCATCATCACACATGAAGTCAATCTAACTTTACAGCTTGCTGACTATATCTACATTTTTGACAAGCAAACCATTGCGTTTCATGGCCCTCCTCATAAAGTGACTTCAAGTAAAAACGACTTCGTAAAGTCATTCTTAACACCAAGCATTCAAACGCAGCTGTCTACAAGTGAGAAAAAACCATGTTAATAACACACTACATACTCAAGAAAATAAAAAACACAATACAACTTATAGGTAGTATATTCATATTCTTCCTCAATATCGTAACCAATACTCCATACAAAAAAGTAGAGTTTTATCAAATCATACTACAACTCTACTACATCGGCTCTCAGTCCGTAAGTATTATTATTCTAAGCTCAATTTTTGTTGGAAGTGTGCTTGCCATACAAGGAAACTATATACTTGAAATGTTTGGAGCAAATGATCAGTTAGGTCAGCTGGTTGCTCTCAGCGTTTTAAGGGAACTCGGCCCCGTTATTACAGGGCTATTATTCATTGGAAGAGCCGGAAGCACAATCACATCAGAAGTAGGAATCATGCAGCTAACAGATCAAATCGACGCATTAAAAAGTATGCGAATTGACATTTCAAGATACATACTCTTTCCAAGATTCATAGCCGTCTTCATTAGCATGCCTCTTTTAACCATGCTGTTTAATGCTTTTGCAGTCATTGGAGCATACTTAATCTCCACCTATAGCTTACAGCTGGACAGTGGACTGTTTCTAATCAGCATCAAAAGCTATGTCAGCTTCTGGGATGATGTCATGACAGGACTCTTTAAAACACTATTTTTTGGCACTATTACGGCCACCATTGCATTATACTACGGAATTAATTCGAATAAATCATCAACAGGTGTTGCACAAGCAAGCACAAAAACGGTAGTATATTCTTCAATAGTACTTCTATTATGTGACTATATTCTAACATCAATGCTTATGAGGTTATGGTAAATGCTCAGAGAAAAAAACTCAGAATTATCCGTCGGTTTATTTATATTAATTGCTTTCTTTGCGTTATTGTTTGTCACCATACAAACAACATCATTGAACTTCAAGGCAAACAGCAATTCATATAAACTCAATGCAAGCTTTACCGACATCAATGGCCTCAGAGCAAAAGCACCGGTAAGAATTGCTGGAGTTAAAATTGGAGAAGTCACTCAAATAAAACTCAATAGTAAAACATATCAAGCAGACATTGGCCTAGTCATCTACAATGAAAAGGTAAAAATACCAAAAGACAGTATCATCAGTATCTTGACAGAAGGCGTTGTTGGAAGTAAATTCATATCAATTGATCCCGGTTATGATGAAGAATATCTAAAGAATGGACAAAGCATAGACAAATCCAAACCAAGTCTTGCAATAGAACAGGTAATCAATGAAGCAATTGCCATATTTGCAACCAAGGAAGGCTCATGAAATTTCTAATCAATACGTTAATCATCTGTATATCAGTTGGATTGCACGCGTCAATCAAAACATACAAGTGCACGAACTCACCGAGCTCTATGTTAGAAGACATCAGCAATAATCTAATCAAAGAATATCGAAAAAAAGAAAAAACACTGACAAACAGCAATGCAGTCAAAGAGTACGCAAAAAAAGCAACTCATGAGGCAGTTATGCCTTCGTTAGATGCAGAGTATATGGCGAAACAAATTGTTGGGAGATACAATTGGAACTCAGCGACTCCTAAAGAAAAGGCAGACTTCATAAGAGCCTATCAAAAGGCGTTGGCCTCTGAGTACTCAAAATTTTTATTAAAAACAAGCCAAAAAGAAAACTACTTAAAGTTCTATCCTTCTAGAAAAAGCACTCCATCACAGACCGTGGTTCTTGCAACAGTAGATGGTCGCAAGAAAAAAAGCACAATCGGCTTCTACTTGCACTGTGTTGACAATACAATGGTAGAAAACCTACCTTACAAGACCTGGATGATATATGACATCACCATAGACAATATAAGCTATCTAGACCAATTCAAAGTATCAGTGTCCTCCACAGTCCGAAACAATGGACTAAAAGGACTAACACAGAAAATCAATGAATTCTCTACAAAAAAACCTAAGAGCAAATCAAAGAAATGAGTTTCCTGCATATCAAAGTAATCAAAAACCACTGCATAGAAATCAAAATGCCAAAAATTCTGACCTTTGCAAGCATCAATAAAATCCAACCTTTTAGACAATTAAACTCAACAAAAAAAAATAAAATCTCTGAGGTAATCATAAACTGCAAGGAAGTGGAAGAAATTGACAGCTGTGGTCTCGCTATGATCACCTCCATTCAAAAAGCATATCCAAAGGCAAAGTCCAAAATATTAACAGAATCAAAGAAAATAGAAAAACTAAGTAAACTGTATCTAACCACAAAGGACACTTATGAAGACAGGAGCAAATAAAAAGCTTGTCGTAGAAGGCCCCATAAAAATTAAAGGGGAGGTAGAAATATCTGGAGCAAAAAATTCTGCATTACCCATATTGGCAGCAAGCATCCTATCAAAAGAATCCATTAAATTACACAACATCCCTAAACTACTTGACATAATCTCAATGTTAGAGGTTCTAAGTGATTTAAATACAAATATATGCCTAAACGATGATGACGCTTTAATCATCAATGCAGAAAAAGCACAATCGAAGAACATTATCGAAGAGCTCACAAAAAAAACTCGCGCTTCTATTTTACTATTGGGCCCATTACTGGCTAGATTCAAGAAAGCAACCATAGCGTTACCTGGTGGATGCAATATTGGAAAAAGACCAATAGACATGCATATAAATGGCCTAATTGCCATGGGAGCAAACATACAAGTAAAAGACAATATTATATATGCCTCATGTCCAAATGGGTTGGTGGGAAACACCATCAATCTATTAAAACCTTCTGTGGGTGCGACTGAAAATTTAATTATGGCAGCATCATTGGCAAAAGGGACAACCGTATTAACAAATATAGCATTAGAACCAGAAATATTTGACCTTATCGACTTCTTAAACAAAATGGGAGCATCCATAAAACAACAGGGAAACATCATTGAAATACAAGGATCAACCAAACTTAAAGGTTGTGAACATACCATTATTGGCGACCGATTGGAAGCTGGCACTTATTTAATTGCTGCAACAGCAACGCAAGGAGAAGTCACCACAAAAAATGTTAACCCCGATCACTTATCTTTTGTATTAGAAAAACTTTCCGAATGTGGCGCCTCAATCAAAACAACAAGAAACTCCATTCATTTATCTATGCAGACGCAACCAAAGGCTGTGCAAATAACAACAATGCCTTTTCCTGGCTTCCCTACAGACTTACAGGCACAATGGTTAACTTTAAACATCATAGCATCTGGACAAAGTAAAGTTAAAGAGACAATATTTGAAAATAGAATATCAAATGTATTTGAACTAAAAAAGCTTGGAGCAAATCTGGAATTAGAGCAAAATGAGATAAAAATTAAAGGGAACGACTCCCTCATTGGAAACCATGTAGAAGCCAAAGATTTGAGAGCTTCAGCAGGACTTATCATTGCAGGATTAACTGCACAAGGCAAAACACACATCCATAATACAAGCTATATTGACAGAGGCTATGTTTCTCTAGAGGAAAAGCTAAGAAAGCTTGGGGCCATAATTAACAGAACTCAAAGCATAAAAGAAAACAGTATAAAAACAGCAGAGCAGACATAACTACTCTCTTATTCAATTCTAATTTAAATAGACTTAGCTTGTCTGAGAGCACTCAAAAAAGACATTTCAAATTAGCAGCAATAACATACTATACATTCTCATTTTAAAGGGCATCTTAATTGATTACTGGAAAAACAGAATACTAAAGCACATATCCCTGTACAAAAAAAAGAAAAGCACGCAATTTGCGTGCTTTTCAATAATACAAAAACCACCCTATGGCTTAAGCTTTAGCCTCAGCATTTTTCAAGGCAAGCTCCTCTCTCTCAGTGTCAGAAACAGCTTTATTGTAAAGAATACTCAATCTGGCAACTGAAAAGACCCACGCACAAGTCAAGACAACCACAACAACAAACAAGAAAGGAGCAATGTCAAGAACAGTCGCAGCTACTTCAGAGGTCGAGTATAGAATCAATAATGAAGACGTTAGAAGACCACCTGCTGATTTTCCAAGACGACCACCAACTCCATCGACAGCAGCTTTACCATTGATTTTTAAATCAGGATCTAAAGGAATGAATGCCATCTCTTTGGTTGGATCAAAGAAGGAGTACTTAGAGCCTTTAGATAAAATCACAGAGTAAGCACCAAACCAAACAGCCAACGTAATTGGGGCCATTTGTAAAGACATCGTTATGGCAGTGAATGAAGATTGTCCCAACACATAAATGAAAAAGAAACAACCTAAAACACCAGTAACAACAGGAGTGATAATCGCTCCAAAAAACCAACCCAATTGTCTAATCACACCTTTGCCCAAATAGTTCAAACCAATGGTTCCAAAGCCCAACAGTAGGTTGTAGTACCCGTTGAACTCCAGCATTGCTTGTCTGGTTGGGTATAAAACTTTGAGCTGTGATTTCCAGACCACTTCAACTACATTGATCACGATTCCATATGAGAGCACAAGGACAGCAATATACCCAACATACTCCGAGCGGAACAGCACAGCAAAACTTTCTGACATTGAGAGTTTCTTCTTTTTCTTTTTAACAATCTTTTCTACTTTCTCTTCTTTTTTCTGAGCTTGCAATGCATATGAAAAGAAAAACATCAACAATAGACCAAACACAACACTCAGTGCACAAACCTCATAAACGTCACTATTGGAGTTTCTTGAGATATGCCAAAGCACAGGGGTTAAAAAAAGTAAAGAAATATTACCTGCCATCACGTACAAAGGATAGAACCGCTTTGATTGACTCGGGGTGGTTGTTTCATTAGCAAACTGCCAAAATAACACACTCAAAGCAAATGTTCCCCACAGTTCAGAGGCCACATAAAACAAAGCGTAAGTCCAATTCCCTAGCACAGAAAACACATAGGCAAATGGAGGATAGGCAGCCTGCATGGAAGAAAGCCACTCGGCACTAGGTTGAACATATGCTTGAAAGGGATACAAAACCAGTGCAAAAAAAGTAAATATAAAAATAAAAACAGAAACAATGATGTAGTACGCTTTTGAGACATCAAAGCTCTTTCTAAGATTCATATAACCAATGGTCGCAAGCAATGTTACGGGAAACACAACATACATCTTTAAAAACGGCAACACTTCAGCTCCAGATCCAGGAGCAGACAAGACCAGAGAGTCCTTAAAAGCTCTCAATAAACTATAGGCAAAAATTGTACAAAAAATCATACCACACATTGGTAAAAACTTTGCCAACTCATGATCTGCAACCGGAAACAATGCCAGTCGTAAACCAGACATCTTCTGTTCTTTATTATCCACTTAAGACTCCTTATTTATAAAAAAACAATTACTACCTTGATTTGTAAAACAAACAAAACAAGATCCGAGAGACAAATAGTACAGGAAATCAGACAAAAAGTAAACAGTAAAATTAATACAATTCAGAGACATGAATGAAGAATCAATCTAACAAATCAGCAAGGTTTCCTTTCTCCATCAACCATTGCCGGCGACGTGCCACCTGCTTTTTAGCCAACAGTTGCCCCATCATCTCTAAGTCTTGATCTAAATCATCACAGTTTAATTGCAATAACCTACGACTTTTAACCGCCATTGCAGTCTCCCTCAATTGCAAAGCATCCATCTCTCCTAAGCCTTTAAATCGCAAAATGGTCACATTTGCATTGACATATTTTTGTTCAATCTGAGCAACAATGTGCTCTTTTTCTGCATCATCCTGGGCATAGTAGACATTTTTTTTATGATCAATTCGATACAACGGCGGCAAAGCAACAAACACATGTCCCTTTGCAACCACGGGGCGGAAATGTCTCAAAAACAAAGCACAAAGCAAAGTACTGATATGACTACCATCCGAATCAGCATCAGTTAAAATACAGATTTTACCATAACGAAGCTGTGCCAAATCTTCACTACCTGGGTCAACACCAATGGCCACTGCAATATCATGAACCTCTTTAGACTGCATAATTTTATCTTGATCAACCTCCCAAGTATTAAGAATTTTACCTTTCAATGGCAAAACTGCTTGAGTATTTTTATCTCGAGCTTGCCTTGCCGACCCACCTGCAGAATCTCCTTCTACCAAAAAGATCTCACTATCCGAAGTTGATTGAGACAAACAGTCCGTCAATTTCCCGGGTAATCTAGGTCCTGCCACCCATTTTTTTCGAGACACTTTCTGACTCTGACGAATTCGACTCTGAGCCACTTCAATGAAATAGCTCACCAACTCTTCAGCTTCTGAGACATGCTTATTCAACCACAAACTAAATTGATCGTGCACAAAACTAGAAATTTTATTGGTCATATTTTGATTGACCAAGCGTTGCTTGGTTTGCCCTGAAAACTGGGGTTCTGGTATTTTGATAGAAAGAATAAATAGACAGTTTTCCCAAATATCCTCTGCTTTCAACTTCAATCCTTTTGGACACAACTGTCGCAACTGACAAAATTCACGCACAGCCTCCAATAGACCAGATCTCAATCCATTAACGTGAGTCCCACCTTGAGGTGTTGGAATCAAATTGACATAGCTTTCTCTAAGCTCAAAGCCACCATTTGGGCACCAAGTCACCAGCCAATCCATTGCAAAATGATCTTGATCAACCATTTGAACAAAAGCCGGACTTGGCATCACTTCAACATCTTTAACAGCTTCTTCAACATAGGCAGAAATACCAGTTGGATAATACCAACGCTTAGATACTTCATTGGATTCATCTTCAAAAATCACCTCAAGACCAGCACACAGTATGGCTTTAGCTCTTAACAAATGACTCAACTCCCCTGCATGTACAGACGGATTATCAAAATACTGAGGATCTGGGATAAAAGCAACACTGGTACCAGTGTCTCGCTTTGCCACTGTACCAATCTGCTCAAGTTGAGTATCCACATAACCATCTTTAAACGTCATTTGATGCACTGCCCCTCCTCGCTTTACAGTCACCACCATCAAAGAAGAAAGCGCATTGGTTACAGAAATACCAACCCCATGTAAACCACCTGAAAATTGGTAGCTTTTATTTGAAAATTTAGCGCCTGCATGCAGCTTGGTTAAAATCAATTCAACTCCGCTAATATTGAACTTTGGATGCTTATCAACAGGCATTCCTCGGCCATTATCAGTCACAACCACCGTGCCATCTCTTTGTAATACCACTTTGATCGAAGTGGCATATCCTGCCAAAGCCTCATCAACAGCATTATCAATGGGCTCTTGAACCATATGGTTGGGCCGAGATGTATCCGTATACATATTAGGGCGTTTTCTCACCGGGTCTAACCCATCCAGTACTTGTAACGAATCTGCATTATATGATCTTTTTTCTATCGTCATTATTCTACCCCCTACTATTTGAATCCTTTTTTTGCCATAATTTTCGCAAACGTTCTCGATGTTTTGAAAGCCATAAAGCGCCAATCACAGCGCCTCCATTATCCAATTGACCTGCCTCTACAAGATCAATAAAAGACAAAGCATCCATACGATGAACCTTAGTCGATTCTCCCTCACTGGGCAAACCAAATGCCCCAAATGCAGAACTGGCATCAACTTGAGCGCAATAAAAATGTGCCCGTTCCGAAGACCATCCAGGGCTAACCCAGTATTCACAGACAAACTCCAATTGCTCCACATCAAGGCCTGTTTCCTCAAGAACTTCACGCTTAGCGGCAGATTCAGGACGTTCTCCTTCGTCAACATAACCAGCACAAAGTTCAAAAATACACGGACTGTCTTGCTTGGTAAAGACACTTGCCATACGTATTTGCTCAATCATAACCACTTGATCTAAATACGGATCATAAGGCAAGACAATCGCAAAGGGACGTTTTTGAACAAGCGTACGTTCTACCTCATATATTTCAGAGCTATCAAAAATAGGCAGTTTACACTGCAAACGATACACTGAAAAAATATCACGCGGATGCTGCCAGACTTTTTCTTCAAGACTAATATCCACATCATTTTTTAAAAATTCTGGAGAAAGAGACCTTTTATTCATAAAAACATATAAAAAACAAAGAAACAGGATAACATCGATATGAGCCATCAAGCAAGACTTTTAGAGATCAAGAGCGATTAATCACTAAAAAACACCACCTAAAATACAGATTCCTGGAAATCAAAAAAACAATGTGATCTAATGACAGATGTCCTTAGTTTCATCAAGACATGTCTGTACAAACCTATTTCTATCGAATACTAATCTTATTGATATCTCCATTCTGCATGGCTTATACATTGTCTCTAAATGACGCTTTCCACAAAGCTTTAAAAAACGATCTTAGTATCCAGGAAGCCAGACTGACATGGCTAGCCAATAAAAATGACAAAGGCATTGCGCTGTCTTACTTACTGCCCCAATTGGATTTCAATTATAACAATACCAAAAACAAAAACACCCTGAAACATTGCACTGATGCATGTGAAAAAATAAAAAAGTCCTACCGAGAAGGTCAAACCTTATTCTCTCTATCGCAAGAGTTGTTCAACATGCAAACCTATTATCAATATTCAAAAGCCAATCAAAAAGCACTGCAAGACCTTTTTATTTACCAAAAAGCATTACAAGATTTGACATTGCGTATTGCAACACAATATTTCGATCTCATTTTAAGCATTGAGAATCATGATTTTTTAAAAGCCGAGTTACAAGAAACTCAAAAACGCGAAAATGATGTTCGCATGCAAGCATCTCTTGGAGCTATGACAAAAGCACAGTTACTTGAAGTGACTGCACAAACAAAAAGAATACAAGCAAATATTATCCAGGCCAAAATGGCCATTTATAATGCAAAAGACATTCTGTCAGACAGCATAGGCTGTGACCAATTTACCAAAATAAAAAAACTGCGAAAGAAGAATCATTTAATGCACATAGGCCTACCCAATTTAACCCATTGGCTAACCGATGCCATGCAGAAAAACTTAGATATAAAAATAGCCGACAATGGCGTTACTCAAGCCAATTTTCAAAAAAAAGCAATGACCAGTCAATACCTACCCACCGTACAGATCAACTCAAGCTACAATGACTATCGGTATGAAAACCAAAGCATCAGTAATACCTCTAACAATCTAACGGCTTCTCCCCAAAAGAATAATCACAATACCCAAGCAGGCATCTCACTTTCTTTTCCGATTATCAATGGTGGAAAACGTTATTATGATCAAAACAAAGCACAAAAAAACCTGCAACTTTCACACGTACAAAAACAAAACACTCAGCAAAGCGTCATTAGAGAAATTAAAAAACTCCACCGACAACTCGAACACAATCAAGAAATCATCAATGCGAAAACAGCAGCACTCAACAGCTCTCAAGAAATGTTACGCATCACCAGAATCAGCTTAAAGGCAGGCGCTGTCACTGTATTAGAAACATTGGAAAATATTTCCAATGTCAGAAAAGATCACCAAAGTCTAGAGAACATCAAATACAACCACATCTTAAACCTCATTGAGATCCTCATTCAAACTGGCAATATATCACCTCAAGAGATAAAACAATTAAATGCAGACCTTCAAGAAACAATCCCAATAACGCCACTTTAACTCAAAGAAAGATAGTGTTCAGCTTTTAACAAAGTTGCATCCAAGAGGCAAGAGGGTTTTTTGTGCTCCTCCACTACTGCCTTTACAATACTATTAACATGACTTCTCCAATGTTTAGACCCAGGAAAAGAACGAAAAAAACCATGCAATGGCTGTAACAAAAAGGAGATCTTCTCTCCTTGATCAATCTGCTGATTCATATACAAAAAATACGACTCTAAGGCAGATAGATAATCAACAGAAGAGCCATATAACATCTGATCCAAACGCGAAATCCGCATAGGATGATTGACAGCAAATCTACCTATCATCACACCAGGAAACACCGAAAGTTGAGCTTGAATTTCATCCAAGCAAACCAAACCTCCATTTAAAATCACAGGCATATCCACAAGATCAGACAAACGAGATACTACATCATATCGCAAAGGGGGTATGGTTCTATTCTGTTTGGGACTCAGGCCTTTTAACCAAGCTTTTCTGGCATGGATCACAATAAAATCACAACCTGACACCTGCAATGATTCAGTAAACTTTAACAAATAATCAAAATCATCACAATCATCAACACCAATCCGACACTTGACTGAAACAGGAATATCCACTGCATCATTCATAGACTGTACACATTGAGATACCAACTCATATGACGGATACAAACAAGCACCAATGCCACCCTCTTGCACACGAGAAGAAGGACATCCCACATTAAAATTGACTTGACTATACCCATAATCTTGTGCCATTTTTGCACATTTTGCCAAGGATACAGGATCATTACCTCCCAACTGTAAAACCACTGGACGTTCAGAGCAATCATATGAAAGATGCGCTGAAGCATCTCCATACAAAAGAGCTCCTGTTGTAACCATCTCCGTATACAAAAGCGCATTTGGACACAGCCTTCTCATCAAAAAACGAAAATGCTTGTGAGTATAGCCCATCATGGGCGCAATGTGTATTTGATAAACCATACGCATATTTTAAATTATAAATCAACAAGTTACAACAATAAGCACCATTTATTTAGAATGAAAATCCATGATCGTAACACAACAAACATTAAGAATACGTTTCACGACGTCTACTCAAACGCAAAAAAGATTGAGTCAATAGATCATCTTTTCTTTGCCATAAAGAGCGCACCCACTCTGAAAAATACTTACGGTAGTTCCTATCCTTTACATAATCTCCAACCAAATTGGATTCAGCAACATCAAAAGTCTGTGCATGAATTTCAATATCATTAACCTGACCTGATAACAATAACCATGCAGACACAAAACCAACATCATAAACAAGCGTAATATCAAGTAAATCAGAAATATGTTTTGAACTGGCCTCCAGCGCTAAAGCAATGCCTGCAGGCTGAGGAGCCAGCAAATTCCTAAAAAT
This sequence comes from Pseudomonadota bacterium, assembly GCA_036121365.1. Lineage (GTDB taxonomy): Bacteria > Pseudomonadota > Gammaproteobacteria > Comchoanobacterales > Comchoanobacteraceae > UBA7916. Next base: position 145,296 of record JAZAFR010000007.1, on the reverse strand, counting down.
CTTTTTCACTCCCAGTTTTTTTTCGGACACATAACGTGTACCTTCTGCAAAAACAGCCAGTGTAACAGGACTTTTCACAAGATCTCTGCACTGTTGACTAATGAGATCCCTTTGTTTTTGCACAATGCCAGGATTACGCCTGACCAAATTTGTCTTAATCTTCCTAACAAACACATAATTCATTAAATAGCAAAACTGCCCAAGAAATGGCACCCAAAGTAATGATCTCTTTAAAAAAAATTTCACATTGGGAATCTGGTCATAAAAAACGGCCAGAATAACCAATATATCGACATGTGAACGATGATTAATCACCATGACATAAGATTTATCTTGACACAAAGCACGTGAAAAATACCGATGAAAAGTCACACCACAAACGACGGTTAAAATACAACGCAAATTTCTCGAATGCAATTTGATCAATCGATCACATACCGCATCATAATAGACAGCAACAATCACTTCATAGAAGCGCCGACTACTCAAGAGTCTCAACAGCTGCGCTGTAAAAAAAAGGAGAAAAACAACTGAGCTCAAAACACATAAATTGGCAACACATGCAAAGAGCGCCAAAGAAAATCTAAATACTTTAATCATGAAACCCTCTTTCCATATCAATCTGTACCTGTTCTAGAATATCTCCCCCTCCTTGTCCTAGTACTTCTGCAACAAAATCAGTAATCATATTTGAATAGTCCAATTGACCTCCTGGCCAAACAACACACCTACGCACACAACGTTGACCAGACACATCGCCCAAAAACAAAAACACCTGATATCCTGATTTTAAGATAGCAACATGCACCCCTATAGGCATACCACAACGGCCACCAAAAGCCTTAACAATCTCCCTCTCTATGCTCACGCATTGAGCAGTTGAATCATGATTAACCACTGTCAACTTAGCCACTAAATCAGCATCATCAAACCGCGTCTGAACAGCGATAACACCCTGACCACAAGACGGGGTGAATAAATCAAGAGGCAAATGCTCTAAAAAAACACCGTGATTAATCGTCAATCTTTCTATGCCAGCAGCAGCCAATATCAGTGCATCATACTGACCATGTTTTAATTTTTCAAGTCGTGTAATGACATTACCACGACACAGTTTTACTAAAAGTCTAGGATTAAAAGCTCTAATTTGAGCACATCTTCTGGCACTACTTGTCCCAATAACTGCCCCATCGGGTAGGTCTTTCAAACTCTTATACTTGGCACTCATCAAAACATCTTGAGCATTGGCACGTTCTAATACAGCTGCAAGTTTCAATCCATCATGATCAAAGACTGACATATCCTTCAGTGAATGCACTGCAATATCAACATTGTCAGCCAACAAAGACTTTTCTAGATCAGAAGAAAAAGCATGTTTTAAATTGGCAATCGCAACGAATGATCGATCCCCCTCAGTGACCATTGGAATAATATCAAATAGGTCATCGGGAAACCTCTCAGAAAACTTTTGAACAAACAGCGCCGTCTGGATTCTTGCCAATCGGCTTGATCTGGTTGCAACCCGATACTCATTACTCACTTAAAAAGCCACAAAATAAAAATACATTATACTAGAATATACCGACACTTACAAGAATCAGAAAACATCTATCTTGCACACTCCCATCTTAATATCCAAAAAAGAAAAATACACAAGATGAACTCATTACTTCATTACCTGATAAAGAGACCTCCTACAAAGGGCATAGCTTTACTGGCACGCCTCAAATAATTCTCAAATACCAGTCAAACCAGCATAATTTTTGCCTCCCTACAAACATTAAATGTATCACACTGGCAGGAGGTCCAAAAAGTGCTTGCCTCAACTTTAATACACTATGCCAAACAGTCAGACCATTTCAATGCCAAACAATCAGACCATTGAAAGGCCATACCGTCCAAAAATTTAACACTGGGACTTTTATCCATTCTCAGCATATCATTTTGCATCAGCTGATATTTTAAGGCATTGCCAACTGCAGTAGCGGGGTCAATACTCACACAACGGTCACCAAAAACACGATTAAACAAACCTTCCAATAAAGGGTAATGGGTACATCCATAAATAATCTTTGCCCCTCTATTATAAATCAAGTCTCCATACTCATGCGCAAAAGACTGCAACAAAACTTCTAACCTATCCAACTGATTATTTTCAATACAATCAACCCATTGATCACAAGCAACAGCAAAAAACTGCCCTCTATAACCCAACTGTCTTGCCAATGGCTCCAATCGATCTGCTTTGACGCTGGCGGGCGTTGCCAACCAAATCAAATTATCTGTCGTATGACATTCTGCAAGCAATCTTGCTGTTGGCCTCAGCATACCAACCATTGGAACCGAAAAGTGCCTGCTTAGAGAAGACATGGCAATGGCTGAACTGGTATGACAAGCAACCACAATGGCTTTGACGTCACGTTGCAGAATTTTAGTAAAACAAGAAAACCCCCTATCAATAATTTCCTGATCACTTTTACTCCCATAAGGACTATCATTATCCTGTAAAATTAACCATTTTTCGTGAGGAAGCAGCTTTTGACATACCTTTAAAACAGATTCCACTCCTCTCCCACTATCATATAGCGCGATTGCTGAATTTCGATTCATTCCCATATACAGTCCCTACCCGTCATCCCAAATAAACTTCACTCGATTTTGCACACTGGTAAACAGCTCATATCGGCTTATCCCAGAATAAGATTCAATCGTAGCAATGGGCAAACCATCCCCCCACAAAATCACCTCTGTGCCAATTTGTGCTTGAGGACATGAAGATAAATCAACTGTCATCATATCCATGCTAACCCTACCAACAAGAGGACATTCTATCCCATCAACCAGTACAGGACAACCTGATCTCACAGAGCGAGGAAAACCATCACCATACCCAAAAGATATCACACCAACCCGCATCGATCTAGAACAAATAAAATCATGCCCATAACCAACACCATGTCCTTTCGGAAAATGCTTCACCGCAATCAAACGACTTTTTAATGTCATGACAGGAGTTAAACCATGATCTGTCTTATCATATATGGGACATGTCCCATACAATGCCAAACCTGGGCGAACATAATCATAGTGATGATCTTGAAACAAATAGGTCGCAGCAGAATTACATAAACTTGCTTCATAATCATATTGACTAACCACATTTGAGAATTGTTGCAACTGCTGCTGATTATCCACATGATCAATGCCTTCTTCAGCACTAGAAAGATGTCCCATTAAACGGAGCTGACCCTTAATATTCAATTTCTTCAAAGCATCAATCACACGTGAAACATCTTTTGGGAAAAACCCCAATCGACCCATGCCAATATCTACTTTAATCCAAACATCATAAACATCACCTGAAAATTCAGAAAGCCATGTTAAATGGGTAAAGTCATGAACCACCATATCTAGATGCAAAGAATCAACCAAATCCAAATCCTTCTGACATACCACACCTTCCATCAAAATAATCTTCGACAAAACACCACAATCTCGAAGACAAACTGCTTCATCAATGGAGGCCACCCCCAACGCATACACATGACTACTCAACCGTTTTGATACTGAACGTATTCCATGGCCATAAGCATTGGCCTTGACCATTGCAACCACTTGAGATTTTGAAGACAATCGCTGAATTACCCGCAAATTATTCGACAAAGAATGACCAGACAAGGTGGCTATCGCCCGACGATAAAAAGAATCGCTTGTACTCATACCACCATCACCAATCTAATCACCATCGCCATTCAAAGCCCTTTGGGCGCTTTAAAGTAACTTTTACCCACCAGCTTAAAATACGCACTGGTCACAACAATAAAAATCAATAAATAAGTCAGCACCCACGGAGCCATTGATCGACGCTGATGCACACTTGGATCACTCACATATGTTAAGAAAGTCACAATGTCATGAACATACTCATCAAACTGATCAGCAGACATTTGACCACTGTGCTTTAACTTGATAACGCGATACCAATAATTGCCGTGATCCACATGCCCCCCATCAAAATAAGTAGGGTCAATCAAAACTTGTTTCCCTTGCAAATCAACAAAAGGATTAGGCATATTGGTGTTAGGAAACACCAAATTGTTATAGCCAGTCGGCCGCGAAGAGTCCTCATAATAAGTACGTAAATACGTATACAGCCACTCTGGAGACATAGACAATGCAATCAAACTAAGATCTGGAGGAGGATGCCCATTCCAGGAGTCTTCAGGCCATGAAGGCATTTGTTCTTTTGTTAAACCAAGTGTCTTTGCAATATCATCATTCATAAAGTCATTGAGGCTATGACAAGACAAGCAGGACTTTTTAAAATTTTCACCCCCTTGAACAATACGATCAACATCTGCTAAATTAACATCCACAGCATCAAGCGTAACCAACGAATCAACTGCCGCATGACAGAACACAGGAAAAAGCAAAAGGTAACAAAGAAGTCTGAACAAATTAATACCCCGGCAATCTTTCTGGAACGATCTTATCCTCATCATAATAAGAAATCACTGGAAAAAAAACAAAAAAAGAAAAATACAGAACAGTGGCCACTCGACTAAGCACCAAATACCACCCCACTGCTGGCTGCAACCCCAAGAATCCTAAAAGAACAAAAGAGCTCACCACTGTTCCCATCGCCAAACGACTCATCCAACCTCGATAACGCATTGACCGCACAGGAGACAAATCTAGCCACGGTAGAAAAGCCCACAATACAATGGACATCAACATCATCAAAGCCCCCAAACTTTTGTCGGGAATGGATCTTAGAATGGCATAATACGGAGACAAGTACCAAGAGGGCTTGATGTGTAAAGGTGTGACCAAAGGATTCGCTCTTTCAAAATTTTCAGCTTCTAAAAACAAACCAAAAAAAGTAGGCGCATAGAACACAATCACAAAAAAAACAAATAGATACAATAATATAATCGGAATATATTTCAAGATAAAATACGGATAATACCCAACAGCATCCAGGGGCCAACCATGGCGATCTGTATGCTTGGTAATATCAACTCCATCAGGATTATTAGAGCCAGCTACATGCAACATAATGATATGCAAAAAAATCATCAACAAAATCAGGAAAGAAAAACCGACCACATGGAAAGCAAAAAATCGATGTAAAGTCACCCCTGACACTTCATAATCACCTTGCAACCACACGACAAGATCTGAGCCAACAACAGGAATAGACGATAGCAGAGAAATAATCACCTTGCTAGCCCAATACGACATCTGGCCCCAAGGTAAAACATAACCTGTATACGCTTCTGCCATCATCAAAAACAACAAAACAACCCCGCTAATCCACAAAAGCTCACGCGGATTTTTATAAGACCCATACCACAAGCCTCTAAAAATGTGAAAATAGATGACAATAAACCAGCAAGAAACTCCAGTAGAATGGACATAACGAACCAACCATCCATATGGAACATCGCGCATGATTAATTGAACAGAAGAAAAAGCCTGCTCTGCAGTTGGCGTGTAGTACATCACCAGCCAAATTCCAGATATAAATTGAATCACACAAGAAACAATTGCCAAAGCACCAAAAACATAAAAGATATTCAGATTTTTAGGAGCAGGATAATGAGACAGATGTTCTACGAGAAAAGAAGCCACAGGTAGTCGTTTGTCTATCCAAACACCCACAGTCTTAAAGTAGGGCAAAATCATTGCCACACAAAATAATACAAATGCGATAGCAAGAATCAAAACCAACATCAACTATGCTCCATTATCTCCAATCACCAAAGTATTCTCATCACTAAAATGATAAGGAGGAACCTCTAGATTAATGGGCGCAGGCATATTTTTATAGACACGGCCTGCAAGGTCAAATTTTGAACCATGGCACGAACAATAAAAACCACCTTTCCAATTATCATCAACACTTTTGGGTTCAGGCCTGTAGGTTGGAGAACAACCCAAGTGCGTGCAAATACCGAGCAAAACAAGAAACTCTGGGCGCACCGACCTCACAGTATTTTGAGCAAACTTTGGCTGCTGGGGAATCATAGAGTCAGGATCTTTTAGCCAAGGCAAAGTATTTTGCAAGCTTTGCAACATCGCCTCACTTCTACGAATAATCCAAACCGGCTTTGATCGCCATAATACTGTTTTCTGCTCACCTATCTTCATTGTACTGATGTCAATGGTCACAGGCTTCCCTGCTTCTTCAGTACGCTTATTGGGGCGCAAATAACTCACCAACGGAACGGCAATCCCACAAGCACCAATGGCACCCAAAAACACCGATGTTTTTTGTAAAAACGAACGTTTAACTTCATCAACCTCTTCTACATCTGGAGGCAGCAAATAACTCATAAACAATTCCCATGACATTCATTCATAAAATTACCAAAATAGGACCTCATTTACAAGCATATGCGCACACAAACTTCATGATCAAAATTAAATCTCCCTTAACCTAAAAAACATTCTAGATAAACCCCATATAAATCATAAGGAAATAATCGCTGTATGCGTATGCAAAACAACAAAACAAAAAATTGAAAATGGACCCACGTCAGGACTTACGGGCATGACTGACTTACCTGCAGAAGTTAAAAAACAAACTAATCTCATATGCTCCATCAGCAACGAGGCCACATTGAATCCAGTAAGACTTATATAGACAACCCATATATGATATGAATACATTAATAGAATATCAAGTCACTCCTCAGATCCGTGATCTCTATGCTTAAATTTATATATTGAATCCAATGACAAAAAACGGTTTTATCATGACCTATTATCAGACAAAAAATCCACACACAAAACGGATGAAATAGATAGACACAAGAAAAATAAAAAGAAGACATAATTCAAACCAAGCACAAACACGTTTTAAAACCCGACTGAAGACCAAATCGTTGCCAAATGAATCAAATTCATGCATGCTAATGTGAATTTTCAAAAACATCATGACTTATGTCCAAACATAGCTCAATCTGGATGGAGATACAGGCAAAAACCAAACACATCAAAATATTACTAACACTCCTCATACTCCTTCTAGCTTCAGAATCCATCGCCAGTGACCAGAATGAGCAAGCACTGACCTCTTTAAAAAAGATCATCACACCGTTAAGCAATAAAGCCACAATTGCGATGGTCGTCACAGACTTAAAATCTCCATCCTCCACATTATTTTCAATGAATGAATTCATTTATTTACAACCTGCAAGTACCATGAAAATACTCACCAGCATCATAGCCAAACAATCTCTCAATTCCAAAAAACCATTCAATAGCACACTGACTGCATATGGAAAACAGAAAGCAGGAACATTCAATGGCAATATCATCTTAGACATTGCTGCCAACCCTGAATTTACACATGATGATCTAAATGACATGCTCAATCACATCACCAAAAACAAGATCAAAAAAATCAATGGTGACATCATCATTCTAAAAACCCATTTTGACGATATTGAAAAAGTACCAGGAACCTATTGGGACGAAATAGATGATTGTTATGCCACTGCAGTGTCTGACATATCGATTAATAAAAACTGTTTTTTAGGCACGCTATTTCAAACAAAAAATGGCATAAAATCCTATTGGCCACAAGAGAGCCAACCCATACAACTGGACATTCAAATTGCGAACAATTGCCATGATCAGACCAATGCACACACACACTATCCAGCGCATGGATATGGCGTACATCTAACCCAAAATCCATTTAAAAAACCAGAAACATTAAAAGGTTGTTGGAATAAAAAAGTCGAATTCATACAATTAAAAAGAAGCATACACAGTCCTCAAAAAGCCCTAATTGAAGCCATCACAAAATATCTAAACAAAGAAAATATCCAGCACAATGGACAGATCCAAGTAACCAATACAAAACCACGGGCATTAAAAAAACCATTGTGGAAAATACAAAAAAGCAGCTCCATTCTCAATGAGCTCATCAAAACCATGTTAACACGCTCAGACAACCACATCGCCAATCAAATATTCAAAGAGTCAGCTTATATTAATTTACATACACCTGCCAGCTGGGAAAACGCCCAAAAAAATGCTGAGCAAATCTTAAATAAGCTCAACTTATATGACAAAGAATCAAGCATTGTCGATGGCGCAGGTTTGTCTAGAAACAACAAAATCACTGCACATCAACTACAAAAAAGCCTCATCACTATCTACAACAACAAGAAACTCAAAAAACTCATTCCATTATTTGCAACCAGGGAGCAAGCAAGCCCTTTCTTAAAGCATCGTCTTCATCAAATAAAAACACCTCTATACGTAAAATCAGGAAGCTTAAAAGGCACAGTGAGTCTAGCAGGATTCATCGATCCATATGGCAAAGACCCCAAAGCATTTACCATCATCATCAACGGAAACAAAAATGTCGCAAAAGACTATTTTTCAATAGAAAAATCATTGCTACAAACCATATCAAAAATAAAACACCAACAGAAATATGCATGATTTTATCGATTATAAGCCAGATAACCAAGCACCGAGATTTAGTTAATATTATCCAATTACGCAAACAGACATAAAAAAGTGAAAAAATGTGAAAAAAATCCAAATTGGTCTATATACAATGCATCAGAAACAGCAAGAACACTATGAAAATCATCATCGCAGGAGACAATTTAACCGCCTACGCCATTGCAAATGCGCTCGATTCCAATCAATATGACATCACATTGATCGGAAACAGTGCATCAAATATCAAGCAGATAGAAGAATCCATGGACATACAAACAGTCTTTGGAGATTACAAAAGTATTGAAACACTTGAAGAAGCAGAGTGTCAAAATGCAGACATCATCATAGCAGCAACACAAGTCCCTGAAATAGACATTTTAATTTCATTATTGGCAACCAATTTCTTTCAAACACCCTTGACCATCACGATATTACAAGGGTCTTTGTATGACCATAGAAAACATCTACTACAAAATAGCAATAAACATTGCCAACATTTATGGATCAACCCAACAAATTTAGTCACCAACCATATATCAAATTTAATTCAATATCCAAACTGCCAAGAACTGATATCTGTTTACTTAGATTTATGTATCATCAGAGTACAAGTTGAAAAACATCATATCACCCACCAGAAAAAATCCCACGAAATATCTGAGCTAACGAAATCAATTAACCTCATCAGTGTCATTAGAAAAGGAACAACACTGGACAACGATGTATCATTGCAAACGGGAGATCAACTGATCATTGCCTGCTCAAAAAAGAACCTTGATCAAACATTGGCTATACTTACCGAAAAAAAACAAATCAAACGCATCATTATTGCAGGACTCAGCGCCATCAGTAAAGCTTTGATTAATAAGCTACCAAATAGTTACAATATCAAAATCATCGAAAGTAACATTGAAAAAGCCGAGAATTTTGCACAAACTGATTCCAATATTACAATATTAGAAGGAGATATCAATGATGAAGAGCTGTTAATCACAGAAAAAATTGACCAAACCGATGCATTCTTTAGTTTGAGTAATGATGATGAAGACAATCTGGTCTCTGCTTTACAAGCAAAAAGACATGGGGTTTGTCAGATAGCATCTCTAGTACATAAACCTGAAATTAGCCCCATAATCGAAGAAAATCAAATACATTGCATTGATCCTCATAATCTAATCATAGATCAAATTATCACACATGTTCATCAAGATCTCATCGTCTCAAAACGAACCTTACACAAAAATACAGGAGAAATCATTTGCATTCAAATACCAAAAAGCATGAACAACACCACTATTAAGCACTTAAAATTACCAAAACATGCAAAAATCATAGAATTATTTAGAAACAACAATCCTGAAAAGTATGATCTATCCAGCAAACTAAAAACCAATGACACCCTTGCCATTTACTCATATAAAGCCAGTGACCTATCAGCAATCATCAAACAAACCAAGCCAAATCGTTCTTTATTAGACAAACTATTTTTTAGAGGCCAGTAGATGATTGAGAAGGAGGAGCTCCCACTTTAACCCAAGTTTTCAAAAAAACAGGTTGTTTAAAATACGCTTCCATCTCTCTTCGTGCTTGTATTCCAATTTGTTTTAATTTAGAACCACCTTTTCCAATGATCACTGATTTTTTTGACGAAGAGGACACCCAGATTGTCACATAAATATGACGCCTTCCATCCACAATCTTCATCAAATCTATACTCAACTCAAGGTTATAAGGAATTTCTTCATGTAAAAACTCCAATAACTTGGCCCTAAGAATTTCTTGAGTAAGAAAATCATCACTATGCGAAGTCACCATATTATGATCATATAGTGCAGGTCCATCAGGTAGACAAGAACAAATTTCTGCATGCAACAAATCCACATGCAATTTTCGCAATGCTGACAACGTCATAATTTTCTCGAAAGGAAAACGCTTCTTCAGATTATCAATAGCTTGATCCAATTTGTCTTGCTGATGAAGCAATTTATCAAGCTTATTGATACAGCCTATCACAGGCCCCTCAAAGTCATGTAAAATTTTCAAAGCGACTTCATCATCAGCTGTCCATTGCGAACCTGCAGCCATAAAAATTGCAACATCTGCTTCAAATGCACTCTTGGCTGCCACTCGATTTAAAGCAGTACGCCTCTTAAGCCTACATTGTACACCGGGTGTATCTAGCAATACATATTGATGAGGGAACTGAGTAACCACTCCCATAATTTCTGTTTGCGTTGTCTGTGCTTTTCGAGTCACCACACTCACTGAATGTCCAAGCAAAGCATTAAAAAGTGTTGATTTACCAACATTGGGTCGTCCAATAATGGCCAAGTAGCCGCATTTTTTCACCAACTCACTTGTATTTTTAGTCATTCTATAACATTCCTTTTTGTTGTAATTGAAAAATAATATGCTCAGCAGCCAGCTGCTGACCTTCTCGCTTTGTCCCTGCATGCGCGCTGGCCTGTAAGCACAAAGAATTAACAGAGGCTTCGACTAAAAACCTGGGTTTTTTTCCATCTTTAGTTTCGCTGACAGAATAAATTGGCAAAGGATATTGATGTTTTTGACAAAACTCCTGCAATGTTGTTTTGGGATCCTTTTGCACCAAGTCCGCATAATTTTTTGACAGGAAATTCTCATAACAAAACTCACAAACTGTTTCTGCAGCTTCATAACCACCATCAATATAAACAGCGGCAAGCATGGCTTCAAACACATCAGCATACATTCCATCGGTAAAATCATTGCGATCAAATGATTTTCCAACTTGCATATAAAGTGATAGTTTCATATTTCTTGCCAAAGCTGCCAGTGTGCTCTTACATACCAAGTGCGCCCTCAATCTGGTAAGCACCCCCTCATCTGACGTAAAATGTTTCTGATATAGCAGTTGACTGACCACAAAATTCAACAATGCATCGCCAAGATATTCCATTCTTTGGTTATTATCCATGGAATAACTGGGATGAGTCAGCGCTTTTTTAAGCAGCACAGGCTTTTTAAACGCATAACCAATTGATTCTTGTAGCACTGTTATATGAGACATTAAAGAGAGACCCCCATTCTTGACCAATCCGGCATCCAACCATCCCAGCTAAAAAGAACTATCATCACTTTACCGAGCAAATACTTTTCTTCAACAGGACCAAAAAAACGACTATCAAAACTTAAATCTCTATTATCCCCCATCATATAATAACTCCCTTCAGGAACAATAAGATTGATGCTCATATCACCACTAGAATTAAACAGACCAGACCTAACATAGATATCATGGGTTTTTCCAGGCAAAAACTCTGTACGTTTAGACAACCATTCATAGTTACCAGAGCCAAATTCTTGTTCAAGACCGACATATTCCTGTTTGATAGGCTGCCCATTAATACTCAGTTGTTTATTTTTATACACAACATGGTCCCCAGGAAGGCCAACCACTCTCTTAACATAAATGATACGATAAGGATCTTTTGGGTTACGAAACAAAGCAACATCACCCCGCTGTGGTTTGCCATAATCAAGGAATTTGGTATTGATTAGGGGCATTGGTAAATGCCATCCATAGGAAAACTGATTAACCAACAAAAAATCACCAGGCCTAACCGTTGGCTCCAAAGAGCCAGTCGGTACTCGGTAATGTTGCACACAAAAATTCCTGATCAAAAAAACCACTAACAAAAACGTAGCATATTCTTGGCAAAAGCTAAGCACATCTGACAAAAAACCGTCCATTGCCAATGTCTTTTTCAATTGTTTAGGGAAGAAAAAACGATAAGTATAGCAAATCACACACGCAATCAAAGTGAAAAATACAAGAAAAACCTCTACACCCAACAACAATACAGACATGCCCAAAAGACCAACAAAGCATAAAGTTCGTCCAATCTTATCTAAATCATGCCCTAGGAACCCAAGTAGCCCTTGCCCATCAGAACTAAAAACAGCACGACTTTGCAAAGACAACCCCACACAAAACACAATAATTAAAATAATCTCATATGTCATAAAAAATCCTATTCTCTTTCAACGCACCGCAAAGCGCATTACTTTAACACATTATTTTAACACACTGACACACAGGACTCAATGAAAACTCGAACACACAGTAAAATAAGCCAAATCAACCCATTAAAAAACCATCAGATAATCAAAAAATAGTCTAATCAGTCTTTCCTGAATCTATTTTCAGGACGGCTAAGAATGCATCCTGAGGCAAAGAAACTTTACCTACTTGCTTCATTCGTTTCTTACCCGCTTTTTGCTTTTCCAACAGTTTCTTCTTACGCGTGATATCACCACCGTAGCATTTAGCGGTCACATTCTTTCTAAGTGCACTGATTGTTTCTCTAGCGACAATTTTACCACCAATGGCAGCTTGTATGGCCACAGGAAACATTTGTTTGGGAATCAGCTCTTTAAGCTGTTTGGCAACTTGACGCCCAACGCTATGCGCTTTAGAACGATGTACAATGACTGCCAAAGCATCAACTTTTTCACTGGAAATCAAAATGTCTAATTTAACAACATCAGATGTTTGATAGTGATGAAAATTATAATCCAGTGAAGCATAACCACGACTGACAGATTTGATTTTATCGAAAAAGTCAAGCACGATCTCACTCATTGGAAGATCATAGACCAAACAAACTTGTTTGCCCACATAAGACATTTCTATTTGCGAGCCCCTCCTCTCCACGCACAGTTTAATCACTGCACCGAGAAAATCGTCAGGAACGATGATACTTGCTCTAGCAATTGGCTCATCTATGGAATCAATTAAACTTGACTCTGGAAGCTTCACTGGACTTTCCACTTCAACAAGCCCACCTTTTTTTAAATTGACAAGATAAACCACTGTGGGCGCCGTGGTCAAAAGGGACAAATCGTATTCTCTTTCCAGGCGTTCACGGACAATTTCCATATGCAACATACCTAGAAAACCACAACGGAAGCCAAATCCCAATGCTTGAGAAGATTCAGGTTCAAATTGCAAGGAAGCATCATTGAGCATCAATTTTTGTAAAGCATCACGAAAAGACTCAAAGTCTTCAGTAGAAACAGGATATAAACCAGCATATACTTGCGGCTTAGCTGATTGAAACCCTGCCAGTGGCTCCAGACACTGATCACGATAATCAGTGATGGTATCACCAACAGCAGCGGCATGAATGTCTTTAATTCCAGCAACCAAATAACCAACTTCACCACAGCCAAGCTGACTCTTTGAAATTCGCTTAGGTGTAAACACACCAACATCGTCAGCTCCATAGACTTTCCCGGAAGAAAACATTTTAACAGACATCCCTTTTCTCAAAATTCCTTGCTTAATCCTAACCAAAGAAACAACCCCAAGATAACTATCAAACCATGAGTCAATGATCAATGCTTGCAAGGGCCCGTCAGGATCACCATTGGGAGGAGGAATACTGTGCACAAGGCGTTCAAGTAGATCCGCAACACCCACACCAGTTTTAGCACTGATATCAATTGAATCACTGGCATCAATACCAATAATCTCTTCAATTTCATTTCTAACCCGTTCAGGTTCTGCTTGAGGCAAATCAATCTTATTGAGCACAGGCAAAACAGTCAAATCTTGTTCGACCGCGTGGTAACACACAGCCACAGTTTGTGCCTCCACTCCTTGAGCACAATCGACAACCAACAAAGCCCCTTCACAAGCACACAGTGAACGCGACACCTCATAAGCAAAATCGACATGACCAGGTGTATCAATAAAATTCAATTGATAAGTCTTTCCGTCTTGGCTTTTATACGATAAAGTTACAGATTGAGCCTTGATAGTAATACCACGTTCTCGTTCTATGTCCATGCTATCAAGCACTTGTGCTTGCATTTCTCTGTCACTTAGCCCATCACACAACTGAATTAACCGATCAGACAATGTGCTCTTACCGTGATCAATATGAGCGATAATAGAAAAATTTCGAATCAAATGCATAATTATCCCACATCAAAGTATAAAACAACATAACAGCAACCACAGCACTGGCTCATTAAAAAACAGTGATCGCTGACATTAAAAAATAAATCTCACCCATCATAGCGAAAAACACAAACTTTTTCAAGAAAAAACCAGGAAATCCAGGAAATCAAAAAAAGAATATCATGCCTTTATATCCACACCCAGAGAAAAAAGCATGTCAAAAGAACCATCAAAAAATAAAAAATCCTAAGCTATTTAAGACACACAAACCCAATGCCTCATAACAATACTTTTTATTTGCACACCAGCAATTGCATACACAGGCTAATTAACATAAACTCAAATACACATTAAAATTTAACTCCATATGCATATCATACTGGCCGGTGGATCTGGTTTTTTAGGAAGCTATCTTGCAAAAATCCTGTCTGACCAACACGACATCACTATATTATCTAGAAACCCAAGTCAAATAGATGCCAAACCACGTATAAAAATTGCCTATTGGGATGGCCTTGATATTCATTTGTCGCCACAACACAAAAAAGTTGATGCCATCGTCAATCTATGCGGTCTTTCCATTGCCAGACGGTGGAATAAAAAAAACAAAGAAGCCATCTATAAAAGCCGCATCCAACCCAGCAAAGCACTGATAAAATGGTCTTTAGAAGCAGACAAAAAACCCAAAACCTTTATACAACTCAGTGGCATTGATTATTACGGCATAAAAAACAGCCAATGTACTGAAAACGACCCTTGTGGCAATTCATTTTTAGCGGACCTTGCAAAAGACTGGGAAGAAACCACTTCTGCCTTACAAAAAAGCTCCATCCGTCTTGTCATTGCGAGAACTGCACCTGTTCTTTCAGGAACACACCCTCCTTTACTGCCATTAATCATGGCAACAAAAGCTTATCTTGGAGCAACAATTGGCGATGGCAATCAATACTTCAGTTGGATACACCACCAAGATTTCACCAACATAATGCAGAAAATGCTCACTGATGACACCTTCAAAGGCATTTATAATCTCTGCTCACCTACCCCAGTTACCAATACAAACTTAATGCAAGCGCTGGCACAAGTCTATAAAAGACCATTATGGTTTTCAGTACCTTCATGGCTACTCAATAACACACTGGGTGAAATGTCAACACTGATGACTGATAGCCGCAAAGTATACCCCCAAAGACTTATGAATCAAGGAGAAAAATTCATCTATCCAGAGATCAACACAGCCCTTGAACAAATTGCCAACCAGACCACATAACAAGCAAAGTATTGAACAATCTGCTAATGAAAACACAGAAACCAAGGCACATTCATGCACAAGAAAATAACCAATCAACCATTTGAAGATGCATTTTTGATTGCAAAAAAACCCTATCTTGAAAAAAAAATCATATCCATATTGCTGACTAAAAACCATGGTATCATTCACGCCATCACCTATCAATCCAAACAAAAAAAGCAAAACCTTGAACTATTCAATCTTCTCGCATGTCAACTACTCGTCAAAACCAGCATGAGTCAATTAAAAACCGTAGAGGTTCAAAAGCCTTACCCTCCTTTGCAAGGCCAATATGTCTTTGCAGGATTGTACATAAATGAACTCATATACAAGCTATTTCAACCCAATGAACCACAAAAAAAACTCTTTTCACTTTATCAACACACCTTGGAAAACCTCATAAACCGAAAATCAATCAAACAAACCATTCGCCTATTTGAATACACACTACAACTACTACTGGGCTACGGCCTCAACACTCATGTATTAGAAGAATATGACAATGACTGGTTTATCTTTCACCCCGAAACGGGGCTGACTCCTTGTCTTAACAACACCAATGAAGCAATACATAGAACCACAATACAACAACTCACAAACACAAATTTTACAGAGATCAAAACTCAACAAGCCAGCAAAGCCATATTCGCACAAATACTCAAGCACATACTCGGAGAAAAAAAGATTTTCATCACACAGATGATGCCAAAAGAATAACGTCAATGACCATGCCATTACAGACAAAAGCAATCCCATTACACTTTCTTGCAATTCACAAAGAAGTCCGTATACTTAAAATAATGAACCAAGATGGAAACGCCATGCACGCCACTGATACCAAAGCGCTATATCTGAGCGGACTACTGATCCTCAGTTTGTGTGCTTGTCCAATGGGTTTTGGCAAAGACATACAGACAAAACACGGCCAAAAATCAGTCTTTATTCACAAACAACGTACATGAATATGAAAGCACAAAGCATTGACACACAAAACGAAAGCCCGCTAAAGAGCACACACATTGTGACAACTCAAACAGTCGGTAAACAAACGTTACAAACACTGATTAAAAAAAAGGGCGGCAACGTCACACACATTCCCATGCTTGGCATCAAACCACTAAATATTGGAGCAATCAAACAAAAAGCCTGCTACCAAGCAGACATTTGGATATTTTTAAGCCAACACAGCGTCACTACCAATGGCAAATTGTTAAAAAAAATACATACAGATCAACACATCATAGCCATCGGACCAGGCACACAAGTAAGCTTAGAGGAAATAAACTTGCCTGCCGACTCCGTTCCTAAAACAGATTTCAGCAGCGTAGGCATTGCCTCCCTTGACTATTTACAAAACAACACCCCCCAAAAAATAATCATCTTTTCAGAATCTACAAAACCACAACCTTTATGCACCATGCTCAAAAATAAAGGCCATGAAATCGGCCACATTGCAACCTATACCCATCAAGCATTAAACACAAACACCATTGCCAACCATTTTAAAAAGCACAACCATACCATTGATTACATCACCACCCACAGTCAAAAAGGGCTATTACATTTGCTCACATGCATAAAACAAGAAAAACTCATCGAATGTCATAATAAAACCATTGTGGTCACATGCAAAAAAATGGAATCTCTTGCCAAAAAAAGTGGATTTCAGTCCATCATACAAAGCCAAGACAATACAGCAAAATCCATCGTTAATACGCTCATTACCCATAGGAGAGACACAACTTCATGAAACCCGAAAAAAGCAAACCCACCCAAAAAAAAAATAACGGCATCACCAAATGGCTAACCCTAGTCATCTTGATTATATTGATTGGCATTGGCATTTCCTTCTACAAAAACCACAACAATCAAACTTTCCTCCCCACAGGCAACACCTCCCCAACAGAAAAAAACCAAACCCATCCATTACAACTTGCCAACAACAGGGTCAATCACAAAGGAACAACACCAAGCACTCAAAAAGAAATTAAAACACTCTATGAACTCGATAAAATCAGTCAAAGCATACTCTATGCAAGGATTAGCTATTTCGAAGTCACCGCCAAACACAACATTGACGCAGCCATACAATGGCTAAATCTTTCTTTTGAGCTTGTCAAAGAAGTACAAACAGAAAACGGAAGCGCCATCCTTGAAGAAATTACAAAACTAAAAGAATCACTCAGAAGCCAACAGACTCCAAACATCCAACAAATACTCCAAGACCTTAACGCATTAAAAGAATCACTGAACTACCTAACCATGGACAACAACACAACAACAGAAGACAAAGACATACCCGAAACAGAAAAATCAACAGAAACTCAAACGCCATGGGAATCTCTGCTCAGTTTTTGTAAAACTCAATTGAAGCATCTCAGCACTTGGGCAAAAACAAGCATTTCAATAGAGCACATTTCAAACGATCATTACCACACATTGGAAAGCACACTTTCCAAAGATTTCTTCCAGACTGAAACCAACAAACTTATCCAACAGGCTAAGCTAGCAGCTCAATTCAACGACACAGAAATGTTTCAATATACATGCAAAAAAATGGAATCCCTCATAATATTTTACATACAAGAACCCCATAAAAAACAATCTCTACTGAATCAAATAAACAACATCACCAATATGCCAGTCACCATAACAACACCTGACTACTCAGATTTATTGACACTGCTCAATCAAAACACTACCAAACAAAGCGCCCCAAAAGAAACAGTAAACACTGATATACCTAATCCTTCCACAGAAAACATTCAGCAAACACCTGACAAAAAATCCAATACAACCGATCAAAAAGTCAAAACACCCAAATCAAAAACCTCGACATCCCCAGATCAAGTAAAACTTCACAGCTTAAATATTCAAGAAATCACCACATAAAGGAATTAGCCCATGTTAAAAAAAATCATATTTTACCTTCTTATCATTCTCCTAGCAGGATTCCTGACACAGTTTTATCAGCTAAACAATAGCAGTGTCATCATTTTAATGCCCCAAACCAAAGTGTCCATCAATTTAGTCATGGGACTAATCATACTGCTTATCACTTTCATCTTTTTACATCAATGTTTAAAGCTTATCCGATTTATAAAACTGTCCCCACAGGCGTGGAAAAAATACCGCAATGAAAAAAATCAAAGCAAACACAGCATCCTTCTAAAAAAAGCGCTCTTACACTATCTCAACCTAGAATACACACAAGCTGAGCATCAGTTTAAACAAGCGTATTTAGTTGATACAAAAAACAACCACCTAGATCTGCTGCTAGCCGTACATGCAGAACTACAAACCCATCAAACACCCAAAGCACAAGAAGAACTAAGCGATTTACACACCAAAGACCCTCATATTCAAGATGCAAAAACATTCTTACAAGCCCAAATTTATGAACAAAAAAACCAACACCATTCTGCCATTTCTACCATCAAACGCGATAAAAGATATCAAAAAAAACAAGCACTGGTCAATCAACTCTGCAGCAGTTACTATAAAAATGAAAATCATCAAGAACTACTTGAATTTATCAGCCATAGATCGACTCTCTCCACACAAGAAAAGAAAATCTGGGCAATAAAGGCACATATAGGCATAATACAAAAATATCAAAGTAAAAACCTCATAGCCAAAGCCGACGCCTACTATAACCAAATACCTGGATACCTCAATAAAGAACCTAAAATCATTTGCGCACATCTTTACACATTACTATGGAGCAATCAAAGTGACAACGCTCTGAAGTTGGCAGACCATAACATAACAACATTATTATCTCTCCCCAAAAATACGCCCTTTATCCAGTTTATCAAAAATATTAATGACAAAGAGGGACAAAACCAAATACTAAAATCAATAAACAAATACATAAAATCAGGCCATGAATACAATGACAATGCATTATTTGCAAGAGCTCACTTGTATACAGCACAAAAGCATTATGAAAAAGCCATCCAAGATTATCAAACACTGATCAACATCAGTACGGAAACCGAACAGGTTCTTTATGCAAAAAAACACCTGTTTCACGTAGAAAAGACAAAAGGAAAGCCGTAATCAAGTCAATAGACACAGCTTGACTCATCATCAAAAAGAGGAAATATAAAAGCCATTAAATCTTTTTTATCGCTAAACAATCAGAGCTAAGATGATAGGACTGCTCTCTCAAAGAAACATAAACATCACAAGACTTAACTGCAAAACCCAAATCAAAATCTATATTATTGAGGGATGAATCAAATACAAATAAAGAAATATCAGCTCCAAACTCTCTATCATGAGAAGCAACAACAAGACAATTTGTCACAGAAACGTCATACTCAATCTTTAAATCTGAGTTCTTCTTCAACAATACAGAACTCTCATCCACCATTGAAACGATAGGAGCACACGATTTTTCAATACGAATAGAAATATCATCTGATGTACCATTATGAAAATTCAAATGAGCTTTATCATAAGACGCATCTACATGAGAGGCCCAAGAGACACCAACAAAAAAGGCACAAAAAAACCAATAAAAGAACATATTGCAGTTATCTCCATATAAAAAACCATTGTAACACACTTACCTAAGCAGACAAACATAAAATAAAAAGACATAAACACAACAATAAATCGGACCAATACTATACAACACCCCCCTTTAACCGATACAATACAAAAAACAATTCTTTACAATTGCAAGCATGAAGCTAGAAAACCATAATTTCCTGTCAATCCATGATGTGTTTGCAGACATAACATGGGACAAAACCCATCCAGGGCCCGTTTACAATGACAGCGAAGACCGTCTCACCGTCAACTACCCAATCACATATCATAAACATCTCTTACAAAAAAAGATTGCTCAAATCTTCAAAACTGACAAAGAAATCCACCTAGATACTGTAATCAGCAAACATAAACCTCAAGGCATTTTGCAACCCCTCAAAAAAATTAAAAACATCATTGCCATCAGTGCCAGCAAAGGCGGTGTCGGCAAATCAACCATTGCATCAAACCTTGCATGCGCTCTGGCACAAACAGGTTGTAAAATTGGCCTTCTAGATGGTGATTTGTACGGGCCAAATCTACCTCAACTCATTGGAACACAGGTCAAAGCCAACATTGAAAATGAAAAATATCAACCTGTTATGGCTCACCAAATTGCCACTATGTCCATGGGTTTTTTAATTGATGAAAAAACACCTTTGGTCTGGAGAGGGCCTATGGCAAGCGCTTACTTTCAAAATATGGTATTCAAAACCAACTGGCCAGAACTTGACTATCTAATTATAGATCTGCCCCCTGGCACTGGCGACATTTTGCTCACCATGACACAAAAAATACCAATCAGCGGTGTCATTTTAGTAAGCACACCACAATGTTTAAGCATCAAAGACTGTAAAAAAGGCATAGCCATGCTCAAAAAAATGGAAGTACCCATCTTAGGGTTCATTGAAAATATGGCTGGATTCAAATGTGCAAACTGCCAACACACCACACACATATTTCCTGAAAATGCAGTAACAAAAGCCATGGAGTCTGACAGCATTTATAAACTCGGAGAGATCCCTCTTGACTCACAATTGGCAAATGAAGAGGGTTCTCAGCCACTCATCATCCAAAACCCACATGCTAAAATATGCAAAAAAATACAACAAATTGCGATCAAAGCTTGTGCACAATTGGCCTGCAGACCCATTGCAAAACGAAATTTATTCAAAAGCTCAACCTGAGCATACTAGACCCTTTACCCACTAGTAACTGCAGCCAAAACTGATTTGGCGTATTCATTCAAACTAACAATCTAAGCAGGATTCTTTGTCTCAAAAGAATATAGATTTTAGACAGAAATCATGTTAAATTATATCCACTTTTACACAGAGGATTTTCATGAGCATTAAAAACGATCGCTGGATTATTGAACAAGCAAAAAAAGGGATGATCGAACCATTCTCTGAAAAACAAGTCAAACAAGAAGGCAATCGTTCACTCATATCTTACGGCGTTTCCAGTTATGGTTATGATGTCAGGTGTGCAAGAGAGTTTAAAATTTTCACCAACGTGCACGCCTCTGTCATTGACCCAAAGTCATTTGATCCCAACAGTTTTATCACCATAGAAAAAGACATATGCACCATCCCTCCTAATAGCTTTGCACTCGCACGAACGGTTGAATACTTTAGGATCCCACGCAACACATTAACCATTTGCCTTGGCAAATCAACCTACGCACGTTGCGGAATCATCGTCAATGTCACACCACTAGAACCTGAGTGGGAAGGACATGTAACACTGGAGTTTTCCAATACCACAAACTTACCAGCATATATTTATGCCAATGAGGGGGTTGCTCAAATGATATTTTTAGAAAGCGAAGAAGAGTGTATTCAATCATATAAAGACAAAGCTGGAAAATACCAAGGCCAGACAGGAGTCACAGGACCTATTGTTGAAAAAGCAAAACTTGAAGTCAGCGGCACGTAAAAAGATCATAGACAAGAGCAGTTTTAGATATACATTTGCGCATGAACATGCAATACAAGGCACCTGGAGGTAAAATGCCAACTCCCCTATTTATGTGTCCCGGGAAACCAACGACTAAAGAATGAACTTGATTTTGGTTCAGTTAGCTTGGAAGATTGACTCTTATCTCGTTTTTTTGCTAAGCCCTGCCTAACAACCCTTTGGATTTTTTCGATAGGCTGATTCAGTACAGCAGATTGAACAACATCATTAAAAGGAATAAGACCATTCAGTTGACCCAAAGATTGCTTGGCTTTAACATCTATTCTAGAAAAGAGTTTTTCCTCCATTTTCATCCGAGTTACTTTTTGAAGTTGTGCAGAAATCATCTTTAAATCATGAGGACCGTAAAGCATGAGCTTCTCATCTTTGGAATCTTTCAAGGTATTACATGGCATAGAATGCAAAATTTGTTCTAAGGTAGAAATAGAAGCACTAATTTTGGGCATAGTAGCTATCAAATACTTATGCAACTCGCTAAAAACGTCTTGATTTTTAATAGAGGATTTTTGAGTAATATCTATGCCTGTCAATTGAAAAAATCCATTTTTAAATTTCTCAGTTTCCATCCACTGATTCTTCTTTTCTTGGGAGCTCGACTGCTTTTCTTTAGCACCAAAAAAAGAGAATAATTTAGAAGATCGACTTGGCTTTGGATTTACTATTTTATCATCAGCAGCATTCAAAATTGCATGGCAGATCAGATCAATGGATTCTTCACTGAGTAAATGTTGGGACTCATTGATATAAATCCTACAACTCTCAATTAAATTTTTTATATCTACATCTTCTGGAGACACAAGAGAATCCAACTTACCAAAGTGATCGGCCATCACAAATAAACGAGATCTCAATGTCGATGCAGTTGACTTAATCTCTTTAAGAGCAGTGAACGCATTAGCAACACCAGAATCCAAAGGGTCCCTACTGTACCGTCCCAATAATTTATTTCTTGGGAGATCCACTGTATAACGGCGATAGATACCAACAATTAACTTAACCAAAATAGCAACAGCAATTATCCCAGCAGATACATAGCCAAAAAAAGAGGCCAATGCGATAAACTGCCATAAATTAAATATTTCAATAATACCCAATAAAGTGCCCACAACAGCCATACAACCTGTGCCGATCTTTGAGAAAAAATTCAATATTTTTTCACGCTTAGCGATATCAGGAAAAAATATATCAAAAATTTGTCGATCATCATCCGAAAGATCCTTATCGTATGAGGATCTAATCCCAATCACATCTATCAATTTGAAGATAAAAGCGAAATATTTAAAGTTCGACTTTAATTTACTGGAAGTAGCCAAGATTAATTCTCCTATCAACTAAATTAATCTATAGTACAAAACAGAGTAAGAATCAGTTTTTTTTAAGTTTTTTTTATGGACATAGAGTCACCATCTACATCATCGTCTTCATTGTCTTTCTTCTGGTTTTGAACTTTATGCAATGAGGGATCTTTAAAATCACGAGCAATCATGTCTATGGTTTTAAAGTCACGCTGACTGGTAACCAATACTTTTAAATCAATCTTGTCTGCAGAAAGACTCTTCTTCATAACACTTCTCTTTTCCTTAAAATATTTAACTTGATCCTTCAACGATTCAGAAACTCTCTGTAAAGTTTTTGTCCGTCTATCGATGAGTATAGGATCATCTGAAAGAAGAAAATCACCAAAAATACGCAAACTTTTAATCGAAGTCTTAATCTTATCCATATTACGTACATAGTCTTGATACAAATAATCATAGTCGATCTTTGAAATCAAATCGTCATTATCTGGAAGCTTTGTTAATTTACGCCATCCTTCTTTAAAATGCTTAAGCTTTTGAATAGCATCTTTATTTTTCATCTTAGTATTTTTCTCAGATCCTCCGAGTTGCCCATAAACATTTTTAGCAACTTGAGACAAACTCTCATCTTTTTTTATCAACGATTCATCTGAATCTCTCTGCATTAAAATACCATCTTTTACAATATTAATGGCCTCATCACTTAATAAACCACTTGAATCTTTAATCCAAGTTTTGATCTCAGATAACACTTTTAATAAATCTTCATCAGTCTCTCCATCACATCTAAAAGAACGTTCTAGGTCCTCAAAATAATCATCTAATTCAGACAATGATTCCATCAACTCATCTTTACCAGTCGTCAATTCATCATAAGCATCAAACATCAATTGAATGCCATCTTCTTCTAAAATTCTCTCTCTTTGTTTTTCAATACATAACACTGTAAAAATACTTGCCCCAATCACCACAGACAACCCTAAAAATATACACCCAACAGCAATCCAGTTGAAAAGAGCACTGAATAAAATTAAATTAAGATAAGCTGCAACAGTATGGATACCAGTAAATAGTGTAGCAGCAAAAATTAATGCCTCAGAAAATTGTGAAAATAAATTAGCATTTCGTTCTCTTCTAGCAAGATGGGGATACAGATTATCAAAAACTTTTTTATGGTCCGTGCTCAAACTATCATATTTGCCAGTTTTCACAGAAAGTATAGATTTCATTAAAAAATCAACTGCTTTTTTCACTGTAAGGCCAATAGAATACGTAGATTCAGACTTACTTTTAGAACTCATAACCAAACTCCAAACAAAAAGAAATTATGAATCCTATAGCACACAATAAAAAAAAAGAATGTTTTTTTTTAAAATTTACCAAAAAGATAGACCTCAACAAGAAGAACTGACGGCACCTTGCAACAAAATCAACACAAATCTAACAAAAGAAAACCCATGTCTGAAGAAACTATAAACAGCCTAATCATTCTTCACTAAGATCTCTTAACAGCGCAATTTTTAGCAAATATATGGAAACTCTATTGAGGGACAAAACCATCTCTAATCACTAACACCACACATCATGGTGTAGAAACCGTTGTACCGTTCTCGATAAGTTGACTATTTAACTTTAAGCAACTCAACCTGAAAAATTAAAGTTGAATTGGGGGGAATAACACCTAAGTCTCTATCACCATAAGCAAGTTCAGGAGGGATAATCAATTTTCTTTTGCCGCCTTCTTTCATTCCAACAACACCTTGATCCCACCCAGAAATAACTTGACCAACTCCTAACTGAAATTCAAACGGAACACCTCTATCAACAGAGCTATCAAACTGCTTTCCACTTTCTAATGTACCGACATAATGAACAACAACAGCATCTCCAGATTTTGCCACGCGTCCGCTACCTTCCTTCTGATCAATGACCCTCAATTCTGAAGCCATCACCTGATAATCTAGACTCTCCTTTTGAGATCCAGCTTGAGCATGCAAACCAAACAAGATCGAAAAAGAACAACCAAGTACAAACAAACCCAAAAAAAACTTTTTCATCTCAACTCCCCAAAAAACTAAGCAACCTCTTCGTTATAAACGCCTTCACTCTCGCCTTTTCTCATCCCAAAAAGGGGATTATCTTTGCCTTCATGAACCCGTTCACGAAGTGATTTTCCAGCTTTAAAATACACCCCATATTTTTCAGGCGTTTTAATTGTCTTACCTGTTCTTGGATTATGAGCATTCCTACTACGTCTCTTTCTTAAGCACCAAGTCCCAAAACCTCTAATTTCAATTCTACCATTATCCATCAGGGTTTTCACCATTACATTTAAAATACCATTTATCATCAACTCGACCTGTGCTGCAGGCAAATGAGAGAATTCTCTCGCCATGATATCGATTAACTCAGATTTAACCATGATTATCCTCAAAATTATTTTGTTCAGTAAGGTTAGAGGGTTTCAGATCCTAAGTCAATGAAAAAATTAAAATCACATAAAAAAAATCACAAATATTACAAAAATAGTGGTTATACTTCGGGGTAAATAATGTTATGCTAAATGTGTTTAATACTCATAGAAACCATGCATTTAATCATCCTTTCGATTTTGATCTACTTATTCGCCCTACCCATCAACGCCCACACTCAAGAAAATAACGATACATACACAAACACAGTCAACAGTAAATCACAAGAAACACTGAAAGCAAACATCAAAATTGCATTCACTCATACCTTATCAAAAAGATCAGGCCTCCTCATAACAGAAAGCCACTTGAAAACACTAGACTCTCTTCCTAACATAGAAACAATGGTAGACCGTTATGACTACACAAAGAAACCATGCCTTGATTCAGAAGAAAGCGCCTGTTACGACTTATCAATCACCTTTAATCACGAAAGCATTGATTTGATAATGCAAAAACTAGGGCTATCTCCATGGAATGGACAAAGAAACAAAACATTACTCTGGATACAAACAAAAAATATAAATGGAGATCAAATACTCTTATCAGAGCACTCTGAAATTGCAGATATGATCCTCACTCAATCAAAACAGAGAAACATGCCTACCTTTCTTCCAATTGGAGACATCAAGGATTTAGAAATGGACCTAGATGAACAACAAATAATAGATTTCATAAAAACAAAATACGATACTCCACAAATACTCCATGGAAACATCACGAAAGAAGACCCCTTAAATATTCAATGGCATTTCTACAGTCAGAAACAAAATCACTCATGGGAAAGTCAAATAGAAAATTTAGACCAAGGAATTACTCAAGCATTAGACCACATAATCAATCTCATTAAGATCAACACAAAAACAGAAAATCAAGAAATCCAAAGCTCTATTATTGAGGTCAAAGATTTGTTCAGCATGGAGGAATACACAAACATATCCAAGCTTTTAACCACACATGATTTAATAAAAAAAACTGACATCAACAGCATTGGGCCAGATTTCATTGCCATACAAATATTCCATACTGGCTCTGAAGAGGCATTGCTACAAATACTTCAAAACGCACCTTATTTACAATCAAACATCGAAAGCCCGAACTCCACTCGAACACAACATCACTATCAGTGGATCCCCCCTTTAAATCAAGAAGAAATATATTATGATAATTGAACAACTGACACTACCCATCTCCTTAGAAAAAAACAATACATACAGAAACTTTTACTGCCACAGCCCTTATATGAATAAGCTGATTCAACAGGTAAAAAATGAACAAACTCAAGTCATCATCCTAACCGGAGAGAAAAATACTGGAAAAACACATTTATTACAAGCAGCATGCCATCAAACAAATAGACGTTGGCTATATCTAAATTGCAAAACCTTAGAAAGGAGCAATCCGAAAATACTCGAAGATCTAAAAAATCAATTAATCTGTATTGATAACATTGAATTAATGAAAGGCAAAAAAAACTGGGAAAATGCTCTGTTTAAATTATTGCTAGCCGAAACAAACCAGTTACGCATCAGCAGTCAACTACCAAACATACAATTAGAAAGAGCAGACTTAAACTCTAGATTACAGTCTTTATTAACGCTAAAAGTAATCAAATTAACTGAACAAAGCCAAGAGCAAGCACTCATGTTCAGATCACTCAATAAAGGAATGCCCCTCTCAAAAGAACTCATAAAGTGGATGCAAAAAAACTTGCCCAGAGACAACAAATTTTTATTTAACTTCATCGACAGTCTAGACACAGAAAGCCTAAAAAACAAAATCAAACCCAGCATTGCTTTAGCAAAAAAACTTTTAGAGACATATCTAACAAGTCAATCACACTGAGCATTTATTCTCCAAATGGCAAAAAAGCGCAGCAGTTCTATCAACATCGTAAATTGCAGAATGCGCCTGCTCCACATCGAATTTCAGGCCTGCTCTCCTAACTGCACGTGCCAAAACAGTTTCCTTGAGAAAAAAAGCACTCAACGTAACCGTATCTAGAACTGAAAAATGATGAAAAGGAAAAGAGCTCATCATATCACAGCGCTTATAGGCAGCAAGTAAAAACCCCAAGTCAAAATGAGCATTATGACCGACCAAAATTGCACGCCTACAATGATATTTCTGACAATACTGCTTAATTTTTACAGACATATCTGCAAGGCATTCTGACTCCTTGAGCGCAAAGCGAAAAGGATGATGAGGCCTAATTTGATTAATTTCCAGCGACTCTGTTGTGATTATACCACCTGAAAAAGGATCCACATGGTAATGCAGCTTTTCAGCTTGAACAAGCTGATCATCTTTATACGCAATGCAACAACAGGCAATTTCAAGCAACGCATCTGTTTGAGCATTCACCCCCCCAGTCTCACAGTCAACCACCACTGGCAAGTACCCAGCAAAACGCTTATAGATCTTCATAAAACCCACCTTGTATTTTAACATAGTATACCAAAAATCAAACACCTATACCAGACACAAAACATAAGTTTTAATCCGTAAAATCTATCAATTTGATAAAAAATAAAGTATAATATAGAGATAACAGTAGCTTGGAGTAAAGCACAAAAATGATTCATTTCCAAACAAATTCTATAGGCACGATATTCGGCATAGCCGTAGGAATGCTGTTGAGCTTAAGATTTGGAATTTTAGGTCTAATGGCTGGCATCTACCTTGGGAATGCAATAGACAAATCAATCAAAAGTCAAATTCGAACAGCAAAGTCAAAAATTAGACGCAAGAACCAGTGGAACACTCAAATAATTCAATATGCCTATCAATTGATGGGGCATATTGCAAAATTTGATGGATCTGTTTCTGAAAGTAGCATCACCATTGTTGAAAACAGCATGCAGCTGTTGAAATTCAACAGTACACAGAAAAAAAAGGCAAAAGCAGCCTTCAATGAAGGCAAGAAAGATACATTCAACCCTTTTATATCCTTGCAACAATTACAAATAGCTCTTCTAATGCAACCCAGCATAAAAAGCACTATCGCCGGAATTTTAATTCAATTAATCGAAGCAAACTCTCAAAATTCCAATGCCAAAATAAATAGACTCGATCACATTCTTAAATGCCTTGGAATCATGCGATTTCACAAACACACGCACCAACAATATCAGCAAAGGCCTTTTGCGCAAGGTCACAATTTAAATTGGGCGTACAAAGTTTTAGGAGCCAGCTCAACCACGGAGCCCGATGAAATCAAAAGAAAGTATAGAAAATTACTCAGCGACAATCATCCCGACAAGGTCCATGCAAAAAAAAATAACGTCACTGAAGAAGACATCAAAAAAGCCAATGAAAAAACTTTTGAAATCAAAAAAGCATACACACTGATTAAATCGCACCTGGCAAATAGTGAAGTTTGAGCAACTCTTTAAAACTCAAACAAAACATTTTTAACTGCACACAGGTCATAACGATTTCAACCCTGCTATGAGATAAAAAAATTCTAAAAAATGAAAAACCAACTATCCAGGAACAATAGCAGAACCATCAAATAAGAAATACAAAAAAAGAAAAAGAACTGTCGTAAAATTCGTAGCCATGTTAAAATCAAAATCCTCTCAATCAAATTCTAAAATGATCACTGAAATCAGCGCATCCATACTGGCAGCAGACCCTCTTAATATCGAAAAAGCCATCTACGCCATTAAAAAAACAGGCTTAACCAGCCTACACATTGATATCATGGATGGTCACTATGTCGATAATTTGGCATTGAACTTTGATTTAATCAGTGCCATTGAAAAAACATTTCCTGAACTGAATCTTGACATTCATTTAATGGTATCACAAGTTGATAAAGCGCTTGATCTGTTAAAAAAAAATCGTCCTCGCAGTATTTTCTTTCACCCTAAAACATCTACAAGAAGTCTCGAAATCATCTCAAGAATCCAAGAAAACAGCCAAGCGGGTATTGCAATCAATCCAGATGAAAAAATCGAATATTTTTTTAAGTACTTACCCAAAGTAGACCACTGTCTTGTGATGAGTGTTGTCCCTGGACGCTGTGGCAGGCCATTTCAAGAATCAGCGTTGACAGCAATACAAAATATATACAATCAACATCCAAAATGCCAACTGAGCATTGATGGGGGAATCAATCTTAAAACATTACCAAAAGTACAACAACTCAATATCCCCATCCAGGTGGTGATGGGAAGCGGACTGGTTAGCATCATCGACAACCAAGAACAAGTCAATCAAGTGCTCAGCTACATACACCAATAGCACCAATCTCCAAAACATAAAGAATAACAAGAAAGAAACAATCCATCATCAAGGATTATCAAAACTCAAAGTATCTGTATTATCGTTATAAGCGAATAATTCAGCATAACGGCCCCACTCAATCACCGTTTTCAAAACTTCACTGGCAGCAATATCACTCAAATCATCTTGTAATTCAACTGAAAACCTTTGACCACTGGCACTGTGACTAGAACGCCCATTAAGAACACGTAAAATATGACGAACAAGTGGCACATGATCTTGCAGCTGCCGAGCAAAAATCTTTTTTCTTTCTAAAATATCGGCCTCGGAAAATTGTACACCAGCTGGTGTCAACGAAACATGCCCCGCATCAATAAACGCCATACGTAAA
Source organism: Pseudomonadota bacterium (assembly GCA_036121365.1). Lineage (GTDB taxonomy): Bacteria > Pseudomonadota > Gammaproteobacteria > Comchoanobacterales > Comchoanobacteraceae > UBA7916. Next base: position 114,680 of record JAZAFR010000007.1, on the reverse strand, counting down.
ATTTCCAAACAATCAATGATAGACATCAAATCATCTACATCCAAATACAACTCTTCTGCAAGCGTTGACAAATCAGAATCTTGCTTAAATTCTTCAGACCCTAAGGCCTCGAGCAAACCAATCATGCTACCCACTTCAACACGCGGCAAGCGATGATATAGACTGATCACTTGAAATCGCTGCCCAACAGTGTTATTGGAACGATTCACTTTGGCAATCTTCTGATAGACTTCTTCCATAATAGACTGAACCACAATTGGCTTTTCAGATCTAGGCCTGGCAACCGAAATTTTTATTTCGTCACGAATCGAACCTGGATCATGACCAAATATCAATATTCTATCTGCCATGACTGCAGCCTCTTCAATATTGTGTGTCACCAAAAGCATAGATTGCATTTTGGTTGTTTTCTTCATCCACAACTGCAATAGATCATTTCTCAAGTTATCAGCAGTCAAAATATCTAACGCAGAGAATGGCTCATCCAATAACAAAACCTTAGGCTCAATGACCAATGCCCTCGCAATACCAACTCTTTGACGCATACCACCTGAAAGCTCTCTCGGATAAGCTGATTCAAAACCATCCATCCCTACCATATCAATGGCACGTAGTGCCCTCTCACGCCTATCTTGAACAGAAACACCCAATGCCTCAAGTCCAATTTCAACATTTTCCAGAACACTCATCCACGGCATCAAAGCAAAACTTTGAAAAACCATACCCACACCAGATACAGGGCCTTTAACCGGTTGTCCAGAAAAATACACTTTGCCTGCTGATGGCTGAATCAAACCAGAGATAATACGCAATAACGTGGACTTTCCAGAACCAGAGGTACCCAACAATGCAACAATTTCACCCGACTGTATCGACAAATTAATTTGGTCCAATACCAACAAATCCTGAGAAGCATCTTTTTTAAATGTTTTTCTCACATCCACAACTTCAATAATTGTACTCATGTTTACCCTCCATTCATCTAAGTAGCATAACGCCGCTCGACATACCGATACAACGGATTCCAAAACAGCCGGTTGATCAACACCACATAAAAACACATGACTAAAATGGCCAGCACATGCAGATCTAAATCGCCCCTACTGGCTGCCATATGGATATAAGAACCAAGTCCAGCAGCTACTTTTGTTTGACCGCCCCAAGTCAACACCTCAGCAACAATACTCGCATTCCAAGCCCCTCCAGATGCAGCCATAGCACCTGAAATCAAATGTGGGGCGATGGCAGGCAAAATCAAACGCTTCCACAGAAAAAAACCTTTCACTCCCAACTGTTTTGTGACATACACAAGCTCCTTATCTATGGACTGAACTGCAGATATGACATTAAAGAGTATATACCACTGGGTACCTAGGATCATCAGAGGAGCACACCAAATATTAACATTAAGACCATACACTAAAATGATCTCCATTAATAATGGATATAGCATATTAGGAGGAAAGGCAGCAAGAAATTGAATAACCGGCATCACTCTATTAGCAATCGCAGGCCTAAACCCAACCCAAACCCCAACAGGAACCCAAAGGAGCATACAAAACAACAACAACACAAACACACGTAAAAAGGTAAAAAAGCCTAAAAGAAGAATCCTAAAAAGCTCAGGCAATGAAGCAATATGAATAACCTGCCACATCCCATACAGAGAAAGCGCAACAAAACAAAACATTAGCAACCAACAGACCCCCATACTTAAAGAACTGCGTTTTTCTTCATATTCATAAGGCATAGTCACAGGGCGAGAATATCGAGACAACCTCAATAGAACGCCTGAAAAAGCACGATGTAGTTTTTCAACAGCCCATTTAAACCAGCATGTCCGCAATAACAAATTCACTATCCAGGAGCGGTGTAGCAAATCATCATCATGGGACTGATATCCACGAACAACATGCAATAAAGGCCGAAACATCAGTTGATCATAACACAAAATAACCACAAACATAGCACCCAATGCGCACCATAATGCATGCGTATTTTGCTGTAAGTTTGCTTGCCACATATAAGAACCCAAGCCAGGAAGCAACATACGGTCCTCTTGACCTGAAACCACAATCGCTTCTGATTCCATAATATAAAACCATCCAGCTGATAAAGAAACCATCATATTGATCAATAAATCAGGCATTGCAAAAGGAACATCCACACGCCAAAACTTCTGTATCCTTCGTAGCCTCATCACAGCAGCCAACTCTTTTAGATCCGCAGGCAACATAATCAAACTCTGATAAAAAGACAAAATCATATTCCATACTTGCGAAGTAAAAATAACAAAAAAAGCCACCATCTCATAACCAAAAGTACCCATACCAAAGACATCTACAAACACAGTGGCTGCAATTGTCAAATACCCCAAGATTGGAATCGATTGCAAAACATCGACCAATGGAATAATCACACGCTCAGCCATTTGAGAACGAGCAGCCAAAGTACCTAAAACAAAGGTAATCAACAGTGAAAAAAACAAAGCCACAAACATTCTTGCGACACTAAATAAGGCATATTTCGGCAACATCGTGACTGAAAGATCAATACCTTGAGCATCCACAACATGACCAAAAGCCATACCTCTAAGAGCTTGCCCCAATAAAAGAAAAACACAAAAAGTCAATGCAAACGCAACAAGATCCCATACATTAGGAATAAGAACACCGTCTGCATCTCCTTTTGTTTTAAACTCAAATTCACTCATAACAACCGGGCCTGCCTTTCTTAAAGAAACCATTCTCTCCCATTATACCATCCGAGTATAAAATTTGCAAAACACCCCATAGAAACTCAATCAACACAACTAAAACACAACTAAAACACAACTAAAACACAACTAAAACACAAAAAATAATGAAAATGATTTGACAAAGAGTCAAACTTTTAGGAAAATAGTAGCCAATTGGGGTGTCGCCAAGCGGTAAGGCACGGGGTTTTGATCTCCGCATTCCCAGGTTCGAATCCTGGCACCCCAGATTTTTTAACAATATGGTACTCACTATGTCTAATACGATCAATACTCTAACTTGCTCATCAAAAAAACAATCCGGTACAATTGCCAGCAAAAAAATCCGAAGTCAAGAGCAAAATGAAATACCCGCTATCATTTACGGAGAGCAATATCCCAACGAGATGGTCAAATTGCCAGAAAAAGAAATCAACCTTCTACACGAACGTAAAAAATTGAACGGACATCTTTTCAATCTTCTCATTGATGGAAAGAAACAAGCTGTACTAGTAAAGCAAATACAAACACACTTTTTGAAAAAGACAGTCACACACATCGACTTCCAAAGAGTCAGCAAAAAACACAAAATCACAACCTCCGTACCTATTTTGTTTACTAACGCGGACGAGTCACCAGCAATCAAAAGCAAAGGGCAAATCACCTACACAACAACAGAAGTCAGCATACACTGCCTACCAACAAATTTGCCAGAGCACATTGAATTAGATTTATCCACATTAGAGTTGGATCAAATCATCCACTTATCCGAGCTAAAACTTCCTACCGGTGTTGAGATGACAGAAACCATAACTGAAGAGCACAATCCAACACTTGTCACCGCACATCTTCCAAAAATAGCTGAAGAACCTGTCGAAGAAACAGAAGAGACAACCGAAGGTGAAAGCGGATCTAGCGATACTGAGAGCAATGAAATAGAAAACAGAGAAGAGAGCTCCGAGTCAAAATAATCTGCGCTCTCAAATTTGCAATGGGGAGCCCATAACAAATCAAAGTGCCTATGAACATCAGACTTATCACCGCTCTTGGAAACAATGATCCAAAATACTTCAAAACAAGACACAATGTTGGCTTTTGGTGGATTGATCATCTGGCACATCAACACAACTTGGTTTGGCAAAAATCAGATCACGGCACAGGCAGCATAACCAAACTCACACACGACGGAAAAACAATAATATTATTCAAACCAGGCCTACTAATGAACATCAACGGCCAACCAATTGCACAATGTGCTCACTACTTTAAAGTACCGTCCAATCAAATTCTACTGATCTATGACGACCTCGATCTAGACGTAGGCATCATTAGACTAAAACACTCTGAAGGACACGGAGGGCATAACGGAGTAAGAAACCTACAGCAACACATCAACATCAAAGAAATACTCCGATTAAAAATAGGGATAGGCAAGCCAAAAACAAAAGAACAAACCAGTGACTACGTTCTACAAAGACCCAATGAATCTGATGAAGACCTCCTGAAAGAAAACATCACACAGTCACAAAAAGAGTTCCAATTGTTACTTTCAGGCAACATCAATACATATCAACAGCATATTGCAAAAATCAACCAAGGGGATAGTTAAAATGGGATTCAAATGCGGCATTGTAGGACTTCCAAATGTAGGAAAGTCAACCTTATTCAATGCATTAACCAGCGCCACAATTCAAGCTGAAAATTATCCGTTTTGCACGATAGAACCCAATACAGGAATGGTAGAAGTACCAGATCCACGACTTCACACAATCGCTAAAATCACAAATAGTGCAAAAACCATACCCACACTGATGGAATTTGTTGATATTGCGGGTCTTGTATCTGGGGCCAGCAAAGGAGAAGGTCTTGGCAATCAATTCTTAGGTCATATACGTTCGGTACAAGCCATCGCACATGTCACACGTTGCTTTGAAGATTCAAACATCACACATGTCGATGGAAAAGTTGACCCGATCAGCGACATCACAACCATAGAAACGGAACTGGCATTGGCAGATCTTCAAACCTTAGAAAAAGCTACACAGAAACTGCAAAAGTTAGTAAAAGCAGGAAGCAAAGAAGCAAAAAAGGAGCAAACCATCATAGAGAGTATCATCAGACATCTCAACGACGGCCATCATTTATCACAAATACAAGAAGAAGACACTGACATCAAAGAAATCTGTAAGAAATATCAACTATTGACATCCAAGCCATGTTTTTATGTTGCCAACATAAATGATCATGACAACATAGAAAAAAATACAAAGCTACAAAGCTTAATCGCATTTGCAAAAGATAGAAATAGTCCTGTTGTGATCATCAATGCATCCATAGAGGCAGAAATATCAAGTCTAGACAAAGAAGAACAGTCTGAATTCATAAAAGACTTGGGACTAGAAGAGTCTGGGCTCAATCAATTAATCCGTATTGGTCATAGTTTACTTGAACTAGAAACATTCTATACGGCAGGTCCCAAAGAAGCTAGAGCATGGACAATTAAAAAAAATTCAACAGCTCCACAAGCAGCTGGAGTAATCCATACTGATTTTCAATCTCATTTCATCAGAGCAGAAGTCATATCAAGCGAAGATTATATCAAACACAACGGAGAGGCAGGCGCAAAAAAAGCAGGGACGTGGAAACTTGAAGGAAAAGAATATATCGTCAAGGACGGAGATATTTTAACGATTCGAGCAAATGCATAAATAAGATTTAATCAATCATACAACCAAACTAAGCTATTTTCACAAGAAATAGAAAAACTTCACAAAGTATAATCAGCCCCCTATAAAAAACTTATATCAAAGAGAAAATTCGACAGTCAGTGATCTTTCTAAACCTGAAATAAGACAACAACAACTGAACACATTGAAGCAAAAGATACAAATGAAGCACATAAAACTTACCAAAATAGAGAACCAACCATGGCCCCAATAAAGTTAATGTAGCGTACATAAAAATCTCAATTCTTGCAATAAACTTTGTATCACCTGAATAAATCAAAGCAAAATTTAAAGTCGGAAAATAACAAGACATCAAAAAGTATGATAAACAGACTTCGAGTAACAAAAAATACATAGGCTGACTATCTTGGCCAAACAAAAATAATATTTGATGGCCATACATAAAAATAATCCCAAAAAATACCCCACCCAGAATCAAGACAACGCGATTAACAATCTTAAAAATTGAATCTATTGAATTTTTTTTGTGAGAAATTCTTCCCAAATCATAATCTATCTCAGCAGACAAATGATCAAATTTGAGAGGGCCGAGTGAAGCACTGACTAAAAAATAAAAAACGCCAATAGAAAAGCAAAGAGCAATCTGACCCGAAACATCATATCCACTAAAATAACTAGAAATAAAAAGAACAATCGTGCTTGGTAAAAAGAAATACAAATCGAGCAGCAGTGAGTATACTCTATTCTGAGTCCATGCAGGATCAATCACATAAACCTGATTAAGTCGAATAACTCTCAATAAATCTTTATACAAAAAAAACAGAAATATGCAAAAAACTAAAATAAAAGAGACCACAGTAGAAGCCATAACAAAGACAATCAACCAAGAATCAGTAATATTAGGTTGAAAAGATAAAAGACAAAAAAAAGTTAACAACCAAACACCGTTACCCAGCAACGCTTGAGCGAAGTTATAAATTAGAGGGTAACCAAAACACAACAAATAAATAGACATTATGCCAAACAAGGCATAAAAGGGAGACACCGACACAGAAAAAAGCTCAACACCAAATTCAATATAATCTTTCGAGCTAAAGAAATAAAGTAAAAAAAGAGCCAATACATAAAGCAAATAGAAAAAGAGTAGTATGACGAAAATATACCGCATATGCCAACGAATAAAAGATGAAAGCTTACTCAAGTTCTTATCACGATACTCCAACAAAAAATGCTTGGCCACATTTCTGGTTCCCAGCAACAATACCGAACTAGTAATATAAATTAATTTTTTAGCCATGACTAAACGTCCATACTGAGACATACTCAAACCTTGTAAAAACACGGCCGTCATATAAAATCCCAGTGCATAAGAAGCGCACACAATAAACACTGCGAAGACAATTTGCAGGAAAGCACTATTAGAATATTGTTTTCTATACGAAGATAAAAAAGAAAAATCCACCCATACAAAGTGAAACATTCTGCCTCCTTCAAGTATGAGTCCAGTGACCAAAAACCACGCTCAAATCTTTTACACACATCACCAAACCAGCCTAAATTATTACAAACTCACCAACATTAAGCTAAATTTTTCACCAATATGATGAGCATTGTCTGCCAAGTTCCCAATACGCTCTAACACTTTATACATAAACATGACATCAATTGGAGACAACCTATCCTCTTCATCTTTCAACAAAAGTCGAAGATCAACTTGGATCAAATCATTATCATGTTCCAATTGATGCAATTTATCTACCATTTTTTCAATTTCATCAATACAGGGACTAGAGAAACCAGATTGCATCACAACACCAAGATGCTTAACAATTGCCTCAGCTTCTTTGCAAACCCCCACACTTGATTGCACATACAATGAAATCTTCTCATGCATACTAGAAGGAAAGAACATCTCCCGACTCAACACAAAACCTGCAATATCTTCAGCTTGATTGGCAATAGAGTCTTGAGATTTGACCAATGAGAGAACATCATATCGAGACACAGGTAGGAACATTGCTTTATATAATTGGCGATTCACTTTACGCTGAATTTTATCTGCCAAACTTTCCAGGTGTGAAATTTTTTCCTGAATCAACTTAGATTGCTCCCAGTCACAGCTCAAAACCGAATCAAAAAAATCAACCAATAAAGCAGCAGAAGCAACAGACTGCTGCATGTGCTCATCAATCACTTTAAAAGGAGACTCAGAAAAAACGCCCAATAACGTGCCTTTAACACTCATACAGCCCCTCCTACATTGTCACCATAAAAAAACCAACCACGAGAATCAAAAAAATGGCCAGCAAAGCTGCAGTAAATGAAGCATTTTGCAGAGCTTCAGCCTTAAATAATTCTGGACGTGCACGAATCTGTTGATACAAAAACCACCCCACCAAAACAGCCAACACAATCAAAAAAATACGATATCCATTACTCATTATATTCAACCCCAATCAACTCTTCCATTCTTCCTTTTGTACAATCATTAGAACTTCCATAAGAAAGAATATCTGCAACTTTGCAGACCTTAAGCGTGCTAGTACTGCGACTGCCGGTCAAATCATCGCCATGTGTCAATATAAAACAATCTTCTTTCCCTATCACGCCACGTTCCAAAAAGTAATCCACAACTTTAACCACAAGCTGCTTTGAAGTCTTAATTTCTTGCATATCAAAAGACACAGGATACACATCTCGCAAAAAAGACATAAAAGCCCGTGAGCGAGACTTACGACTCAGTGCATAAATGGGAATTCCAGTTCTCACTCTTGACATAATTCTTGGCGTTTTCCCATGTTCAGTCAATGCAATAATTGCACTTACAGGCATACGGTTAGCCAAATACATTGTAGCATAAGCCACTGATTCATCTATACTATGGTATTTAATTTTATCTTGATATTGAGACTTTTGTGTCAGGGAGTGTTTTTCAATACTCTTACATATAGAAGCCACTTTCTGCACCACTTGAGAGGGATAAAGCCCTGTTGCAGTCTCCGCTGACAGCATCACACAATCCGCCCCATCCAATACTGCATTTGCAACATCTGAAACCTCCGCACGCGTTGGTGTTGCTGACTGAGTCATAGATTCCATCATTTGTGTTGCAACAATAATAGGGGTCTCTTTTAAGCGGCCTTGCTTAATAATATATTTCTGCAATATAGGAACTTCTTCTTCACCAACCTCCAATGCCAGATCACCTCTTGCCACCATCACAACATCTGAATACTGAATGATATCCTCTAAGTTATCCACAGCTTCTTTGCGCTCAATCTTCGAAATAATTCCAATGGTTGGATCATAAGCATCAATCAGTTCACGTGCTTTCAAAATATCATTGCCAGAAGCAGGAAAAGACAGGGCGATCATATCCACATCCAACTGACATGCTTTTTTTAAATCCTCAAGATCTTTTGATGTCAACATTGGCGCACACACCCCCCCCCCAAGAACGCTCATACCTTTGCGACTAAAAAGAACCCCACCGCATTCTACAATACATTCAAAACCACGATCCCAACTAGAACACACTCGCATTCTTATTTTACCATCATCCAACAAAAAAATAAGATTTTCTCGCGATTGCACATCCTTAACTAGTCCAGGATAATCAAACCAAACACGCTCCGACGAACCCCTATTTGGATCACAGTCTAGATCAAAAATAAATCGATCCCCTACGTTCAAAAAACACTCGCCTCCCTCAAAACAACCAATACGAATCTTCGGCCCTTGTAAGTCAGCAAACACAGCAACATCCTTACCTAAATCAATAGACAGTCTTCTGACAGACTCAATACGCCTAATATGATCTTCAATATTACCATGAGAAAAATTCAAGCGTACTGCATCAACTTCTCTAAGCACTTCCAGCAATACTGAATCAGGGTCTGTTGCTGGCCCCAAAGTTGAAACTATCTTGGTTCTTCTTAAATTCATACGGTCTCCGTAAAATCTATCTTTTCTATAGCCATAGAGTCTAAAACAGGCGTACTACTATTGGCCAAATAATGTAAAAATGCACCTCCACCAGTACTGAGATGAGAAAAATCATAAATCCCCAACTTTTCCAATACTGACAAAGTATCCCCTCCACCCACCAAGGAGTATGAACTCCCTTTTGACAAACATTTAGCAAGATCAGAACTACCCTGCATCCCAGAGAAGAATTCATATATTCCCATTGGACCGTTCCAATATACGGACAAAGCGTCATTTGCAGAGCCAATATATTGGCTGATTGTTCGATCCCCTATATCCACCACACTTTCGTGAGGCAATATTTTATCAACATCAACCAACCGACTATTTTGAAATTCAGTCAAATCTTCACTGACATACACATCACAAGGCAATACAAGATCGACATTATTTTTCTCCGCCAACTGACAAAAGTCATTGACCTCTTTTAAATAGCTAAATTCCACCCACGACGTCCCCATAGAAAAACCTTTGGCATATAAAATTGTACTAGCAATGCCCCCTCCGAAGCAGATCTTATCAACTGATTCCAAGAGCTTAACCATAAGAGGGAGTTTTGTAGATATTTTTTTTCCTCCTATAAACGCCACACGAGGAGATTTAGTTTTTAAAAATTGACCAATCCCATATAACTCTTTTTGGTGAACAGGGCCTAAACAAACATTTTTAGCACATTCTAAAATACCAACAGTAGAGGCATGTTTTCTATGCGAGCACGCAAAAGCCTCCATCACCACTAAATCAACATTTTCCACCATTTTTTTTGCCAAATCAGAATCGTTCTCTCTCTCCCCTCTCAAAAACCGTGTATTTTCGGCCAAAGCCACAGTTCCTCCTGCCAAATAAGTTTTCTGATACGGCCATGCTGATAAAAAAGTCACCGTCTTATTTAACAGTTTCTCCAACTCAACACACAAACTTGACAACGAAAACCGTTCTTCCCAAACACCTGGACGAGGCCTACCTAAATGCGACACTAAAATCACACCAAATTGCATGGCCAACAATTCTTTAATGACCGGCAATACGCCATACAGTCTTTTATTCAAAATCCACTGACCCGCACCATCTCGACTTAAATTAAAGTCCACTCTCAACAAAACAGTACTACCCGGTTTGAGCTGTTGACAGGTTTTAAAAAAGTCATCCATCAATCAGAAATCCCAATTTAGTGACTACTTGCCATTTCAGAAAAAGACAACGAAAATATCTTGGAAGCCATATCCAGCATCCTCAACGCGTACGCCCATTCATTATCATACCAAGCCACCAATCTCAAAGTCCTCCCATTCATCTGTAATTGTGATAAATCAATCACTGCTGATGCCGGGTTTTGATTAAAATCGCATGACACCAAAGGCTCCCGTGTCACAGACAAAACAGGAGATTGATAGGCATAATCTGTAATCATAATTTCAAGCTTTGACTGATCAATGGGTTCTTTTAATTCAACCACCAAATCTAACAAAGAAACATTTGCCGTAGGGACACGTAAAGCATAACCCTCAACCTTACCTAAAAATTCAGGCAACACCTCAGAAACCGTCTTGGAAGCACCTGTTTTTGTAGGAATAATAGACTGTCCCGCCGCACGTCCACGCCGCAAATCACGATGATGGGAATCCACCAATGATTGGTCTTTTGTGTAAGCATGCACTGTTGTAAAAAAACAATTATTCACAGTAACCATTGATTGCAACATTTTAAGAACGGGCGCCAAAGCATTGGTTGTACAAGAACCAATAGAAATAACATCATGCTCTTGTTTGAGTGCTTTTTCATTCGCCCCCAACACAACAGTTGCATCAACAGGACCTTTAGCAGGAGAAGACAACAAAACCTTCCGAGCACCTGCATCTATATGCTGACTAAGTCCTATTCGATCCTTAAAACACCCACTACACTCTAAAACACAATCAATATCTAACGACTTCCACGGCAACTCTTTTGGAGACCGACTGGACTGAAGCAAAACGCTCTCTCCGTTAACTTCCAAACGACAAGGGTCAGATTCAAGAGAAATTGGAAGACGAAAAGGTCCATGAACACTATCGTATTTCAAAAGATGTGTCAGCGTAGAGAAATCATGAGGATCATTCAAAGCAACCAAATTTAACCCTTTATATCGACTTCTATTTTCATAAAAAGCTCGAAACACCGCCCTACCTATCCGACCAGCACCACTAATCGCCAGATTCATTTTTCTTTCGCTTAAAGGCAAAACCATATCCATAAACTCCTTGGCATACACTCCCCATACAAATATCAATGATAGCAAATTAACACACCAATGTTAAGCCCTCCATAAAACAATACCCAATTAAATCGGGGCTTAAATAAAAAACTCTAGCTCAAACCATTAGTAAAGATTGATATAAGAACCACACAGAGATGAAACAAAAGCGCCAACAATATTGACACACAATAACCGCAGACACTCAAGGATTGACTATTGACAATAGAAACACTTATATGCAATTAATACCATACTAATTTAAAGGAAGTCTCAATGAAACTCAAAAAAAGCTTTCATTTATTTTCATTTCTAGTGACAAACTTCTTTCTGCACTTTTTTCTTAACAGCTACCTGATTAAACATATGGGAAAAGTCATATTCGGCCAACTCAATATGCTATTTACCATATTGAACAACATTTGCCCTATCATACTACTAGGAAGCTACTATTTAATAATTGAAAAGGCCCCCAAACTCATTTCAAAAAAAAACAAAAAGCAACTACAAATATTACTAAACTGGGGGCTGCGTATCCTATTTATAACAGCCATAACGCTATCTTTTTTTTCGTTAACCTCTATTTTATTACAAACAACCAATCTCATCCCATGCCATATCAACGCTTGCGGAAACCCCATCAAAATCTATATTGACGCACTATATATGATTCCAGTATTTCTTATAGCATTCTGGAACTCTTCATTATTCTTGTCAACAAAACAACAAATCCTCGCTATAATCCTATCTCCAAACTCAAACCTAGGCATACTAACTACAGTCATATCTGCACTGTCATACATTCACATCAAGTTCACTGGTCATTCTGAAATTGACTATACTACTACCGTTGAACTACTTTTCGCCTCTATGCTAATCATATGCCTTTTTCAATACACATTCATACTTCTCAACAAAAAACACATTCTGCACTGCAGCCTTTCTCAATGGATATGGTCAAGAGAAAAACAACAAAAGCTGAGAGAAACGGCAAACACACATATTTTTTATGATTGCTTAGGCTCTCTTGTTTGCCTCAGCATACCCATTCCAATAGAGCTTGCAGCTCCGTCCTCTCACACGCTAGCAAAATACTATATTTGCGTTATTATTGGAAGCTTTGCAATGCTACTTCAAGGATCCATGGGTCCTTTCATGTATGAATACTTATCTCGAGCAGGAATAGAAAAAGAAGCAACGGAAAAACTCGAAAGCATGTTTAAGAATCTCGTTAGAAGTGGAATCATATGGTTTATAATATCCATAATAATACTGCTGCTATTTCAAAAGCAAATACTAGAATTCTTTCACATTAACAATCCTCACCATATGATAATCGGAATCATCATACAGATGGCATATTTCAGCCTATCTAAAATATGGGTTAGAGCAGAACTGATTCTAAACTATAGAAACATCATGAAACCGGTGTATATTGCCAACATTGTGCAAATAGCAATACAAACAACACTCTGCTATATCTTAGTACAAAAAATAGGGTTTCTTGGCCCCATAATCGCAAACATAATAGGTAGCTTATCCTGTTCTGCCATGTGCTATACCTCGCTTAAAAAATATAAAATCAACATAAAACCTTTTGGCTACATATAAAGAATACCTAAACCCAAACATCAACGCCATGTAAAGACAAAACAGAATCACACAGCATCCACATGAAAGTCAAACACCTAATAAACAGATTGCCCAAGACCGCAAGATCCAAACGCCTCACCAGCATCAAAACTTGTCTTCATCATGGACTGAAAAATGAACTACTGGTTTGATGATGAAGTATTCCGTTTGCTACTTTATGAATCAAGCAGACCAATCCTTACTGATTTTAGATACACTGTTCCTATTCTTAATAGTTGTGACGGAAAATTTACCCTGTTATATCAATCTGATGTCCAGTTAGGTTACTCTTAGGGACTATTTCTTACTATTTTATCACTTAAGTGCTTTTCCAGATCTATATTCTCCCCTTGCAAATAGCTGTTGACGAGCACGTTGGATTCATCAGATTGATTCGACTCTTCAAATTCATCGTCAATTGGATCTGTAATATAATATTTTACCCATGCTGACAAGGTAGGGTTTGCATGGCGATACTTGTATTGTTCCCATACATTTCTAACAGTGGGGTTTTTGAGAAACAGCTTAAAAAAGTTTAACCAATTGTAAAGCTTATCTTCTCGGTGCGCAGTTGACTCTTTTTCTTCATGAATTTTAAATACCTCATTTAGATTAAACATTCGGTATATATTAGCCATGGATTGACAGAACTTGGCTGCATAATGCCATTCTAACTCATTACCTTCAAACGGAACATATTTTACTTTTAGTCCGCGTTTTTCCCATTGCTCTTTAGTTTCAAAACCATCTTCGTTTCCAGTGAGTGAGCCAAAAATCTGCTGATATAGAGCATTTATCTCAGGGTTTTCCATGGGTATGTTTTCCCAGTTATTGACTACCACCTCATCTGAATATAAGGAAAGTTCATATCGATAATTCTCTTTTATTGCCACTGATTCATTTTGAAGCTTAAGTGATACCTGAAAAATAAAAATTACTGTAACAAGCGCAGTTAAGACCTGCACAGGAAGAATAAAGAAACTTTGGCTAGTTTTCTGCCCGTATGTAATATAGATACGGTGGTGCATGTAAATGAGGTTTATTAAAAATAAAACTACGACAATAATTAATCCTATAACCTCGTTAAATTGTTCTAACTGACGGTACCCTCCCCATACTATTATAACTCCAGAGATACTAATTACTGCAAATAAAAAGTACAAAAAAAGGTTTTGCGTTTTAGACACTCGTGCTTTTGACATAGGGTTTTCAAAAAATTCAGCATTTAATGCTAACCAATCTATGTGTGAAATTCAAGGTCTATTCATACTAATAGTTGCTATCAAGGTGCATCTTTTCTACTCTGGTCTTTCTTTTTTAAAATTTCAGTTACTTCTGCATCCCAACTTTTTCTGTGCTCTTTAAAATACTCTGGATTATTTTCGAAGTCATTTATAATATACTGTTGCACCCAGGCAATCGTATCTGAATCGGCATAAACTGACTTAGTCTTTTCCCAAGAGTTTCGTACTGTTGGGTTTTTTAAAAATAATTTGAAGCAAACCATCCATCCTAAAAGTATGCTCTTCCGTTCTTCTGTTTCCTTGAGATCAAGTTTGAATGCATTTTGTTTATTAGATAATGGCAGTATCTTTTTCATATCAAATACATTAATTATACTAATCATTTGCCGTATGAATATACTGGAGTAATGCCATTCAATTTTATTTTCTTCATATTTGACGTAGGGGATGTTGGGAAACCTCTCTTCCCACAGAGCTTTTTCATTTTTTGATTCAGGAAAATCTTCTGTGAGAATATTTTCGTAAAATCTGCTGATTCCTTTATATTTAATTGCGTTTTTTTCAATATTATCAATGACTATTATATCACCGTATTTTGCAAGAATTTTCGTAAGTTTTTTTTCCTCTAAAGACTTTGCGCTGTCAACTTGGTGGACCACTTGGATAATGACAATAAATGTTAGTAGTGATACGCACAGATCGATCGGAAATTGAAAAAAGTTATTGACGAAGGAGACTCCTTTTTTTTCACTTAGGTAACGATGACCTAGCGCCAGAGTAATAAAAAAAATAATAACGAATAAACCTGTTAGGCATAACTGCCAGTTATTTTTGATTTGCTGTATACTTAACTGGTCATAGAAAATTGCTATGAGTATCGTGAGTAAAAGAAAAAATATAATTACGCAATTAGTGATATTGGAGTCTTTTTTTAGCATGGTTATGATTTCGGATTAAACACTACAGACATATTATCTATTTATGCGTTAATTTTCTAGATTTTTTTTATTTAAAGCCGATTCTAAACTATAGAAACATCATGAAACCGGTGTATTGCAAACATTGCTCAAATGATAATACAAATAATACTCTGCTATATCTTAGTACAAAAAATAGGATTTCTTGAACCCATCATCGCAAACCTAATAAACAGCTTATCCTATTCTGCCATATGCTATATCATGCTTAAAAAACATAAAATCTCTTTTGGCTACATATAAAAAACGCCTAAACCCGAACATCAACGCCATGTAGAGACAAAACAGAATCACACACAGTATCCACATGAAAGCCAAACATCTCATAAACAGATTGTCCAGGCCCACAAGATCCAAACGTCTCTATACTCAGAACCATTCCACGCACACCTTGCAAAAATTGATACCAACACTGACCAGATCCTGCTTCCAATACGACACGAAATTTAAGACTCCTAGGCAACACCTGCTCCTGGTAATCATGGGAAGACAGTAAAAACCGCTCCACACAAAGCATGGACACAACACCGATACAGACTCCCAAATCAAGCAATTTTTTTTGAGCAGCCATCGCAAGTGCAAGCTCTGAACCAGTGGCAATCAACACCCCATAACAATCTGACGCACAAGAATCCAATCGGTATGCACCCAATTCTGCTTGCCAACGACAACTATCAAATCCCCAAGAGGGCAATTTTTGTCGAGATAAAACCAAGCAACTTGGTCGATCATTGCACTCAAGAATTTTTTTCCACGCAATTCCGGTCTCAAAAGCATCTGCAGGACGCCACACATCTAAGTTAGGAATTGAACGCAAGTGAGAAAGCTGTTCAATAGGCTGGTGGGTCGGACCATCCTCCCCAACATAAACCGAATCATGACTAAAAATAAACACCACTGGCATCTTCATCATTGCTGCCATCCTGACAGCATTGAGACCATAATCTGAAAACACCAAAAAAGTACTCACAAAAGGCCTAAGCCCCATACAAGTAGCAAGGCCATTGGCAATGGCAAACATCGCAAACTCCCGCACACCAAAAGATAAAAATGGCCCAGGCTTTTTACCAGGAAACCAAGTCAACTCATCAGCCAATAAGACACCAGTGGATTCAGATAAGTCAGCACTACCTCCAAGCAGAGAGGGAAAATACCCCATCAGTTTTTTCAGCAGCCATTGAGAACTATGCCGGCTGGCTCTTGACTCACAGACAAGATCAGGATCACTCAACCATTTTTTCCAGCAATCATCCCAATCAACTGGAACACTTTCTGTTTGACCAAAATTAGCCAATCTATTAAGTAAACTATTCTCAGGCATGCCATCCACAGCTTGATACCACTGATCAGCAAGACCTGGCTGATAATTCACATGCCAAAGCTCATAAAGAGATTCGGGCACACAAAAATCATCCAAAGTCCACTGCAGAGATTTTTTTAAACCCTCTATGCGAGCCCTTCCCAAAGGCTTACCATGCGACACGCTACTACCTGCAAGATCTGTTCCATGACCAATCACAGTTTTAAAGCAAATGAGAGTCGGCTTATCCAAACAAGCCTTTGCTTGAATTATGGCCTCATCAATGGCATCAGGATCATGCCCATCAACACCATCAATCACCTGCCAGCCATACGATAAAAACCGACCAGAAACAGATTTTTCAGACCAGTTTTCACATTCACCATCAATAGAAATACCATTGTCGTCCCAGCAAACGATCAAGCGACCCAAAGAAAACCGTCCT
Organism: Pseudomonadota bacterium; assembly: GCA_036121365.1. Lineage (GTDB taxonomy): Bacteria > Pseudomonadota > Gammaproteobacteria > Comchoanobacterales > Comchoanobacteraceae > UBA7916. Next base: position 97,441 of record JAZAFR010000007.1, on the reverse strand, counting down.
GCCAAGGAGCAGGCTTCATGCGAAATGCCCTCCATAAGGCATCCATCACCAACGGCGACATAAGTATAATAATCCATCAAATCGTTCTGAGATTTGTCTCCCACATCCGATTCTAAATACTTTTGAGCCAAAGACATCCCCACAGCATTGGCAAGACCTTGCCCCAGAGGGCCGGTTGACACATCAATCCCCAGTTCTGGATCACGTTCAGGGTGCCCTGGCGTACGACTACCCAATTGACGAAAAGATTTCAAATCATCTAAAGTCAAATCAAAACCACAGCAATGTAAAATAGCATAATACAAAGCAGAAGCATGTCCATTGGATAGAACAAAACGATCTCGGTTTTGCCAGCTTGCATCAGCCAGATCATAGCGCATGTGCTTTCTCCAAAGAACAGTCAACACATCAGCAAAACCCAAAACAACACCTGGGTGACCAGAGTTTGCCTTCTCTATTGCTGCTAGAGCCAATAACTTAACAACTGTTGTGCACTGCCTATGGCCACGAAGAGACACCATTTACCACCCTAAAAATAATATAAATACTACCAATAACTCAGAAAAAATGCAAACTAAACGGTATTTTCAAATACCTAACATATTTGAAGAACACAATCAACCAACACACAACTTGTCAACATCTTTTTAAGCATTTCTTATGCACATAGAAACTCGACATACTCATTGATATAAAAGACATATTTTCTAAAATAAAATATAAACGAAATAAAAAACAATCGCTTTTTGCGCTTTATTCTAAATCTTCTTTCTCTCTAGTTCAGAAATAGTGTTGGCCATGCATGAAGAAAACTCCCATCCAAAAAACTTCAAAACACTCCTCTTAAATAAATAATATTTTTTTTCAAACCCCTTTAAGTTTCTTGCAGGCGATAACACATACCCATCATTTTGTAATTCTTTAGCAGATTGAAAAATGGCCTTTAATCTCTCATCGGTTTGAGAAGAAAAAACAAACTCATCACCCTGCCAACTACAACAATGAGATGCACGCATTTTACAAAAATTAAAAGAAGACTTAAAACGACCAATACCCATTTCATCCATACTCATTTTGAGTCGACGCTCATAAAACGGAATTAGCTCAAAATGATCATAAAGACTTTCATGATCTAGACCAGATAAACTTTTAGCCACAAGCATCGGTCTGCCGATATACAATCCATTTGTATAACCTTTTTGATCACTTTGACCAGACATATAAATGGCTGAAGACAACTTGGAAGCATGTAAAACATCATTAGAGTCCAGCTCAATCAATGGGTACATATCCGAAATCGCAGCAAGAGCCAAATCAAAATGATCACCATGTTCAAACAAATAATCTGCTACTTTCTGTTCTAAAAACATCTGTCTAAATATATTCAAATAAACACGATCCTGCTGTAATTTTTGTTGATTCTTGGAGCAGTTTATATGTCTTGTGCAATGCGAAAAAATCACTTTATCAATATCAGATTGCTTGTAATGATCAACACTTTTAAACCCCAAAGCATTGAAAGCATCAGGGTTAAGAGATTTCCCATCAATCAATACATCCCCAATATCATTATTAATAATATGAACAGTAACATTATAGCCTGATTTTTCTAACGGAATGATGATTTTTTTATGCATTTGTGACCACGTACTAGGAAGGCCACGAGATGCAATCCCAAACAGGACAACTAGCACCTTTCTTTTGAGGTTCGATGTAGAAAGAGAAGATGGGTGCACTTTCGGCGACTCTTTTGACATTACAATCAAGCCGCCGTAAACAAAAACCAGCATACAGGCAATGAGCAAAACAAAAAAAAGAGGGAAAACTTTTTCTTTAACAAATAATCTCACACTAACTCACTTAAACAAATACGAAAGTTGATCACGACCATAACACTTTTCTTATATAAAGTGAATTAACTTAACATAGATCTTTCTAAACACTTTCATCTATACATCCCTTTTAAGATTTCAGGAACATCATTAACATCTCCCTTACACTCAGACGGAGTCGTTCCCAAATAATACATTAAACCTCTTTTACACCGATTATTGAACCTGCGTATACCTTTTACCTCAGGTCGGACAAAACCAAGGCGACTCTCCGCCTACAAAAGCATCTTCTCAACCGCTGAATTAATGTAACAATCTATATTCTCATAACCAAGCAGATACATTACCCCCCTTTTAAATACATAGTATTTCTTCTCTACACCTCTCAAGTGCCTTCCAGGAGAGAGGCCAAATCCAGATTTCTGTAAAAGACGAGCCTCTTGAAAAATAACTTTTAAATTCTTCTCTGTCTGCCCTGAAAAAGCATCATTGCCATGGCCTTGCCACATACAACATTTTGATGCTCTCATTTTACAAAAATGCATATTCGTTTTTATACAATCAATACCTACTTTTTTCATCCAGAAATACAACAGCTCCTCATAACCTATATCAGCACCATCCATAGTTAAGAAAAAATCAATATCATTATAACCCGACAAGGACAAAGCAACCGATTCTACATCGCCCAAATAAAACCCATCGGTATACCCTTGAACATCTGACTGCGTCGACATTCCTATTTTTTTAAATGATCTTGAATATTCTTTTGCTTTTCAATATCACTCATATCCAAAGAGATAAATGGGTAAAATTCAGAGTTCATAACCACAGTCACGTCATAATCAGATTTATGAGCAAAAAGATAATCTACAACTTTTTACTCTAAAAACATCTGCCTACGCATATTAAGAAGAAGTGGGTCTTTCTTTAAAAACTCATTATGCTTAGCACATTTTTGCTTATTTTTGCAGGATACATCCCCAATATCATTATTAATAATATGAACGGTAACGTCATAGCCTGATTTTTCTGTCGGAATGATGATTTTTTTATGAATTTGCGACCACGTATTAGGAAGGCTACGAGATGCAATCCCAAACAGGTCAACCAAAGATTTTCCTTTTTTGGCCACATCTGGGGCAACCGTTATTTGCAAAGAACAAGAAGACCCTAGTCGGTTAATCATTGAAGCTCGAAAACCACAGAAACAATCACAAAAATCATAAACCTTTTCACAGAGAAGACGCTTACCCCATTTCCCCCCAATTATCACCCACTTTTTCATTAACCAACAAAGGAACATCTAAATTGACCACTTGACACATGATATCTCGAATTTTTGGTAATAACAATGCCAGCATATCTTCCCTAATTTCAAAAACCAGCTCATCATGCACTTGTATGATCAAATAACATGAATCTTTGTAATCTTTCAACAATTGATGAACACGAATCATAGCAAGTTTAATCAGCTCAGCTGCAGTACCCTGCATGGGAGCATTGATGGCAGAACGTTGCGCAGCTTTTTTCACGCTGACTTTTTGATGATTAATGTCCGGAAGAAAAATCCGTCTGCCCAACACTGTCTCAACATACCCATCAGTAGTGGCCTGTTCTCTAACACGCTCCATATACGACTTAACACCCGGATAACGATGAAAATAACGATCAATATAAGCTTGTGCCATTTGCCTATCCACTCCCAACTGCTTAGCCAAACCAAATGCACTCATACCATAAATCAATCCAAAGTTAATCGTTTTGGCAACACGTCTTTCTGCTTCGCCAACATCGTCAACATCCATTGAAAAAAGCTCACCAGCGGTAGAATTGTGAACATCTTTTCCTGTCAAAAAAGCATCCATTAAGCAAGGATCTTTTGAAATATGTGCCATAATTCTTAGCTCTATTTGCGAATAATCAAAAGACACCAACTTAAAACCGCTAGGCGCTACGAATGCCTTTCGAACAGCTCTACCCTCTTCTGTCCGAATGGGAATATTTTGCAAATTGGGGTTTTGACAAGACAACCTCCCTGTTGCTGTAATGGTTTGTAAAAAAGAACAATATATCCTATTTTGATAAGTCATTGTTGGCAATGCATCCACATAAGTTGACTTTAATTTTGAAAGGGTTCTTATCTCTAGTAATATTTTGGGCAATTCAAAACGCTCAGATAGCTCACTTAAAACCGCCTCTGAAGTCGAGGGATCACCTTTTGGCGTCTTATCTAACACAGGCAATCCAAGTTTTTCAAATAAAATATATTTGAGCTGCTTGACAGAAGCCGGGTTAAAATCTTCTCCTGCCAAATTTATGGCCTCTTGATTCAACTCTGATAAACGTGTGGTTATCTTTTCAGATTGCTCCTTTAAAAGAGCAACATCTAACAAGACGCCTCTAATCTCCATCTCTGACAATACTTCAATCAAAGGGCCATCAACATCACGATAAATGGAAAAACAAACAGACTCATTCTGCCAAAACTTCACAGATAAAGCCGCATAAATCTGCTGCAAAGCAAGCGCCTCTTTTCCAAGAAGATTTGCACACACTTGACAAGCGATATCAACAAAAGCCAAACGCTTTGCTCCTTTTCCCAAAACATCATCTCGACTGGGAAGCAATGCATCGCAATAAGATTGATATAAATCTTCAATGCCAATACGACCGGGTCCTTGAATACCATAAGCCATGACAGAAAGATCATAAATACGTAAAGGCACAGAAATAGACAACAGTACAAGCTGCTTAAGAAGCACTTTACAGTCCTGCAAAATCAAATCATAACGGCCAAACAGAACATCTCGAAAGACCATCATCACATCATCCAATGCCAAACAGTTTGTATTGTCTTTCTGCTGCCAACAAAAAACCGTATAAACCATATCTTCTTGAGACAAAGAAAGGGCTTTAATAACAGACTTTCCAGCACAATCAACATGTTTTTCTTCAAAAAAAGCAAGCCCCACAGCCTGATTGGGCAAAAAAGATGAACACACTTCTTTCAGTTCTGCCAAGCTTTGGATAATATGGCAATCTTTCTCAAAAACAGGTTCGTTTTGCTTTAACTCTTTAAGCCAAGTTTTAAAACCCAAATCCTCATAAGAACTAGACACCACATCCACATCTTGAGGACTTCTATGCAATTGACTCCAATCAAAAGGCAGCTCCACATGCTGGCAAATGGTCACTAAAGAACGGTATAAAGGAAGATCCTCTAATGAAGACCGCAAATACTCTCCCACTTTTCCAGATATTGAACCGGAATTTTCAACCACGCCTTCCAAGCTAGCATATTCATTTAACCATTTCACAGCTGTTTTGGGACCAACTTTCATCACACCCGGGATATTATCTGAAGCATCCCCCACCAAAGCCAAATAATCTATGATTTGATCTGGCCTGACACCAAATTTGTCTTGTACTCCTGATACGTCCAATAAACGATTGCGCATGGTGTCTAAAAGAACGATATCATCACATACCAACTGGGCAAAATCTTTATCTCCTGTACAAATCACCACAGAGTGCCCCTGGTCAACATACAGCCTTGCCAATGTTCCAATGACATCATCAGCTTCCTGCTCAGGAACAACACAAAGCGGATAACCTTTCGCTTTAATCAGACGATGTAAAGGTTCAATTTGCAATGCCAAATCATCAGGCATTTTAGATCTATTTGCTTTATATTCTGAGAAAATCTGATGACGTTTAGTGGGACCAGGAGGATCAAAAACCACCACAATTTTTGAATCTCTATAATCTTGATCCAAACGAGACAACATATTCATCACACCATAGATTGCACCAGTAGGCTTACCTTCAGTATTGGTAAGAGGCGGCAACGCATGAAAAGCACGATACAAATACCCAGAACCATCCACCAAAACAACCGTCTGTTGAGTCATACTACCTCCCCGACCAATAACTGGGTGAAAGAATCACCAAAAAAGCCAAAATTTCAATCCGGCCAAGCAACATAGAGAACGCCAACCACAATTTTACCGTTGCAGGAAAGGAGGAAAATGCAGAACCATCACTCAAAAAAACACCCGTATTTGAAAAGCAAGCACACATGGAAAAAAAAGCATCTTGGAACCCAAGCCCCAACCCTGTTAACACAAAAATAGACAGCAGAAAAAAACCAATAAAAGCCGTAATAAAACCACGCATAATAACCACTTTTGCATCCACAGAACTGCCAGACATACCCACTGAAACAGCAGGATTAGACAAAACCAACCTTGGATGTAATAGCAACCGACAAGCATCCGATATTTCTTGATAACAATATTGCAAACGTATGATTTTTATGCCTCCAGAAGTTGATCCGGAAAGCCCTCCAATGACCCCTAAAAAAACCAACACACATGACAACATCGGAGGAAAAGAAGACAAATCAGTCACCATAAAACCAGACGAACTAAACATAGACACAACGGTGAATACAATGTCCACTGGATCATACCGCATAGAATAAAAAGACACCACAACAAGAAAAAACGACACCACAACAAACAGCAACATCACGTAGCTTTTCATTTCAATATTTTTCACATATCCAAAATATTCTCTTAAGAAAAAAAATTGGTAGTGCAGCAAAAAATTCACGCTACCAAACAACATAAATACCATCATGATCAACTTAACGCCGTAGGAATGATAGTGGTTAACCCCATCAGCATAAAAATTATATCCCCCAGTTGACACAATAGAAAAACTTTCACACATGGCTTCAAACCAATCCAAACCCAAAACACGCAAACAAACAGCACACAAAACCGTTGCAAGCATATAAATAGTCCATAAAGAGCCAGCCATATCTGACAGCTTAGGCTTTTTCTTACTATAACTGACCACAGGTCCAGGCAAGTCAAATTTAATTCCCCGAGAAACACCGCCTCCTCCAGAAGAAAAGGCAGTCACTGCCATCAAAACAATCCCAAGACCTCCAAGAAACTGTAGCCACATACGATAAAAAAGTAAAGAATGCGGCAAAACAGACAAGTTAGAAAAAACTTCTGCACCCGTGGTTGTCAATCCTGAAACACAAGCAAAAAAAGCATCCACCCATGTAATGTCTAAACCATACAAAAGAAAAACCAATGACCCAAACAGTGATGTCCCCAGCCAAATCAACACCAGCAAAACACAATCATAGCCTATGGAAAACTGAAAAACATTCGGAATACAAAAATGCATCAAAAAAGAGAGCACACACAAAAAGCACACTCCAAAAACAAATCCCATCGACAGCGCAAAAAAATGAGGCTCAGAAAAAAACCAACTCACCATCAACACGGGAAGCATCAGCACTACAGCCATTACTCCCAAAAAAAACACAGAAATTTTCATGCCACAATCCTTTGATCAAAACACAGTCTCATACACACCATATGCAGGAACTTCATATGGATGAGCAGAATTCAACGCAGCAATCACAGCTTCAATACAATCGGATTGACAAAACATTTCAAGTTTGATCTCCTCAACTGTCTCTACATTGCCTATACTACCAACAAAAGGAGAGGCAGACTCCTCTGGAACAAACTGCCCATTTCCAGAAGTTTGCCAACAACAATCTCTATATCCTTCAAACCTACCTGCTCCAGCATCAAACATAGCACGCTTCACAGAGTCGACATGCCCTTGTGGAACATAACAAACGATATGATAACGCATCTTACCCCCTTAACTCTGCTAGCACTGTATCATCTTATCAACAAAAAATCACGAACCAGAGACATAAACTTGACAATAACGCTCAAAAAAAGCAAGCTACCCATATCCTTAAACCGTATTTATAGAATGTCCAACATTACATACCCACAAACGACAAAAGGAAAAATTTCACTCACATTACTCATGCTCATTGCCCTAATGGGCATTATTTTCAGTCAAGTCAATGAAAAATATATATTTCCCAGCATAACAACACCAATCTCATTGGACAAAGATCAAGCCATTGCAAAAGCAAAAACACTGAACAAAGAATCTCCACTCGCCTTACAATCAGCCCAAGCTGCCGCATCATACCAGACCAACACCAATTTGATTAATTATCTTTCACTAGAAGATAAAACCAATAACCTACTCAACCAAACCATTGACAACAAAATAACCCAAACAAGCTTTTGGACTGTGCGACTATACACATCAGGAAAAATACAAGAAAACCATTTCATTTTTGCCCCCAATGGTTCAAATTACGGTTTCTCAATGATTCTCCCTGAAAATTTAGAACTACCCTCATTGACTAAAAATGAAGCCAGCACACTGGCTAAAGAAACCTTAAAAACATATAAAATGGAAGGGATCAATACGAACGACTACACCTTAAAAGATTACGCACAAGACAAAAAACCATCACGAGTTGATCACCGTTTCACATTTGAAAACTCAAAGAAAAGTCTCAGTGAAGCCAAATTACAAATCATCATTGTCATTTCAGGGGACAAGGTATCTAAAGTTTTACCATCAATCAAACTTCCCGAAAACTTTCTCAAAGACTATAATAACATGCGATCATATAACCTAAAACTAGGCTCTTACGGACAAACTTTTATTTTATTGGGCTATGGCACATTGGCATTACTGGCACTTTATATAGGAGGAAAAAAAAGACAAATCAATTGGAAAGAGAATCTGTGTGCCAGTATAACCATAACCATCATCATGGCTTTATCCAACTGTAACTTTCTCCCCTTGCAGTGGTTTGGGGGCTATGAGACCACACAATCAAGCGGAAATTTCATACTCAACTATATCGGCAACACAATATACGGCAGTCTATACACCTGCATTCACTTGACAGTCATATTCTGTTGTGCAGAGTATCTAACAAGAAAATCCCTCCCAGATTTACCCCAACTGTGGAGCTTTCGACATTTCTCGTGCGCCCAATCAAAAACAATCGGCTATCTAGTTAGCATAGGCTATGTCATTTTTGGAATTTCAGTTGGCTACAGCGCAGCGTTTTACTTAATTGCGCAAAAAATACCAACCGTATGGATCCCAACAGGACCATTATTTGATCCTGATATCATCAGCACATATATACCTTTCTATATGCCCATTAGCCTATCAATTCAAGCAGGGGTAATGGAAGAATGTTTGTTTAGAGCCCTTCCCATCGCCAGCTTCCTATTGCTTGGAAGAAAATTCAAGCAACCTTTGACTGCCCTCATTTTCATAATTCCCACTCAAGCAATCATTTTTGGATTGGCACATGCAGCCTACCCGCAACAACCTTCTTTTATTCGGGTCATAGAGCTTGCAATTCCATTCACACTATATGGACTGGTTTACATCAAATATGGCCTATTACCCTGTATCACAGCCCATTATTTATTTGATGTGTATCAAATGAGCTTAATGCTATTCAACATGAAAACAACTGGAATTTGGATTCAACAGCTGGGCTGCGTATTGGGGTTATGCGCCCCATTTTTATGGATCATGATTGCAAAAATAAAGCACACCAAACACGCAACTTCAGGGGACCTCCCAAAAGAATATCTCAATAAAAACTGGACCGCCCCTGATAAAGCTCGTGAGCAACCTTCGACCAAGCCCATACAAGAAAAATTCACTCCAAAACAAAAAATCTCTCTATATGTGATTGGACTTGTTTCACTGTGCGTATTTTTTCATAGCTGGAACAAAACACCTGTGCTAGCAAGTACGCTCAACATCACCAAAGCGCAAGCATTACAAAAAGCAAAAAAAATTGCCCAAGAACAAAAACTCGACCTAAGCAAACCATGGAAGATTACCGCAATAGCAAAAATTGAAACACCCGTTGCAACTAAAAACATAGGGGTGCTCTTTGAAGACAGTATCCTAAAATACTTGATTGAAAAATCAGGGCGTAAGGACACGGTGAACCTCTTAAAAAACACCATGGTCAAAACAGACACAGGCAACCTATCGCTGGATTCTTTCTTGCCCCATTACTCATGGGAAATTAGATACGCCTTATTTGAAGGAACCCAAGATGAAAAAACAAATGGATTGATAGTAAAAGTTAACAATAGCGCGACAACATTCAACCACATCCAATCAGAAAACACCAAACTACCCTCTTTAACGGAGACACAAGTACTCACAAATGCAAAAAAAGCACTCCTCAACTTCGTAAAAGGATCCACGTCTTATGATGTCATCAAAAAATCCTCACACACAAATCCAAACGGCAGAGTAGACTGGAGCACCGTATTCGAGTTCAAAACAAATCAAGAGATAATAAAACCGAGAGTCCAAATCACCTACACAGGCAATCAAATAGCCAGTATTACCCCTTATCTGCACATACCAGAAAAATGGGTTCACTATAACGACATGATAGAAGGCACCACACTAAGAACATACTTTATATTTAAAACCATTACGACCTCAGTCATTACCCTCTTTACAATCATCATTGCCGCAATGTGGTTTATTCAATCAAAACCAAACTTTGCAATACTATCCAAGATACTCGTTGGCTTAATCTCCATCATGGTAATAAGTTTCATCAATAGAGCACCAGAGTATACACATCTTTTTTCCACAACAACCAACATTAACAATACCTGGACAATCACCATAACCAGCACACTCATATATGTATTTTTCACCGCTGTACTGATCTGTCTATGGCTACATTACACCATTAGCAAACAATCACGTTTCCTCAAAACAAACTTAAAAGAGCAAATGCTACTTGGAGTCTGCGCAGGAGTTGGGCAAAAAGCGATCATACTTGGTGCCAGCCTATTTTTAATGCCAGAAAGCTTATGGAAATACGGTAACATCAACATTTTATCATCTCACTTCTACCAGTTGAACTATCTAACGTCAATTCCATCGGTTCTCTACGGCCTACTCATGACAAGTACCTTATGCATTCATTCAAGTATCGCATGCCAACATAAAAAAGCCATACACATGATATGGGTAACCACCGTTGCTGTAATATTGAGTTCCCAAACAAGTGCGAACACATTGATCTACACTGCAAGCTTGGATGCCACACTGGTTGTGTGCGGAATCATTTACATAGGGCTGTTATGGAGATCGTTAAAACAAAATCCATTGGCATTGGTCGTTGCGTGTGGAACCATCTTAGTATCAAACAACATTTTAAACATAAAATCACAAGCATTCCCTGGTTTCACCGCCTGCATATTGGGTTTATCTTTTGTCGTGTTGGGCACCACTTTTGGACTAATCAAACTATGCCAAAACCACCAAAAAACAAAGGCTTCCTGAGCAACCATATAAAGTATTACTATGGATGACAATTCTCTAGACACTTTTGTATCTAGTCATACTAGTATGCTTGCATTGGTAATCAAAAAGCCCCATAAAACATAATCCATCGGTGCTTTCTTAAAGTAGTGATATTGACGATCCACACAAGGCTAAGAGAGAATGCCATGATTCAATGTTCCAATTACTCAAAATCACTATCCTATAAACACACATACACATCTATTTCCAAGAAAAAATAATCTTTAAACCTTATTTGAATTAGAAGTTGTGGATAAAATATATGAATTTCACCTGACTAAAAGGCATCATCCATAGAATTCTCAGGAAATAAAAAATCTCGAAAGGCTAACCTTATTCCAAAAAAGACAATCAGACAACTGGAACTGTGGCATGCAAGTTTTGTTCAAAATTAAAAATCTTACCAATAAGAGACTCATCACATTCCCCTTCTTTACAGAGAGCCTGATACACCTGACATGCCTTACTGGCAAGGTTTGATTCCTGACACCCGGCATGCGCAGTCATTTTAACCTTTTCCACTAACTTACCCAGTTGTTCAGGCTGAGATTCAAACATCATCCGATTTATCTCGGCAGCACATTTTTGGCAAGCACTCTGCGACACATCTCCACTCCCCATACACAAATCACATTTTGCGTCCAAATCAGAAGCGAGCACGCCCGAAAACACAAACAGAAAAAAAATACAAACCAAACGCAACATGAAATCCACCCTCCAGTTATCATTCATAATACAAAATATAAACACCTTCTGCAAATAAATACAGTCCTACTTCTCAAAATAGTACTGACAATATTGAGTCAAAGAACACTCATTACATAGAGGGCTTCTAGCTTTACAAACATAACGTCCATGCAAAATAAACCAAAGATGCGCATGCATGAGATATTTCTTAGGAACCACTCTATACAAATCTAGTTCAACACCCAATACAGTATTGGCTGCAGTCAACCCCATACGCTTTGACACACGAAAAACATGAGTATCAACAGCGATCGTTGGCTGAGAGAATGCAATATTCAAAACCACATTGGCCGTTTTCCTCCCAACACCTGGAAGAGAGGTGAGTGAATCTAAGTCATCTGGAACTTTCGAATCAAACTCATCCATCAAAATTTTACACAATCTAACCACATGTTCAGCTTTACTATTATACAGACCAATATGACGAATATATACTTTTAACCCCTCCTTGCCCAAAGCATAAATTGACTCAGGTGTATTTGCGACTTTAAACAGTTTATCGGTGGCTTTATTAACACTAATATCAGTAGCCTGTGCTGACAACACCACAGCGATTAACAACTCAAACGGACTCGAATAAGTCAGATCACCTTTTGGATGAGGGTTTTCTTTGTCAAAAATTTTAAATATGGCATGAACATGGTCAAGAGCGCGCATCTATAAAAACTCCTCAGACACCAATTGTTTGGCTTTGGCAAAGGCCGTCTTCTTACTCGACTGTTTATTTTTAAGCCTCAAGTTACGCTGCAAAAACCGTTCTTTAGACTGTTGAGCAATATTTCTATCACCAACAGATTTGTCTTCAAGGGGAATCACCTCAATACAGTCCACTGGACACGGCTCAATACATAAGTTACACCCTGTGCAAACATCTTCAAGCACCACATGGGCGTGTTTAGCAGAACCACAAATGGCATCAACAGGGCATGCTTGAATACACTTAACACAACCGATACACACATTCAAATCAATACGAACAACCGAAGCTGGTCGAAATTGATCAATGACAGTTTGTAGATACGGTTTTGGATCAACATCAAGCACCTGAGCCAAATTCATCAAAGTCTCTGTACCTCCAGGTTTACACTTATCAATACTGGCACGCTTATCCAACATTGCTTCAGCATATGGGCGACAAGCAGAAAAATCACATTCTTGACACTGAGTTTGAGGTAGGAGCCCATCAACAACATCAATTAAACGCTCATCATTCATACAAAGACACCACCAAAACTACTCTCTTCAAGCAGGACACATATCCAAAGATAAACGCTCAAGAATTCTTGGAAATACCCCAAGTTGACTAGAGCAAAAATCCATAGAAGCATCTTGCCAACGGCTGGCATCTTTTTGAAAAACACCAAACACTTTTTTTGACGTATCAGGAACAATTGGCAATAAATACACTGCAAGAATCCAGAAAAAATGCAAAGCTGTTGTGCACACTTTACCGACCTCTGCAAGGTTTTCTGGATCTTTAACCATTTGCCAAGGCTTTTTAGAATCCACATACTGGTTGGCTTTATCAGCCAGAGCAATCAGTTCTTGGCATACCAAGTTAAACTTTTTCTGATCATACAGCGTTGCTATTTTTTCTCCGCGAGATAAAAAATATGCATACAACTCACGATCATCCAAAGAGTCTGCAAGCTGGCCTTGAAAGTATTTATGTATAAAACTTGCACTGCGACTACCTATGTTAATAATTTTACCAACAAGGTCTGAATTACAACGCGCAACAAAATCTGCCCAGTTCAAATCAATATCCACCACAGAGTCACTCAATTTACAAGCAAAATAATAACGCAAATACTCGCAAGACAATTTGTCCAAATAGGCTCGTGCCGTCACAAAGGTTCCTTTAGATTTTGACATTTTTTCACCATTAATGGTAATAAAGCCATGAACGTGCAAAGACGACGGCTGCCTATATCCGGCAGAAGCAAGAACTGTTGGCCAAAACACACCGTGAAAATTCACAAGATCTTTACCGATGAAGTGCACAAGATCCCATTGACTATTTGCGTTAAAAACTAGATTGAAGTAGTCTGTTTTTTTGTCTTTGTCAAGCTTTTGCAAAGCTGCCATATAACCAACAGGAGCATCCATCCAGACATAAAAATATTTGTCTTGATAGCCAGGGATCAAAAACCCAAAATAAGGTGCATCTCTAGAAATATCCCAATTTTGCAAGCCAGAATCCAACCACTCAGATAATTTATTGGACACTGAACTCTGTAAATTTGCTTTAACCATCCACTGCTGAAGCATCGTTTCTTTTTGACTCAACTGAAAAAACACATGTTCAGAAACACGTTCAACGGGGGTTGTCTTACTCAAAACAGAATAAGGGTTAACAAGTTCAGTTGGCAAATAATGGGCACCGCATTGCTCACAATGATCTCCATATTGGTCTGCGGCACCACACTTGGGGCAACCACCACGAATAAAACGATCTGGCAAAAACATCTTTTCAGTTTCATCATAGGCTTGCTGAACATCTTTGACCACAATTGAGCCACTTTCACTTAGCGTGTGATATAAACTTTCCACCAGAGCCTTATTCTCAGAGCATCGTGTTGTATGAAAAACATCAAGCCCCACATTAAAATCAAAAATATCTGCTCGGTGCCGCTTCCAGACTTCAGCCACCCATTCATCAGGTGTGATTTCTTTTTGCTGTGCAGAAAGCATGATTGCAGTACCATGCGCATCATCCCCACACACAAAAATGCAATGTTTGCCCTGCATTTTCTGAAACCTAACCCAAACATCTGCCTGAATCTGTTCCAAAATGTGTCCAAGATGTAAATCACCATTGGCATAAGGAAGCGCAGTTGTTACACAAAGGCCTTTATTCAAAACTCCCCCCCCCAAAAATAAAAGAATAATACCATATACACCCTTTGTTTAACAAACAAAAATTCCCATATTAGGACTGTTATTCAACAAAAAATTAAAAAACAAGAACCACAGCACAGAAAAAACAATTATTATGGCAATAAAGAAGCATCTATGTTAACATTCAGAAGAATGTCGTACAAACAAAGAGCAATCATGTTAGAAAGCCAACTAAAAAAAGCCATAAGCCAAAGTATTGAAGATTTATATAAAATCAGCGACCTTAAGTTAAAGCTGGAAAAAACAGAAAAACACCACTCCGGAGACTACACCATAGTGGTCTTTCCCTTACTAAGATATTCAAAAAAAAAACCAGAAGAAACAGCAAACGAGCTCGGTGAACATTTAAAAAAGAACTTCAATGACATTGAAACATTCAACGTCATCAAAGGTTTTTTAAACCTCACCATAAAAGACAGCAGTTTGTTCAAAGCCATAGCCTCACACACTTTAAAAATTAAAAGCACAGAAGCTTCACAAAAACCCCCTTATCTCATAGAGTTCTCTTCCCCCAACACGAACAAACCATTACATCTGGGGCATATTAGAAACAATCTGTTGGGTCATAGCATCAGTCAAATACTAAAAGAATGTGGTCACAACGTAAAAACAATACAAATCATCAATGACAGAGGCATTCACATATGCAAGTCCATGTTGGCATGGAAACTTTTTGGCAATAATGAAACACCAGAAAGCACAAAAATCAAAGGTGATCATCTTGTTGGAAAATATTATGTTGAATATGAAAAACATTATCAAGCAGAATTACAGCAATTACAAAATCAAGGCATGAGCAAAGAGCAAGCAGAAAAAGCATCATCACTGAATCAAAAGTCACAAAAAATGCTGCAAGACTGGGAGAACAAAGATAAAAACACCATTGAACTATGGGAAAAAATGAACCAATGGGTCTATGAAGGGTTTGAACAAACTTACACCCGACTTGGCGTCCACTTCGACAAAAACTACTACGAAAGTAACACTTATATTTTAGGAAAAAAAGCCATAGAAGAAGGTTTAAAAAAAGGTGTTTTTATTAAGAAGGAAGACCAGTCAGTGTGGATAGATTTAACTGAAGAGGGCCTTGATGAAAAATTACTATTGCGTTCTGATGGCACATCTGTGTATATGACCCAAGACATTGGCACAGCCATTGACCGCTATAGAGATTTTCATTTCTCAAATATGATTTACACAGTAGCAGATGAACAAAACTATCATTTCCAAGTGCTTTTTCTCATACTTAAAAAACTAGGCTACGAGTGGGCAAAACACTGCTATCATCTATCTTATGGTATGGTCAATTTACCTTCAGGAAAAATGAAATCAAGAGAAGGTACCGTTGTAGATGCAGATGCTCTGATGGACCAAATGGAGAAAACAGCAAGCACATTAAGAAAAGAAAAGAGACCAGACGACAAAGAAACAGAGAACCATAGTCTAGATAAAACAATAGGAATGGCAGCATTGAAGTTCCACATATTGAAGGTTGACTCTAAAAAAACGGTTCTGTTCGACCCAAAAGAATCCATAGACTTCCATGGAAAAACAGGTCCTTTCATTCAATACACACACGCAAGAATAAAATCAATACTTAAAAAACACAACCAAACAGCAAAGTTCCCAAGCACATCCTCTCTTTTAAGCACAGAGCGCTCATTGATTAAAAAAGCGATCGATTATCAAAATCAACTCTCGGCAGCTGCAACAAACCACAGTCCGTCCATACTGGCAAACTATCTTTACGATTTGGTTAAAACCTATAACACCTATTACCAAGAGACACCCATATTACAAGACAAAGATCCAAACAATGTCCATTTTAGAGTTGCCTTAAGTGCACACATTGCAACCATCATCAAAAAATCAGCAAATCTCCTGGGATTCGAAGTTCCTGAGGAAATGTAACACAAAGATTAAGAACTCTTAATAAATAAAATTAGGATTTTTATATTTATGATAACCCTAATCTATTAACATATAATTAAATTATATTACAAAACACTCAAACCTAAATTTCAATCAATGTAACTTCACAAAGCAAGTCTGACAAGGCAAAGGATTGCTACTGTCTACAACATAAACCAGACCGCCTCGATACAAAAGATCATATAATAAAGCAACGTCATCACAATACATACGAACACAACCTGAAGAAAGTGGTTTTCTTCTATCCATTTCTGAACGACGCGCCCCATGTATATAGATATATCGAGAAAAAGTATTAACATTGCGAAACTGCAAACCACCCAAACGCACAATTCTTGCTAAAACAGGATCTTCATCTGTGTTATCTGAAGACAGGTAACCTGACACCGCACGCCCTTTAAAAATGGTATTTAGAGTGGCACCATCTCCGTATAGTTGTCTAATTTTAAACCAACCGCGAGGAGTTTTCTGGGAATCCAACATTTCCCCTGTACCCAAAGCAGCAGTAGAAACATCAAAACCATAAACCAAAAAACCATATTGATATAAAAAAAGCTTTTGAGCCCCAACATCTACAACAATAAAGTTTTTGCTAAACAGTGCACGAACAGAAAAATAAACATGTAAACAAAAGTCAAACACCACTCACCCAATCAAATATGCTCCGATAAATAATATTGAGAAAAGTTTTTCTCACAAGAGCGATATAAAAAGTCACGAGATTTTTCAAACGCAGCCTGATCACTCCATGACCTACATGGATTAAGAAGATTGGAGTCAACTCCCGGAAGTGAACAAGGAATCTGCAGATCAAATACTGAAAAGTTTTCTTTTTCTGACCTTAAAATGGTACCATCATGAATAAAATCAATGATTTTTCTTGTAAAACTTAATTCAAAGCGCACCCCTTGACACGCATATGATCCCGAGTGCCATCCTGTGTTAACAAGATAAACTTGCGCCTCAGAAGATTTGAGTTTTTGTAAAAGCAAGTCACCGTATACAGTGGGATTACGAGGAAAGAAAGCAGCACCAAAGCATGTACTAAATGTTGGGTTTATTTCTCGGGAACTACCCACTTCTGTACTACCTACAAGTGCAGTATAACCGTTCAAAAACCAAAAAATTGCTTGCTCATGACTCAACACAGAAACAGGTGGCAACACACCATACAGATCACAAGTTAGAAAAACAACTGATTTTGGGGTAGATGCCATATTTTCAGGCACAGTATTAGAAATAACATCTCTAGGGTATGCTACTCGAGTATTGGAAGTAATTGAAGTATCATGGAAATCAGGAATACCACCTTCTTTCAGCACAACATTTTCCAAAATTGCTGTTGATTGATGGGCCGCCTGCCAAATCACAGGTTCGCTTTTTTCAGTTAAATTGATACACTTTGCATAACAACCACCCTCAAAATTGAAAACGCCTTCTGCAAACCAGCCATGTTCATCATCCCCTATCAATTGTCTCTTTGGATCAGCAGACAAGGTGGTTTTACCTGTTCCGGACAAACCAAAAAATAAAGCCACATCCCCATCCTCACCTCGGTTAGCAGCACAATGCATAGGCAAAACACCACGAACGGGCAAAACGTAATTCAAAACGGAAAAAAAGGCTTTCTTCATTTCTCCTGCATACTTAAGGCCGCATAACAAGACACGTCGTTTTGAAATGTCAATGAAAAGGCCTACATCAGAAGAGACTCCATCTTCTTCTGGAGAAAGTTTCATTTCAGGCAAACAAACCAAAGTCCACTTAGAATAATCAGCAATATCAGAGGAAACTTCTCGGATAAACAAATTTCTCAAATATAGTTGATGCCAAGCGTATTCAGTCATCACTTCAACTTCCAAAGCATATTTGCTGCTTGCCCCGACTTGCATCGTACTTGCAAAAAGTGATTTGCTTTTTTGATATAGGACAGCCTTTTCCCAAACCTTATCCATTAAATCTCGCTTAAAAGGACGATTCACTCCACCCCAGTTCACAACATCATTGGTAATATTATCAGCAACGATATACCGTGCATCTTTAGATCTCCCTGTACGATCACCCGTCTTAACAGACAAAACACCCGATACGGTTAACTCAGCACCTTCATACTGAAGCGCATGTTCAACAAGGTCTTCACGAGACTTCCCATAAACCAAAGAGCTTTTTTCTAACATCCTTATATCTCCGAGATTAATTGAGAAAACATCTTAGCACAGCAAAAACACAATTGCCAGAAGCTCAATAAAATACACCCCAAGTCTTACGATACCCTCAAACCATTAACAGAAAACCAAATTGGTAAACCATTGACAAAACCAACAAAAAAAAGTAGAATCAACAACATAGACCAATACAAAAAACAATGACTAAATTTAAAAAAACAATAACTACAATCATCATGCTCCTGGGTTTGTTCATAATGCCTAAAACAACCATTCAAGCATTTGGTATAAACAGCACACAACAAGAATTTTTTAATCTTTACAGTAAAAAAATATATATTGATGTCAAGACACAAACATTATATCTGACAACTGGATACAACAGTGTGATTTCCAAATATAAAATATCAACCGGACGCAATGGAACTGGAGAGAAAGAAGGATCTTACAAAACACCCAGAGGCATATTTGAAATACACAGCAAATACGGAAAAGGGAACAATCCAATGTCAAAATACAAGGGAAAAGCGTACATCGGAGAATATGATAAGACATATGCAACACATGACAATATTTTATCAAGAATAATCACATTGGACGGCAAGGAAAGTCATAACAGCAATACGTTACAAAGATGTGTATATATTCACGGAACATCCGACACACAAAGACTTGGAAAAAAACCATGCTCTATGGGGTGTGTACGAATGTGCCCTTATGAAATAGTTGAATTTTTCAATAAAGTGGAACAAGGAACACCAGTGTACATTCACGATTCCAACAATCCTTTATCATGGGAAAAAAAGACATTCATATTCATACAAAAATCACAAAACCCTTTATTCTTCAACCGCAAAGAAAAAATCCAAATGGCCTAAAAATAAAAGCCCTTGTATCTTTGTAAAAAACATACCTATATTTACAAAAAACAAAGGCGCGCACAATCAGACACCTTCACAAAAAAAACGATATAATCAGCAAGAAACACAAAAACCAAAAACCAATGCACAACAAAGCGCCTTTGTGGATCTGAAAAAAATACCCGTTTAGAACAAACAGGAGTGGCTATGGGTGGACTTGAACCACCGACCTCAGCATTATGAATGCCGCGCTCTAACCAGCTGAGCTACATAGCCATTTCAAGATGAAAAAATTATCTCAAAAATATATGCAACTTGTCAAGCATTTAAACAAAATTCAACAAACTCCCATAAAACTATTGTCAAATTAGTCTTGTTCATTTAATAATTACCAGATATACTCGGTGCCTGATTTAGACTGAGGAGACAGAAATGAACCTAATCTCACAACTGGGAATGTCACCATACAGACAAGACGAAAATGAAGAATATATGAACGAAAATCAACTCTTACATTTTCGCAATCTCCTAAACGCATGGAAAACCCACCTTTTAAACACTTCTGAAATCACTGAAGATCAGATTCAAGACGACGCCACCAAGATACCAGACTCAAATGATAGAGCGTCATATGAAAGCAATCTGGGTTTTTTGCTAAAGAAGAGCGGAAGGGAGAGAAGACTTGTAGCACGAATAGAGAAGTCCATTGCTGGAATAGAGAAAAAAACATATGGGTATTGTAGCTCATGCAACTCTAATATTGGCCTTAAACGACTCGAGGCCAGACCTGTTGCAAATGAGTGCATAGACTGCAAAAGCCTAGCAGAAGAAGCCGAAGGCGTTTAAATGAATCGTGCTGTTATTTTAACATCCATCATTGCCTGTATCATTCTAGCAATCTTAATAAGTCTCGCACCAGATCAAAACAGCATCTACGAAGAACTTGGCAGCAGAACAGGTCGACTAATTGACACAGTACTCAAAACACTTGCCATACTTAGCCTTCTAAAATATTTATTTTCGGAAGCCCCTAAGCGCTAATGCAAAATAAGATTGAACAAAACACCATACACAAACTAGAAACCAACGGCAATGATTTCCTGATTGCACAAAAAGAGAACCACACGCCTGGCTGGATAAAAAGGATCTCAAATAGACACCTAGGCATTGGCTGCGATCAAGTACTTATCATCACAGAACCACAAAATAAAACCACAAAATGTACTTTTTTCAATCAAGATGGCTCACCTGCTGAAATGTGCCTAAATGGAGTTTACGCCCTTGCCTACTTTTTACACAACAAGAACAATACCACATGGAGCATACACACCAAACATGCAATTTTCACAACAGAAATGTCTCAGAAAAAACTTCTAATTCACATAGACAAAAATCTAATAACCGAACAAAAAGAAATCTACTTAACACTTCCCGAACATCACACAGCAATAAGAGGACACCACATAAACACAGGAAACGATCATTTAATCATAAAGACAAACAACATCAACTCGTTTCCGTTAGAAACAATTGGCAAAGCACTGCAAAATAGCAAAAATTTTCCCGATGGAATCAACGTGAGTGCTGTATCCCGCCACGCAAACAACCAGTTAGAAATGAGAACTTTTGAGCGAGGAGCAGGACTAACTCAAGCCTGCGGCAGTGCGGGCCTTGCGGCGTTTACAAGCCTCCCTCCTTCCATTGGAGAACCCACCCTGATCCAGCAACCTGGAGGAGAAGTCATCTTTACAAAATCAAAAGACAGCATCATTATGAAGGCCAATTGCAACTATATTGGAAAAATAACACTCACCCTTCAACCACTTCTGGTTCAACCTGAAGAACAACTCCAAACAAACGATCAATCGATTGCTGAATCTGATTAACAAAAGTAAACAAGTCATCAGCATCTCCACAACCTGAATGAATCAACACAATTGGGTTGACATGACATAGATAAAATTGCCCATAAGAAACACCGCGCCATCCCGCAAGAGTTAGTAGGTTACCTGCAAACAGCTTAACACGCCCATCTGGCATTAAAAAATGATCAATACGACAAGGAAATCGATTTTTCATCTGCAAAAAAAACGTCTTACTAACGACCGGATTGATAAAAAAGCTACCCACCGTCCCGACCTTTTCAACAGCAGGAAGTCTTTCATTTCGAATACGGCACACAGCGTTAAATATGGCCTCTGAGGTCACCGGAAGACCTTCTTTATTTAAAAAAGCAGCCAACCTAGGGTATTGATAATTAAGACAAGGAGTTTTTAACAGAATAAACCGCACATACAAAATAACAAAAAGCCCTTTCCTCGACTGTTTAAAAACACTATCCCTGTAACCAAACTGGCAATCTTTAGCAGACAGAGTCAAAACCCTACCACTTTCTCGGCAGTAAACACGACAGCTGTCAAAAAAATGACTCAGCTCCACACCATAGGCACCAATATTCTGCACAGGAGCCGCACCAACAGAACCGGGAATTAAAGCCAAGTTTTCATAACCATACCACCTTTGACTCAAAGCATACTCAACAAAGTCATGCCAAGCTTCCCCCGCACCAACCGACACACAAACTTGATTATCAGTCTGCCAAACTAAATCAACTCCTCGAATTCTATTAAGCAACACCATCCCTGAATAATGGCGCGGCAAAATCACATTACTGCCATACCCCATAATCAAAGGGGGTCTCCGATAACGTCGCCCTCTCTGCAATAAGTCCAACAACATTTCCGAATCACTGAAGACACACAACTCCTCACAACTTGAATTCAAACGAAAAGTGTGATTAAAAGAGAGCGTATTTTCCATATAAAATCTTAAAAATGGGCCTACTAGGACTCGAACCTAGGACCAAATGATTATGAGTCATCTGCTCTAACCAACTGAGCTATAGGCCCAAAAACAAAACAAAACCGATCGCTTTGCTTGCAATAGTGCCTGAATTATTGCAAAAATAACAAAAAAGGTCAATAAGAAACGTACAAAATTGACAAAAAAGCATCACAGGGCCGAAATCAAAGCCATAATGAAACAGACCAAAGATAGCAACAAAATTCAACATCAACCACCCCACACCTTCCTTAAAAAACTTAGAACATCAAAAAACTACCGTTAAAAACAGAAACAAGATCAGCATCCGGACAAATAAAAGAACAGCAAACCTACCATTTCAAACAAAAATAAAGTAAAATACGCAAAACAAACGGAAAATCAAATGAAATATTCAACCAGCAACATTAAAAACGGCCTCAAAGTTCTGATTGACGGGGAACCCTGCATCATCATAGAAAACGAATTTGAAAAACCCGGAAAAGGACAGGCATTCACAAGAGTCAAACTCAAACACTGCATCACAGGAAAAGTACTAGACAAAACATATAAGTCAGGACAAACATTACAAGGGGCGGACATCCAAGAACAAAGCATGGTTTATCTGTACCAAGACACGAATCAATATCACTTTATGAACACCGAAACCTACGAACAAACTGAAGTTTCCGAAAAAGCAGTACAAGACACAAAACACTGGCTTAAAGAACAATGCAACTACCAAGTCTTATTTTGGAACCAGCAGGCCATCAACGTCACAGCTGAAAATTTTATGCAATTAGAAATCACCGATTGTGAGCCCAATGTAAAAGGCAACAGCCAATCAGGAATAATGAAAAACGCAACTGTAGAAACCGGAGCAAAAATCAAAGTACCATTATTCATCAAGCAAGGCGATATCATAAAAGTAGATACACGAAATCAAAACTACGTAGAAAGAGTCAACACTTAAAAAACAATCAAGCCGTTGTAAAAGATCGGTCACACCCACAGGTAGTCGTGGCATTTGGGTTTTTAACCACAAAGCGCTCTCCGTGCCCATCAAGAACATAATCCACCTCTGACCCACGCAAATACTGGAGACTAATTGGGTCTATCAACAACGATATAAAAGAAAGCAAACGCTGCGGCCTCAACTCCTGAGCCCCTTGAACATCCCAATACAAAAGAACCAACATATGAAGAAAAAGAAAAATTGATTTGACATTATTTTTACCATCAGGGCCTGCAATAAAAACCTCTACATCATCATGTTCTTTTTCTAATTCAAAGGCAAACCCATACTGAAAGCCCTGACATCCCCCTCCTGTAATATAAACACGCAAGCGCAATAAACAATCTTCTTCTGCCGCCATCAGGCCACAAATTTTCTGCACAGCAGGCGTCGTAACACTAAGAACCATACAGCTAGATACCCCCATCTATCATCCAACAAAACAACTAATTAGAAACACCCATCAGAAGATCTCTCAATGTCCCTATCCCTTCTTTTTTCTTGCAGGAAACCAAAACAATATTAGCAAACAAAGACCGATCTCTACAATACTTCTCAACCATATCACAGGATTTTTTTTGTTGCATCCTACCCAAACAATCTGATTTGTTTAGAACAACCACCAGAGAAACAGGGCTTCCTGAGAGCATATTTAACCACTCCACAT
Organism: Pseudomonadota bacterium; assembly: GCA_036121365.1. GTDB lineage: Bacteria > Pseudomonadota > Gammaproteobacteria > Comchoanobacterales > Comchoanobacteraceae > UBA7916. Next base: position 73,223 of record JAZAFR010000007.1, on the reverse strand, counting down.
CTGCCGGCTGTAACGGGTGACGAACATCCATAACGATGACAATCACACGCAAACTTTCTCTTGTTTTAAAATATGACAAAATGAGTTTTTGCCATGCTTGCTTAACAGCCATCGGCACTTTGGCAAAACCATAACCAGGAGCATCCACAAGCCTCGAATTTTCTCCAATTGAAAACACATTCAAACACTGAGTTCTTCCAGGAGTCTTACTGGTTCTAGCCAATAGCTTCTTGTGACACAGAGCATTGATTAAACTTGACTTCCCAACATTGGAACGCCCCAAGAATATCATCTCAATACCAACATCGTCTGGCATTGTACTCAAGTCATAACAACTGGTGATAAAAGCTGCATTCTGAAACACAGTCACACCACGGTTACTTTAGAATAAAAAGAGACCATTGCACGCAAACCAACAGATCGTATCTTATCAGCGTGCCCTGACGAACCGAACGCATCAAAACGAGCCTTGCACACCTCTTGCATTGCCTTACTTGCAGCAGACAGATACTTTCTTGGGTCAAAGTTTTCAGGGCAATCATTCAAACTCTGCCTAATTGCACCTGTCGCAGCAAGCCTGAGGTCTGTATCAATATTAACCTTACGAACCCCGTGAGCAATCCCCTGCTGTATCTGCTCAATAGGCACACCGTAGGTTTCCGGAATTTTTCCTCCATGGGCATTAATTTGAGCGATGATTTCTTGAGGGACAGAAGAAGAGCCATGCATAACCAAATGCGTATTTGGAATTTTTGCATGTATTTCACAAATACGACTCAAAGAAAGAACCTGGTCTGTCGGCGGTTTGGCAAACTTATATGCGCCATGACTGGTGCCTATGGCAATGGCCAGTGCATCTACTCCTGTCGCAGCAACAAAATCCTGAGCCTCTTGCGGATCCGTTAACAATTGATCATGGCTCAAAACACCTTCTGCTCCAGAGCCATCTTCTTCTCCTGCAAGACCTGTTTCTAAAGACCCCAAACACCCGAGCTCTCCTTCCACAGAAACACCACAGGCATGTGCATAATCAACAACTGCTTTTGTCACCTTAACATTATAATCATAAGTTGTTGGCGTTTTCATGTCTTCAGCCAAAGACCCATCCATCATAACCGAAGAAAAACCATCTTGAATGGACCTCATACACACCGCAGGAGAGCCGCCGTGATCCTGATGAAGGCAAATTGGGATATCTGGCCATTCTTGAATCGCTGCACGAATCAAACCTTGAATAAAATTAGGACCTGCATACTTTCTTGCACCATAAGAAGCTTGTAGAATAACCGGACTGTTAACAGCGCTTGCGGCTTGCATAATGGCTCTGACTTGCTCAAGATTGTTCACATTGAACGCAGGCAAAGCAAAGTGATTCTCCGCCGCATAATCTAACAACTGTCGAAGTGAAATAATACCCACACCAAATCTCCACATCTAAACCCTGAACTATACATTAGTCAAATCTTTTTTCAAGTGTCAACAGCTTACCCCCATATTAATAATACATATTTTTCTCCCAACACAGCAAAAAAGACTCGACAAATAAAATATTAATGATAAAATGCCCTAACAGTCAGAAAGCAAATACGCAGGGATAAAACACGGAAAATGGTTAAATACGCATACAATATCATTTACACTATCATAGGATTGGCAACGCCACTCCTTTCCCAGTCTTTTGCCACCCTAATCACAGAAACAGACAAGTCCGAGAAACCAACACCCAAGGAAATGCTGGGAAGGTTTTACAAAGGACAGGCCCTCAAGCTAGCAATATTTACGATATGTTGCCTGTGCTCCATGATGCTTGCAAAAGAAAGTAGCAACATGGTATTATTTGGAGTCATATGCGGAATCATTATTCAAAAAACCACTGTAAACCGAAGAAAACAGCATGAGTCACACGTCAATTACACCAACTGAATACATCCAGCATCACCTAAAACACTGGACCATCACCGTATACGGCCAGAAGGGTAGCTTCTGGACCATCAATGCGGATACTGTTTTGATTTCAATACTATTGGGATTTCTTTTTGTAATTCCTTTTGTGCGTTGTGCAAAACACGCTTCTGTAAGAAATCCTGGGCGTTTTCAGGTGAGCTTAGAAATGCTAATCGAATTTATTGAAAGCCAGGTTGAGGAAACTTTGTCTGAGCGAGTCTCTTCAGTTGGCGCCTTGGGACTAACATTATTTGTGTATATTTTTTTAATGAACTTCATGGACTTAATCCCTGTAGATCTTCTCCCTGTTCTCGCAAGTAACATGGGCATAGAGTACTTTAGAGCAGTACCAACTGCTGATCTAAACGCCACAGTAGGTCTCGCTCTTTTTGTCTTCATTTCCATCTACGCATATGGAATAAAATTCAATGGTTTCTTTGGATGGCTGAAAGAAGTATCGACGGAACCATTTGGCATCTACCTGATGCCCGTGAATATTTTGAAGCACTTAATAGCAGACGTAGCAAGGCCAATTTCATTGTCACTAAGGCTATTTGGCAACTTGTACGCTGGAGAAATTATTTTTATCCTAATTGCATTAACCCCTGCATATATGCAGTGGTTATTAGCAGGGGCATGGCTGGGATTCCATCTATTTGTAATCACTGTCCAAGCTTTTATTTTCATGATACTGGCCATTGTATATATTGGCTTAGTAAAACACACAGGAGATGACCACTGATGAGTATAACAACTGAAATAGCAACCATTCAATCAACAACCATTCTGGGCGTATCTGCAATCTTATCCATTGCAGCAATAGGTACAGCCATTGCTTTTGCAATGCTCGGAGGAAAGTTCTTAGATGTCACAGCAAGACAACCTGAAATGGCGCCCATGCTTCTGACACGTATGCTGATGTTAGCCGGTCTACTTGACGGGGTTTCTATGATTGGCGTAGGTATCTGTTTGTATTTTAGTTTGGCCAATCCATTCCTATCCTCCTTCTTATCCGCAATATCACAAGTTGGAGCATAAAACCTCAAAAACTGGAGCGAACCATGGACATTAATGCAACCTTACTGGTTGAAATGATCATCTTTTTGATCTTTCTGACCTTAACTAAACGGTTAGTTTGGGGCAAAATAATTGAGATAATAGATGAAAGAAGGGCAATCATAGATAAAGGGTTAAAGCAGGCGGATCACGCAAAAAACCAAGAAGAGAAAAGTAAAGAAAAAATCAAAATTCTTATGCATGAGAGTTCCATAAAAGCCAACCAGATTATACAAAATGCGCAAAAAGAAGCTCAAGTACTCATAGACGAAGCGAAAGAGCGTTGTCAGCAAAAACTAGTCCAAAATGAAAAAGATCTAGAGGCAATGTCAAAGCAAATCAAAAAGAAAGCGCAGAGTCAAATTGAGGAACAAATGCTAGTATTGGCAACTGAGATTTGTCAAAAGGCTCTGAGTGAATCAATTGATTCTACGGTATCACGCAAGATGATTGAAAAGCAAATCAGCGAGGCTGCGTAATGCTTATCAGTGAACAATACGCACTAGCCATGAGGGAGAGCCCAAAAGAGAAATGGGAAAAACATTTAGACCTACTTGAAAAAATAGTCGCAACACCTATATTTATGGAGCAATACAAAAACCCATTTATCAGTGACGCCGTTATTTTCGAACTCATAAAATCATGTGCAAAAAAGTTGAGTCCTCTTCAAAAAAACTTGACCAAACTTCTGATAAGAAACAGGCGTTTGGAACAAATCAAAGATATTAGAGCAAGTTTTGAGGAATACAACCGAAGAGCCAACGGGCAACAGCTCGTACAGATAACAACTGCGATCCCGCCATCTCCATCCCTCAAAAAAAAGCTTGAGGAATATGCAGGAGCTTATTTGCCAGAAGATAAAGAGCCAGTATTTGAATATGACGAAGAGGCTGCTCTTATTGGGGGGTTTACATTGTCCATAAACGGGTACATCATAAACAAGTCCATTAAATCAAGGCTGAAGGCCATTGAATACACACAAGGTGAATGAAATGTCGATACAAATCAACACAGAAGAAATAGCATCCATACTACAGCAAAAAATCAAGGACCTTGATATTGAAGAAACACCAAAATCGGAAGGGAAAGTGCTCTCTGTCAAAGATGGGGTCATTGAGATTTATGGGTTGACACATGTCATGGCTGGAGAATTACTGACCATAGGAAAATCAACCACGGCGTTGGCATTAAATTTAGAAAAAGATTCTGTATCCGCAGTTCTTCTGGGATCAAATGAAAACGTGTTCGAAGGTAAAATTGTCAAATCAACAGGAAAAGTATTCGAAGTGCCTGTTGGAGAAGACTTACTTGGAAGAGTTGTCAATGCATTGGGAGAACCTATGGATGGACTCGGCCCTGTAGAAACGAAAATCAAATCTCCCATTGAGAAAATAGCACCAGGGGTAATTACAAGACAAAGTGTATCAGAGCCACTAGAAACAGGCATCAAAGCAATAGATACAATGACCCCAATCGGACGAGGCCAGCGAGAATTAATCATTGGAGACAGGCAAACAGGAAAAACCACCATTGCAATCGACACCATAATCAATCAGAAAAGCAAGGGGGTTCGCTGTGTCTACGTTGCCATTGGCCAAAAAGACTCTTCGGTAGCAAGTATCATACAGATTCTGAAAGATCACGATGTTCTAGACAACACTATAGTTGTCGTTGCTGGTGCTTCTGAGGCCGCAGCAATGCAATATATTGCACCTTTTTCCGGATGTACAATGGGAGAGTATTTTAGAGACAAGGGAGAAAATGCTCTGATTGTGTATGATGACTTAAGTAAACATGCAGTTTCTTATAGGCAGCTGTCCTTGTTGTTACGAAGACCTCCTGGAAGAGAAGCTTTTCCTGGTGATATTTTTTACTTACACTCTCGACTCTTAGAGCGCTCAGCACGAATCAATGCTGAGTACGTAGAAAAAATAACAAAAGGGGAAGTAAAAGGAAAAACAGGGTCTTTGACAGCATTACCCATCATTGAAACACAAGCAGGAGACGTCTCTGCGTTTATACCAACAAATGTAATCTCAATCACGGATGGACAAATTTTCTTGGAGACAAACTTATTCAACTCTGGCGTCAAACCAGCGATGAACACAGGACTATCGGTATCGAGGGTAGGCGGAGCAGCGCAAAAGAGTATCATAAAAAAGCTCGGTGGTGGAACAAGAATCACGCTTGCACAATTCAGAGAGCTGGAAGCTTTTTCCCAGTTTTCACAAGAACTGGATGAAGAAACTAAGAAAAGACTAGACAAAGGGAAAAGGGCCGTTGAGTTGATGAAACAAGAAAACAGTGCGCCAATGTCAACTGCTGAAATTGCTTGCATATTGATGATCATAGAGCTAGATTTATTTAAGGAGATACCTGAGAATAAAATCAAAGAAGTAGCAAACGCACTGATTATAAAATTAAGAACTGCTCACAGCGACTTTATGCAGAGTATAGAGAAAAACCCTGTGTACGAAAAGCACTATGCTGAAAAGCTGACGTCAATTGTAAAAGAGTTCATACCTAGCGTGCTCTGCGAGTAGTATTTATGGCAAAGATTAACGAAATAAAAAGGAAAAAAGCAAGCACAGAAAAAACGGCTCAAATAACCAGAGCGCTAGAGCTTGTATCAGCAAGCAAGCTGGGAAAAACAAGTGAAAAAAAATTAAAAATAGAGCGCTACTCTCATCTACTGTCAAAAATGATTGGGCACTTAGCAGAGAGTTGCAAACAAGATGATATCAATGATTATTTCACTCCACACAAGAAAGTAAAAGTTGTGGGCATTATTGTGGTATCAACAGACAGGGGCCTCTGTGGTAACCTAAACACACAGACGTTTAAAAAAGTACTAGAATTCATGCAAGACTTACAAAACCAAAATAAAGGAGTCGTAATTTGCACAGTTGGCAACAAGGCAACAAGTTTTTTTCAAAAGTTTAATTTACAGGTTCTGGAGTCTTGTGCTAAACCAGATATTTCTGATAAAACAGTATTAGAAACCTGCCAAAAACTCATATATCAATACAAACAAAAAAATGTCAATGAAGTTTATGTTTTTTACAGCCAAATGAACTCTATTTTAGAGCAAGTACCCGTAAAAAAACAAATCTTACCCATCCCAAAGATACCCAGGGAGAATTTAACAGGGCTATGTGAGTATATATATGAACCAAACAAAAAAAACATACTAGATACTTTGTTAGATCGATTCATTCGTTACAGTATATATCAAGCGGTAGTAGAAAATGCGGCCAGCGAAGAAGCAGCACGAACAATGGCCATGAAAAACGCAACCGATAATGCTGGAAAAATAATAGAAACGTTACAGTTGTCTGTCAACAAAGCACGGCAGACGCAAGTAACAACTGAGTTATCAGAAATTATCGGTGGTGCAGAGGCAATTGAGTAAACAGAAAAGAGTAGAGGACGAATTATGCAAGACATTAAAGGGGAAATAACAAGCATTATTGGTACAGTCATAGACGTTAGGTTCCCTTCAGGGGCCATACCCAAAATTTATGACGCACTGGTAGTAGAGAAAAACAACCTAACATTAGAGGTTCAGCAGCAGTTGGGGAACAGTACAGTAAGAACATTGGCCATGGGCAGCAGTGACGGATTAAGTCGTGGCGAAAAAGTAAAAAGCAAAGGTGGCCCAATTAAGGTACCTGTTGGAAAACCCATGTTGGGAAGAATTGTGAATGCTTTGGGTGACCCTATTGATGAAAAAGGGATAATTAAAGGCACACAATACGAGCCGATACACAAAGCACCACCTTCATTTCCATCGCTAAACCCGTCTACTGACATTTTAACCACGGGTATTAAGGTCGTTGATTTAATGTGCCCCATCGCAAAGGGAGGCAAGGTTGGCTGCTTTGGCGGTGCTGGTGTAGGAAAAACAGTGATTATGTTGGAATTAATAAGAAATATAGCTGTTGAGTCAAAAGGTTTATCAGTTTTTGCTGGTGTAGGAGAGAGAACAAGAGAAGGAAATGACTTCTATAACGAGATGATTGCATCTAAGGTGATTGACAAGACAGCATTGGTTTATGGACAAATGAATGAACCTCCTGGAAACCGTTTAAGAACGGCTAATACAGCACTAACCATTGCTGAATATTTCAGGGATCAAGGCAACGACATCTTAGTATTCATTGACAATATATTCAGATTCACACAAGCGGGAAGTGAAGTATCCGCACTATTAGGAAGAATGCCATCTGCCGTGGGGTATCAGCCAACACTGGCAGAGGAAATGGGGAAACTACAAGAGAGAATCGCATCCACAAGAAACGGTTCTATCACATCGGTACAAGCCATTTATGTCCCAGCAGACGACTTAACAGACCCGTCACCAGCAACCACATTTTCGCATTTGGATGCTCGAGTTGTGCTATCTAGACAGATTGCTCAGTTGGGTATTTATCCAGCAATTGATCCTTTGGACTCAAGCAGTCAACAGCTCAACCCAGCCATCATAGGAAACCGTCATTACGAAACAGCACAGCAAGTTCAAAGGGTATTACAGAAATATCAAGAACTCAAAGACATCATTGCTATCTTGGGAATGGACGAGCTATCTGATCAGGACAAGCTAACCGTTCAGAGGGCCCGTAAAATCGAAAGATTCTTCTCTCAACCATTCTTTGTCGCAGAGGTTTTCACAGGAACAGAGGGAACTTATGTGACGCTAGAAGATACCGTTGAAGGGTTTAGAGCCATATTAGATGGCAGCTGTGATGAAATTCCCGAACAAGCATTTTATATGCAGGGAACAATCAAGGACGTAAGAAAAAAAGCCAAGTCGATGGCATAGGAATATTTTATGGAGCAGAAAGACACCGCAATCAACATAGAGTTCATCACACCTCAAGGAGATCAAAGAAAGATTGAGGCATGCTCCATACAAGTAAAAACCCCGCATGGAAAAACCGAAATTTTAAGAAATCATGCACCTTTTTTTGCGTTACTAGAACCGGGAACAATCAAGATAACCCCTCTTGACAAAAGAAAAGGTGCTGAATTTATTTATCTCACAAACAGTGGTGTCATTGAGGTTTACAAAAACCATGTGGTAATTTTGGCAGAGAATGGTTTTTTTGGCGAAGACTTAGACACAAAGGCATTAGAAAAATCGGAAGCAGAGTTAAGAGAGAAGATGAACACCTGCCCAGAGCAATTGTCCGAAACATTGAAGAAGTTGAATGCGGTAATGGAGAAACTGAGAATCACAGAGGAAATCCGAGAAAGTGCCAAGCGATCACACTAATAACTGGAAACAGTCAAGCTGCGTTGTTATTTTAGCAGCGGGAAAAGGCAGTCGCATGCTTGGGTCCATCCCAAAAGCGTTACAACCGGTATGCGGAAAGACCATTTTACAACGCATACTCGACGGCATTCAAAGCGCAGGAATAACAGAAAGTGTACTGGTCATCAACCCAGCTTCAAGGAAAGAGTTTATAAATACACTAAACCAGATAGGGCATACGAACTGTCAGTTAGTTGAACAGAATGAGGCCAAAGGCACAGCACATGCACTGATGCAAACACTAGATGTGTTGGAAAAAGACAATACTATTGTGGTATTGGGAGACACCCCTTTTATTTCTCCTGATATTTATGCACAGGCATTAAATGGATTACAAGGGGCACGTTTGATCAGCACACACATAAAAAACCCGACGGGCATGGGAAGAGTCATTCGAGGAAAAGACAACAAACTTGAAAAAATCATTGAGCAAAAAGACCTGAGCAAAGACTCAGAGCACATTTGTGAAATAAACACAGGAATCATGGCCATTAAAACAGACCTTCTGCATACCCACTTAAACAAAATTGGCAATGACAATGCCGCCAGAGAGTATTACTTAACAGACATCATTCAAATTTTAAGATCTGAAGGACTGACTGTCGACGTGGTTGAAGAGAAAGAGTCTTGGCGAGTACGCGGCGTCAACACGCCCAAAGAACTATCCGAACTTGAAGCATCCTTTTCGAGGGCATCTGTATTGCAACTATTGAAAAGCGGGGTTCAAATCAAAGATATTGCAAGCTTTCAGTGCCTCGGAGATCTGAAATGTGGACAAGACGTGCATATCCATCCAGGGGTGGTAATTGAAGGAAAGGTAAGCATTGGTAGTCGCAGCACAATTGGAGCCTATAGTGTATTGAAAGATGTAACCATTGGCAATGATGTTGAAGTGAAGCCTTTTTGTGTAATTGAGGACAGTAAAATTGGAAACGGAGCCAAAGTTGGGCCTTTTGCGTATTGCCGTCAAGGCACGGTAATGAAAAAAGCGTCGGAAATAGGTTGTTTTGTTGAAAGTAAACAAACAATCTTGGGGGAAGGAAGCAAGGCAAAGCACCTAAGTTATTTGGGCAATTTAACGCTTGGAGCCAGCTGTAATGTCGGTGCAGGGGTGATCCATTGTAATTATGATGGGCTAAACAAGCACACATCCATCTTAGGTGATGGAGTTTTCATAGGCGCCAACAGTTCATTGGTTGGCCCTGTAAAAGTAGCCAGTTATGCGATGGTCGCAGCAGCATCTGTAATCACAAAAGACATTGAAAGCGGAGCATTGGCAATAGCGCGTTCGCGCCAAACCAACATTTCCAATTGGAAGGATAGAAAAAAGGCCACTACTAAAACATAGCTGTCGAAACAGATAAAAGCCCCTCTTGGGTTGTTTTTCTATTATCAAAACAGTTTTTCAGAGGCAAAATACTACAAAAACAACCAAAGCTTTGCTACAATGTCGTATTCTTATGGAAAACATGAACATATGTGCGGGATAATCGCAGGAGTCACACTCGAAAACAATATCACAGCCCCCCTTTTAAAGCAGTTAAAAAAGCTTGAATATCGAGGCTATGACTCTGCAGGTGTAGCAACCATTTGTAAAGAAACAGGGGCACTGCATGTCAAACACAACACAGACAGCATTGAAAGCCTCATGCTCGACGCACAAACCATGCCCAAAGCAACCATTGGCATTGCACACACACGCTGGGCAACGCACGGTCAGGTATCACTTAACAATGCACATCCACATATTGCAGAAGACAGAATAGCCCTAGTGCACAACGGCATCATAGAAAACCACGAAGCACTTAAAGAGTCGTTATCAGGAGAGGGCATCGCCTGGAGAAGCCAAACAGACTCAGAGGTGATTGCCCATTTAATCAACTTCCAGTTAAAAAAGGGACTCAACATCACATCAGCAATAGAAAACACCACACAGCAACTACAAGGCACATATGCCCTTGCCATCATCGACAAAAAAACGCCTGAAAGCATCTACATCATCGCCCATGAAAGCTCTCTCATTCTAGCAAAATCAGACGATGCAACCTTCATCAGCTCAGATCAAAATGCGGTCACATCAGAAGCCACACAAGCATGCACTGTTCCCAAAGACATCATTTTTAACATCAGTGCTACCAAAATACAGTCAGAACGAGCACACCCAAAACTAGACTGGCACCCCATACAAAAAACAAAAAACCACCACTCCGAGCAAACAGAAAGCTCCATCACATACCAAGAGATAAAAGAGCAAGAGTCCGTACTCAAGGGTTTGATTGACACACACATCTCTAAAGAAGGCAACATAGAGATAAACAAAACACTCTCGTTTCTACTCAAAGACACAAAGCGCATTTTAATGATTGCCTGTGGATCAAGCTACTACTGTGCCCAAACAGGAAAATATTGGCTTGAACGCATAGCGAAAATGCCGGTCTCTGTAGAACTTGCAAGTGAGTTTCGCTACAGAAGCCCTGTCATTGAAAAAGACACCACACTGATCACGCTATCTCAATCAGGAGAAACCCTCGACACCATCTCTGCCAAAAGATATCTCAAAGAACACCACCCTGAAATCAAAAGCATTAGCATAGGCAACAACACACTATCAACACTGGCCCAAGAATCAGATTACTTTTGGTACACTCATGCTGGTCCTGAAGTTGGTGTTGCAACAACCAAAGTATTCACAGCACAACTTTTTTGCTTGGCCTGTTTGTGTGGACACTTGACAGAAAATAAAAATCAGAAAAACACACTGACAAAGACACTAAGAGCCCTACCCGAATGGATCAGGGAAGTCTGCAAAAAAGAAAGACAAATAGAATCCATAGCAGCAGAACTAGCACCAGACTCTGCTGTGTTATTTTGTGGTCGATCAGAAAGCTACCCGATTGCTCAAGAAGCAGCATTAAAACTAAAAGAACTGGCCTATGTCCACGCACAAGCCTATGCGGCAGGCGAGCTCAAACATGGCCCCTTGGCGCTAATAGAACCATCTTTGACCACCGTGTTTTTTGTTAATCAGGATCTTTTTTTAGAAAAAATAAAATCCAACATCAGTGAGGTTCTATCTAGAAAGGGCAAGGTCTTACTGATAGGGCCAGCCCCAGCACTGGCCACCATCAAACCAAACAAAAACATCACAAAATTGACAACAACAGAAAAAGCGCCACCAGAGCAGATAGCCGCTTTCACCAATGTGGTCTGCGCTCAACTACTCACTTATCACATTGCAAAAAGTAAAAACTGCGCCATAGACAAACCCAGAAACCTAGCAAAATGTGTCACGGTTGAATAAGGCAAACAACAAAAAAACCATACAGGACTTCAACAAAGCACAAAATGTTATCAAAGTGTTATCAACAGGCAAAAAAGGTTTCACTTGTCAAAAAAAACAATAAAACTTGAAAAAAGCGAATAAAACTAGAAAAAAACCTTCCCATATCTCACTTACACACAGACTTATCCACAAAAAGGTGTTTCACAAGCGAAAATCAAAAAGACCATCAAAAAACAACCCACAGACTTATCCACAGCCCCGCCCCTCTAGGCACCTAAAAAATCGAGATTAAGACACAACAAGAAAATAAAGACAACAAAACCCAAAGCACGATATCAAAGAGGCCAACCAAATAAGTCGACAGTGTTATTAAAAGTTTGTTGACACACCGTTTCAAAATCAACTTGTTTAAGAAAAGCCACCTGCTTGGCAACCTCCTTTACATATCCAGGCTGATTTTCCTTACCTCGATATGGAACAGGAGCAAGGTATGGACTATCTGTTTCTACCAGCATGCGATCAAGCGGCACGTGTCTAACCACCTCTTGAAGGTCCAAGGCATTTTTAAACGTAATAATACCAGAAAAAGAAATATACAAACCTAGGTCCAAAGCTTTTGTTGCCATTTCTTTACTCTCCGTAAAGCAGTGCATCACCCCCGTGGCTTTATCTTTACCAACTGTACGTAACAAGTCAATGGTATCTTTTCGGGCACAACGGGTATGCACAATCAAAGGCTTTTTATATTGCAGAGATAACTCAATCTGCTTAGCAAAATAAGTTTTTTGCAACGGCTTATCGCAGCTTTCTTCACGAAAATAGTCAAGTCCGCACTCACCAAGTGCAATGACATTTGGGTCAGTCAAAAAGTCGGTCAGCTGAATCATTGCAGCTTCTACAGGCAAAGAAGAAACAGCACAAGGGTGAACGCCCGCAGACACTTTCACATTATCAAACTTACGCCCAATGGCAAGTACTTCAGGGAAACGATCCAATTCAACACCGATACAAATACAGTGAGAAACCCCTTGCTGCATAGCAAAGTCCAACACAGTTTTAACATCACGCCCTTCTTTCACATTCAAGTAGTTCAAATGACAATGTGAGTCAATCAACATCACATTCCTCCGCAACTTTTTTGCGCTTCTCAACCACTTCTAAGGCACTGACTTTCCTAAAACCTTGAGGAATAAACTTACCACGCTTTGCTCTGGCAATCACATACCCAGACCAAAGGTCTGGCTTCAAGGTAAAACTGCGCCGGCCACTTTGAATAACCAAACTGTCTTCATCTGAAAAAACCGCGGAAAACAAGCATGCATCTTTACCACTAGCGAAAGATTGCGGCAAAATATGGCACAAGCGTACCCCTTTGCCTTTTTTCAAAACAGGAAGATCTTTCAAGGCAACAATACACAATCGCCCCTCTTGAGTTGCCAACGCAACATAACGCTTCCCGGTCACTTCAAGGACTGGCAGCAAAGAGTCTTTTTTCATAAAGCTAACCAACGCTTTTCCTGCTTTATTTTTAGAAATACATTCTGCACAGTTAACGATAAAACCATACCCTGCCGCCGTGACAATCAAAAGGTTATCCTCAGCTTTCCCAAGCCAAACAGATGAAACCTGACTACCTCCATTATCAATATACTTTGTAATTGGCTCACCCTGAGCACGCATTGACGGCAAGTTTTCTGCTTTTAAAGACAAAACACGACCCGACTCACAAAAAAAGCACAAAAACTGATCAGAACGTCCCTGTAAAAAGAAACCAAGCTTATCCCCAGTTCTAAAACTTAGCGACTCTTGAGAAAACCCGTGTCCTTTCCCTGAACGAACCCAACCATGCTTAGACAAAACGACAGTGACGTCCTCTGCAGATTTTGCAGGCACCGTCAAGTCAAAACGGGATGACTTTTCTCTTGTAATTAGCTGAGTTCGCCTCTCTTCTCCAAACTTATCTAGACAGTCTTTAATTTCTGCAACCATTGTTTTTTCAAGAACGCCTGGCTCATTTAGAATATCTGAGAGACCAGACTTTTCCTTAAGTAAGCGATCCCTTTCATCAATTAATGCTTGCTCAGCAAGCTTGGCCAACATACGCAGTTTGATTTCTAAAATAGACTCAACCTGAGACTCTGTCAGTTTAAACCGCTCAAGCAATGCCAACTTTGGATCATCGCTGGTCCTTATGATAGAAATGACCTCATCAATAAAATCAAAAATCAATAGAAGACCAGCAAGAACATGCAAACGGGCCTCAACCTTATCAAGGCGAGTACGTGTTCTTTTTGTAACTACGCCTTTTCGAAAAACAATCCACTGCTTCAAAATAGAAAACAGCGACAACACTCGAGGAGATCTATCTAAGTCAATCACATTTAGGGAAACTTTATCCGACTTTTCTAAATCAGTAACAGAAAACAAATGCCCCATCAAAGAATCTACATCAACTCGAGCGCTCTTCAAACTCAAAACAATACGAATTGGCGTCTCATAGTCAGACTCATCCCTAAGGTCAACAACCATAGGCAATTGCTTTTTATGCATTTGCTCTGCAATTTGTTCGAGTATTTTACTGGGAGATACACGATAAGGCAAAGCATTGATAACAACAGTTTGGGAACCTTCCTTTATGTATGTAGCACGCAGGAGGAAAGAACCTTGCCCCTGTTTATACACATTGATGATTTCGGACTTAGTGGTATTACACTCAGCTCCGCCAGGATAGTCAGGCCCCTGAATGATATCAAAAATTGAGTCTTCTGTCGCACCAGGGTTTTCCAACAAGTGGATACAACAAAGCCCAACCTCTGTGTTATTGTGCGGAGGAATATCTGTGGTCATGCCAACTGCAATCCCCATTCCACCGTTCAAAAGGACATTGGGCAGCTGCGCAGGTAAATGACAGGGTTCTTTGGTCGTACCATCGAAATTCAACTTCCAATCAACTGTTCCAAGGTGGACCTCGGACAGCAAAGTCGTGGCATACTTTGTTAGTTTAGCCTCAGTATATCGACTGGCCGCAAAAGATTTTGGATCATCAACAGACCCCCAGTTTCCTTGTCCGTCTATCAAAGGGTATCGATAACTAAAAGCCTGGGCCATTAACACCATTGCCTCATAACAAGCCAGCTCTCCATGGGGGTGAAACGAGCCCAACACATAACCAACCGTCCTTGATGACTTTTTATGCTTTGCTTGCCAGTCTAGTTTTAGCAAGTACATTGAATAGGCAATTCTCCGTTGCACGGGCTTTAGTCCATCTGCAACAGAGGGGAGCGCCCTATCCAGAACAACATACATGGAGTAGTCCAAATAGGACTTCTCGGCAAAGGCACCAACACCTTGTTTTTCAATAAGGTCATCAGAAAACATCAAAAAATACAATAGACTTAACAGTTAAAGCCAATCTACCAGAATCCAGGAAAAATAGCAAGAAAAACAAACAAGGCAACAACCCACATCAAAAAGAAAGAAAAGACGACAGCCATATGAGACATATCCCATAAGCAGATCAGAAAAAAGATCTGACAACCGTGTAACAATATTGATAATATGAAAATATATTGTTAAAGGGCATGTCATGGCCAAAACAGACGCGGCATTTGCCGATCAAACAACCTGGTACTCATTGGGTTACGACACTCCGCCTTTTAGCAACCGAAAAAACCACAACCAGTTTTTTTTCAAATCTCAAGCACTCATTCACACACTCAACAAGCTTTGCACTCTAGACACCAGCGAAACATGCATCACGACACTCACCGGGGAAGCCGGCAGTGGAAAAAGTACCTGCTTAAAGTCCATCAAAAAAATCAGAACAACCTATAAAAACAGGCTAATAAAAGCAACCAGAGGACTGAGTCCGCAAAACTTAATCAAAGCCATTTTTGAAAACAATAGGAAAGATGCCAGAGTAGGAAGAGAACCATCAGCTGAAGATTGCATCAGCCTACTCAAAGCATTAGCTGCAAAAAACAGTCAAGTAAGAGTGCTGATAGACAAGGCACAAAACACCCCAAAAGAAACCATATCCCTAATAAAGAAACTCTCGCACATACAACCAAACGGAAGTCAAATTCAGTTTGTCCTTTGCTGCAACAACACAAACGCTCTCCCAGACCTATCAGGAGACCCTCAGATTAAAACACAAACCATTCAGTTAAAAAACCTCACTCGAGAAGAAACTGAAAAATACCTGCACATCAAGTTACAACAAAAGCCCCCCCGAAACAAACAGCAAAAACTATCCAAAGAATACATTGACGTCTTGTTTCAAAAAACACAAGGAAACATCTATAAAATAAACGAAGAGGCCTCACAGTCGCTGCCTCAGTACCTGCAGGGACAAAGCGCAGCACCGACCAACACCAGCGTCCAAGAAAAAAAGAGAAACATTAACCTATTAATGATTCCCCTAGGCATTACTGCGATGCTACTGGTAATGCAAGCCCCCATTCACAGACAAACAGAAACACGAAAAGTAATCATGGCCCCCAGAGTCAGCGTCATCAAACAGTTAAAAAGCGCCCCTGTCAAACCAAAGGCAATCAGCAAAGTAATTCACATTCTCAGCAAGCCTTAGAAGCAAACCGTTTCCCCAAAAACAAGTCACGGCATAAACGAAGGTGCTCTCCCACACAAAGAACAGCCTTACCAGGCAGCTGTATTTGCTCAATAAGGACACCGCCTTGCCCACAAGCTACAAGAATACCAGCAGAGGTCACGTCCAAGACAGAACCCGCCTGTTTGGGACTTGTCAAAATATCCTCTGAAAAGTGTTGTACCGCTATGATTCGACACCGAAGGTCATCTAAAAAAGTAAACGCCATAGGGGCGGGGTTGTATGCACGCACATGACAACAAACAACATCTCCGGATTGAGACCAGTTCACTTGAGCCTGCGCCTTCTTGACTTTTGGCGCATAGGTGATGCCGTCTTCGGGCTGGGGTTGGGCTTTAGAAAGCCAGGCTTCAAGGTCAGTTAAAGCCTCTTTTAGGCAATCAGATCCAGCCTGAGAAATCGCATTCTCCAACATACCCTGTGTCATCTGACCGATAGGAACTTTCTTTGTCATAAAGACACTGCCTGTATCCAAGCCCTCATCCATCTTCATCAAACTGACGCCACTGTCTTTATCACCTGAAAGTATAGACTGCACAATAGGAGAGGCTCCTCTCCACCGAGGCAATATCGATGCATGTATATTAACACACCCTAACCGAGGAGCCTCAAGAATAGCACGGGGAACAATCTGGCCAAAGGCGGCAACAATCATCACATCAATATTCTCTCGGCGCATCAACATTGCATCATTGTCTCCTAGTCGATCTGGCTGAAAGACAGGAATATTATTCTCCAGTGCACATTCTTTTACAGGCGAAGGGGTTAACTTTTGTCCACGCCCCGACGGCCTATCTGGTTGCGTGAAAACAAGAGGAACTTCATGTACTGACTGTAAAATCGTCTTCAAAGGACTCACAGCAAAAGGGGGCGTTCCAGCAAAGGCCACACGAAGCTTATTCATTCATCATCCCCCTTTTTTACGCTTGACCCCAAAGCGACGGTTGACTATTTTTTTCTTGAGAGGCGATAGTCGATCAATAAATAACACACCGTTTAAGTGATCAATTTCATGCTGCATACACTTGGCCATAAAACCGTCTTCAACGTATTCTTTAACATGTCCATTCAAGTCCATAGCCCTAACAGTCACCTTTTCAAAACGAGCAACCTTCTCATATACGCCACAAATAGACATGCAGCCCTCAGGCAAAAGAGTCTCACCTTCACCAGAAATAACCTCTGGGTTAATCAAGCATAGCGGCTGATCCTTCTTCTCAGAAAAGTCAATCACAGTGATACACCAGGGCAAGCCCAACTGGGTGGCAGCCAGTGCAGCACAATTATTTTGAGCGTAATGGGTCTCAAACATATCTTCTACGATTTTTCTAATCTCGTCTGTTATTTTTTCAACTTTTTTGCCGGGAACAGACAAACGAGGGTCCGGATGCTGAACAATAGAAAGAATGGCCATAGATCCCTCTCCTTGATATAAAAAAGATATTATTATACAATACATAAGAAAAAAAAACAAGGAAACTCATTGAACAGTAATGCAAACAGCTATGCCCTGCACTACCTTGCAAGCATTGAAGCCCTTGAAAAAATCATCACACAGGGAGAGCACATTTCCCAAGCAGTCAACAGCACGAAACAGCCCGTGGAAAAAAGCCGCCTACGAGCCATCGTCTCTGGGGTAATCCGACACATTGAAACATTGACAAACTGGGCCAATCAACAAGTCAAATTCAAACCCAAAGATCGAAAGCTGGGGTTCCTCCTCCTCAGCGGCCTATATCAGTGCCATATCATGAACAAGGGAAAAAAAAGTGAACTGATTTATCAGGCGGCGAACGTGACTGAACAAATCAATAGATCATGGGCAAAGCCTTTAGTATATGCAGTGTTAAAAAAAAGCATCAAATACCCGCCAGCCCCTCAAACAAACCTCCCAGACTGGCTCATTAAGAAATTAAAAGCAGCCTACTCCGAGGAAAATTGGGCTCAAATACAAGAGGCTTTCGCAAAAACACCAAACCACATAACCGTGCGAGTAGACACAAGAAAGACCAGCGTAAAAGCGTATCAAAAAGTACTTCAAGAGAAGTCTGAAGCCTGCAACCTAGCAGACACGGCCTTACATATAGAAACCCAATCCCCTCTCAGTCTTCCGGGACTAACAGAGCAGCAGGTGTACATACAGGACAGCATTCATCAATACATCCCCACTCTTTTACCTCAACTTCCAGAAAGAGCAAGGGTGCTCGATGCCTGTGCCGCACCAGGGGGAAAATCTGCAGCACTACTACTGAAGCAACCAAACATAACACTGTTGGCCATTGACAAACAAAAATCCAAAATATCACGGCTCAAAGAAAACCTGCGACCATTCCCTCAGGCAGAAATACAACACCAAGACGCGCTGCAACCAGAAAAATGGTGGGATGGAGAGTTATTTGATGCCATATTATGTGATACGCCCTGTTCTGCCACAGGTCTCATCCAAAAACACCCTGAGGTTAAAATAAATCAAAACGAAAAGAACATCCAAAGGCTAGCAAAAACTCAGCAAGCACTACTCCAGGCCTTATGGCCTCTTCTACGAAATGATGGCTTTTTGCTCTACAGCAGTTGCTCCATACTTCCCGAAGAAAATGAACAAACCATCTCTCTCTTTTTACAGACACAAGCCGAAGCACAAATGTACACAAAAGACAAAAGAATACAAAATGGGCAAAAAACATTCATTCCATCCAGTAGCCATACCGGAGGTTATGTTGCGATCATTCAGAAAAAACTTTAAAACCCTTATCAACAAAGTTATCCACAGAGGAGGGATATTCCACGTAATGTGAATAATTCTGTGGACAAAACTAGGGAGAAGATCAGGATAAAAAGAAAATAGAAACAACCCACACAAAACCATCCATATCCCCACAGACTTACCCACATCCCCAAAAGACAATAAGAAACAAATATTCAACACCTTGAAACTTCTTTTCAACTAATACATGCCCCTACATACTATTATTATTTATTATATATATTATATAGGGACACAACGCACAAAGAATAAACAAAAACATATATATTATGATCTAAGTATACAAAAAGCAGAGAATAGATCTGCCCAGCCATCTTTAAAGCAAAAGTATTGACTTTGTCAACAAAAAGAAGTATCATTGGCATAATTTTACAAAAAGGTATCGCATGTCAACTTTTCAAAAACCCAGCAACAAGTCTAGAAAGACCACTCACGGATTTAGAAAAAGAATGAGCACCTCCAATGGTAGGGATACGCTCAATCGACGTAGAGCAAAAGGCCGTCGGTCTATCAGTGTCTCGTAAAAACGGTTAACCATAGAGAGATTGCTTTGCCTAAAAACACGCTAACGCAACAAAAAGATATCAAGGTCTTATTGGCAGGCGGAAACAGATACACTCATAAAAACATAGCAACATTTTATTGGCAAGAAAACCCTGAGGGTCGGATTGCTATTGCATGTCCAAAGCGGGTATTGAAACTGGCTGTCGAGAGGAACTCCTTCAAGAGAAAAAACCGCGCCCTAGCCCAAGGGGACAGAAGCTACACTTCTCAGCTGGATCTTTTTGTATTGGCCCAGCCGGGGTTGTCCAGAATCGCAAAGGAAAACAGAAGTTTGGTAATAAGAAGAGCATGGTCATCATTTCTAAATCAATTAAATTCTGTCTGATCAAGAGTGTCCATTTCTATCGCGCAGTCGTGCGCCCTTGGATTCCTTGCTGCTGTAAGTATGAGCCAACATGCTCAGAGTATGCGTTGTTGTGTTTAGATCTGTTTCCGCTACATAGGGCAATGATAAAAATACTACGACGTCTCATTTTTTGTAATCCCTTCTGTAAAGGGGGGGTAGACTATCCCAACCACTAAAAAAGGAAAGAACATATGAAGACCACAAAGACAGTTTATTTAGTACCGCTGCTGGCATTTTTGCTGGTTATGTTGCAGCAGGCCTGGATGCGAGAAAGCAGGAGCGCCATAGGTGGGATGAAAGCTGAAGAGTCTCAAAAGCTGGGAGGTTTGGGGAAAATAAAAGGCTTCCATAACGATGACTCTGTCACAGTGTCTACTGACAAAGCCACCGTAAGCATCAGTTTACATGGGGGCGCGGTCACAGGAGTTTCTTTGCATGATTTCAAGCAAAGCCTACACGACCCTAAACCTTTTAGCATGCTCAGCAACGACCCTAAACATTTGTACATAGGGCAGACAGGCATGTCAGGAGATGCTGACCTAACGTATAAGAGCGCGAAGAAGAGTTACTCCTTGCCAGATGGAATGGATGAGCTTACCGTAAAGTTACAAGCGGAAGACTCCTTTGGTAAAACATATACAAAAACCTTTAGGTTTCAACGAGGGGCTTATGATTTCAGCATCACGTCTGCTGTTGAGAACAAAGGACGTGGCAGCTGGACTGGAGCGCATTACAATCGTTTTATATTTCGACATGACACGGATTCTTCTGTCAACGCTAAGGATATCCCGATTGATATGGATGCGCCTAAAGCCGGGTGGTTTACATTCAGTACCTATACTGGCCCTGCGTACTACTCTGACAGTAAACCTTATGTGAAGCTGCCATTTCATAGTGTTGAGAAAAGTCCTTTACGCACATCCATTGATGGTTCTGGCTGGGTGGCAATGCAGCAACGGTACTTTATCAGTGCAATGATTCCTCAATCGGACTCTCCTCACACGGTTACGGCAACCTGGCAAAAAGGCGTCTCTGACCAAGATGACGAGACCTACAGGAGCTTGTTTAATTTTGCCACAGTCGGACAAAAGGTCACATTGGCACCAGGGGAGAAAACGGAGGCTGAGAGTCGCTTTTACGTGGGGCCAGAAGAGGCTAAAAGGTTGTCTCTATTGGCCAAAGGGCTCGAGTTGACAGTCGATTACGGCTGGTTATGGTTTATTTCAGATTTGCTTTTCCAGTCGCTAGTTTTTATACAGCATTACCTACATAGTTGGGGGCTGTCTATCATCATGTTGGTGTGTGTGGTCAAGCTGGCTTTTTACAAGCTAAGTGAGTCTAGTTATAAGGCCATGGCTAAGCAAAAGAAGCTACAACCAAAAATAGAAGCCATCAATGAAAAGTATAAAGACGATGCGCAAAAACGCAGCCAAGAGCTGATGGACGTATATCGAAAAGAGTCAATCAACCCCATTTCAGGGTGCTTGCCAACATTGTTACAAATGCCTTTTTTCATTGCGCTGTACTATGTGCTGATTGAGAGTGTCAAACTACGGTTTGAGCCTTTTTTATGGTTGCCAGATTTGTCTGGTAGTGACCCCTTCTTTATTCTGCCCATATTATTTTGTTTGAGCATGCTGTTGATGCAAAAGCTACAACCGTCACCTCAGCAGGATAAAAGCCAAGCCAATGCAATGTTGTTCATGCCATTTGCCATGAGTATTATGATGGCTAAGATGCCCTCTGGCTTGTTGGTGTACTGGGTAACGAACAATGCATTGAGTGCCGTTCAGCAGTGGTTTGTCATGCGTCACTACAAGTAAGCTCATGGGTGTAGACAAAAGCAGTGAAACCATTGTTGCCTGTGCCACAGGTGTTGTTCGGGCAGGGATCAGTATCGTTCGAGTTTCTGGTCCCAAGGCTGCGAATGTATGCCAAGCGTTGACACAAAAACCAGTTCCAACTCCAAACAAGGCTGTTTATCGAAAGTTGTTTGGCCATGATGGCGATGCTGTTGATCAGTGTGTATGCATTTTCTTTCAGTCCCCTCGCTCCTTTACAGGAGAGGACTTGGTCGAGTTTCATACTCATGGCAGCCCGTATATTGTTGAGCAGGTAATTGCTGCCTGTCTAGCCTCTGGCGCTATATATGCTAGGCCTGGCCAGTTCAGCGAACGGGCATTTTTGAATGGAAAAATGGACTTGGCTCAGGCAGAAAGCATAGCGGACTTGATCGATTCACAGTCAAAAGCTCAGGCAGTTGCAGCACTCTCTAGTTTAAACGGGGTGTTTTCAGACAAGGTTAGAGTGTTGCAGAATGCGCTCATTGCCATTCGCACACAGCTAGAGGCAAGTATTGATTTTTCTGAGCAGGACATTGACTCATCCAGTTGGGATTTGTTGATAAAGGCGCAGAAGCGCTTAAGTGAAGACAGTAAATCATTAATTGAAAAAGTAAAACGTGCGATACACACCGCCTCCGGTCTGCGGGTGGTGATCGTCGGGCGCCCCAATGCAGGGAAGTCTTCCTTGCTCAACGAGTTAACTCAAAAGGACAGTGCCATTGTCACAGATGTCCCTGGAACAACAAGAGATATATTAAAAGCCAGCATCACCCATAAGGGCAGTGTACTTGAAATCATTGATACAGCAGGCCTCAGACAGAGCGATGATCCTGTTGAGGCCATTGGTGTGAAAAAGGCATATGAGGCGATAGACCGGGCAGATGTGATTTGGTTGTTAGTAGACGCTAACCAGGTAATAAAAGAAAAAAAAGCAGATTTTTTTGGATTGGTTCCTGAGCACAGACACAAAGATGTCATGTGGGTGGCCAATAAAGTTGATTTATTAGAGGGTGCTGCAGATTTAGACAAAAAGCATGTCGATTGTGCCATCTCAGCAAAGGCAGGAAGGAATATTACAGCACTGCTTGATCAAACAGTCAAACTACAAGGCGACTGGGTTCAGAGTGACTTTTCCGCACGGGAGAGGCATCTGCGCGCATTGGAGGAGTTCCAGGCGCATTTGATTAACGCCATGTCTTGCTCACAAGGACAGCTAGATTTGGCTGCTGAGGACTTGCGATACGCCCAGGAGCACCTTTCCGTAATTACCGGAGAGTATCACAGTGAGGATTTGTTATCCTCTATCTTTGGCACTTTTTGTCTTGGTAAGTAGGTGTATTACACATCCGCACATGATTTGGCCTTGCAGACATTCGTAAAAACATGTTAAGATAGCCTAAAGAACACGGAATAAGCACACATGAAAAACGCGGCCATCATCATCCCTGCTCGCTACGGAAGCTCTCGGTTGAGGGCAAAAGCATTGCTGCCCATAGGAGGGATGAGTTTGGTTGAGCAAGTTTGGCGCCGTGCGGTATTGGTGCCAGGTGCTGCTGTCTATGTGGCAACAGACCACGATGAAATCGCAGAGACGGTGAGAGGGTTTGGGGGTAGAGCCATCATGACAAGCCCTAGCTGTGAGACAGGCAGTGACAGGGTGGCTGAGGCTCTAGAAAGCTTGCCAAAAAGTATTGAGTATATTGTAAATGTTCAGGGGGACTTGCCGTTTATCGACCCTGCTGAAATCCCAAGAGTATTAAAACCCTTAGAGAGCGGGTTTGATGTCGGCACACTGATCGCTTGTATGCCGGAAGAAAAGCAGAAAAACCCAAATTCTGTCAAAGCGATTATGTCTGCAACGGGCAAAGATGGGGTGCTGCGTTGCCACTGGTTTTGTCGTGCCTCTATGCCGTACGGCCACCATCACCTAGGGGTTTATTCATATAAGAGAGAGGCTCTTGCCGCGTTTGCTAAAACCCCCCCCCATCCCTTAGAGAGACAAGAAAGTTTAGAGCAGATTCGCTTCTTAACCATGGGATATAAAATTGGCGCTATGCTGGTCAGTTCGCTAGCACTGGAGGTCAATACACAAGAAGACTTAGAGGCTGCACGAGCACACATAGCCGCAGAGGTATAAATAGAGATAGAAGACTTAGAGGCTGCAAGAGGTATAAATAGAGACAAAGGAGGCACTTAAATGACGAGACAACAAGGACAAAGAGGCGGAGTATTAACTTTTCTTACTCGATTATCTGCAAGCATATTTGCCATGTTTCTTTCTCTTTTCCCGCCTACTGTATCCATCGCAAGTGACCAGAGGGCGACTTCGGCAGACTCAATACCGCCTAACGAAACAGTGCCGATAGCAGACGTAATAAATGGCTACCAACTGGCACAGAATCAAAAAGAATCACTTCACGCGTTGGTAGAACTTCTACAAAAACTATTTCCGAGCGAGTTTCCCAGTCACATACATGGACAAACGAAGAAAGACAGAGAGGACATGTTTGTCGATACTTTGCGTCCATATTGTGACCGCGGCGCTGTTGAAACCGTTGCACACACCTCCGGTCCGGAGATGTTAAAAGCATTAATCGCAGATAACCCTAAGGCTTACATCTCGTTCATCAACAAAGCTTTTAGGGATGCTGATGATCTTTTTCCAGACCACTCAAAGTCAAGTTTATCCCAGGGTGACCGGCTACTGTTAGTGGTTCCTGGTGGACACTTGATGCGAGACAGTGTGAGAAATAATATCGCTCGAGAAGTGATAAAGGCAGCAAATACAAAAAAAGCAGAGGTTGAAGGCGTGATTTTTCTTCCCGGCGTCAGGAGTCTCTATCCTGACGAGATTGCAATGATTCTAGGTGCGCAAAACACCTACCCAGAACTGTACGAAGAAATTCGAAAAAAGTTCCCTGAAAAAGTTGCCGATCTGAGTAATGATGAAGGACAAAGAGACAATAACCAAAAGATATACAAAGAAATTTCAGAGTCAGGAGTTTTCACTGAAAAAGACATCTCTCAAACAGGGTTCGGTCGTTTCTCAAAGGATCTAGGTAACAAAATGGTTGTGTCGCTAATTGAAAGTAAAATCCATAAAGAGCTTTACCCTGAGGGACAGAAGCAACTGGATAGAGCAACCACCCGCGACAATGCTGCAGCCACTGCAGACTGGATGACGGAGAAAGGACTGCCTGATGACATAAAGGTTGTTCTCTGTATTGACTTGCCCTTTCGCGAGCGAATGAAAAATGTGTTTGCTTCTATTCTGGGGTTAACACTGAAAAACCACGTGCTTGCAACAAATGGAACTACAGACACAGCTGCAAGAATGAAGGCTTTTTTATCCCATAATAAAAAATATCAGTTTGCATTGGTCAACCAGATATACAGCATTGCCAGAGAACATGCAGACCTAACCCAAATAAAATCAGCCCTGAAAAATAAACAAGCCTCTGTGACAAAGGCCCCCCTCCGCTCCCTTAGCTAAAAGGGGACATTGGGTATTCTGACTGTAGATCTAGGTGAGACGCGCCCACCAAGAGTAAAGGGGCTGCCATCAAAGAAAAAACAGAGGCAAAGAGCTGAGCTCGGTTGATTCTGGAGAGTGCTTTTTGTTATTCAACTCTATACTCCCTTTTAATCACAGAGTATTGGACACTGTAGTGATTTCATTGTGAGCGGCTCTATTGAGATCTACCCGGGGCCCAAAAATGAACCATTCGAACCTTTGGCCGCCTGTTTATCCTCGCCGTAGTCCCTATTTATTATACCGATACCAAACCAGGCCCTAGCTCAGACTCGGAATCAGGCTCAAAGTCACGTTTACGAGCCTGAGATAGATTAGCAAAGGGGTTGTCACTGTTATCTTCCGCCTCTTTTCTACTAAAAATATTCCTGAAAAACCTGCTAAGAAACGATACGCCCCTTCTGTCGGGTGACTGCGACCTTAATTCGCACGAGCCCACTTCGTCAGCGCTTTCTTCTCTTACAAAAAGTGGTTCTTGCTCTCTCCAATTTGCTAGTAGTTCTTTGGCACGGGCCCACGCGCGAGCCCCAACTTTACCGGCAACAATCATTGATCGCTCTATGACGATAGCTGATTTGACCACAGAAGGGTTCACCGCGCGATCTATAACCTGTTGTGCTGCAGCGAGTTCACCTTTTTCATGAAGTTCGTTGTGCTCTTTGACTCTACTAACTAATCCTGATATGCCCTGGCCAGGAATATCAACTTTAATACCACGCAGGTCACTCCTACAATGACTATGGGGCTTGTTACCTCCCTCAGTGAACGCTAATACACGTTGGTCTTTTTTATTCTCTATCGATGTTTTCATTAGTATCTCCTTTTTTATATATTGTAACACAGTATCGCAAGGTGGTCAATAGATTGGGGGAGGCAGGGGGCATGTATTGCGTATAAAGAGGGTGTATTCGGGTGGTATGATATCCATTTGAGAGCGGACATACTGTCATTGTATTGACAAACACAGCAACATGTAATAAAATACCCTTTTGTTTTTTGGGCTTTTTTATGGCAAATGAGCATTATGGAGTCATTGTTGTTGGTGCTGGCCATGCAGGGTGTGAGGCAGCGGCAGCAGCAAGCCGAATGGGAGTGCGCACTTTGTTGGTCACTCATAATCTAGATACGATTGGGCAAATGTCTTGTAATCCTGCAATCGGGGGCATTGGCAAGGGGCATTTGGTTAAAGAGATCAGTGCTATGGGAGGCATTATGCCAATAGCGGCTGATTGCGCAGCCATACACAAGCGAACTTTAAATGCAAGCAAGGGGGCGGCTGTGCGAGCAACAAGAACGCAGGCTTGCCGAAACTTATACAAAGCTTCTATTCGTTCACAGTTAGAGGCATATGACTCTTTATCCCTGTTTCAGCAGCCGGTGAGTGATTTAATCATTGAAAATAACCGTGTGGTGGGGTTAAAGACCGAAATGGGATTAGAGCTGCGTGCTGACTGCGTTATCTTGACAACGGGCACTTTTTTATCAGGTAAGATCCACATCGGTAAAACCAGTCAAGTAGCAGGCAGAGCCGGAGACAGTGCTTCTATCTCTTTATCTGATTATCTAAGAGGCCATGATAAGTTTCGGTTTGGTCGGTTAAAAACTGGAACTCCGCCAAGAATCGACAGAAAGACCATCAATTTCACCGGTCTTGAGGCCCAGCCGTCATGCTCAGATACCGAGCCCTTTGATTTTTGGATGACTCCTCCAGCTGTGGAGAGCTTGGACTGTTTTTTAACATACACCAACGAAAAAACACATGAGATCATTCGCAGCGCAATGGATCAGTCTGCCATCTTCAGTGGTAATATCACTGGGTCAGGGCCACGTTATTGCCCATCTGTTGAAGATAAGGTTCATCGGTTTTCACATCAAAACCGCCATCAGATATTTATTGAACCAGAAGGCATAGGCGTCAATGAGATCTACCCTAACGGCATCTCGACAAGCCTACCCTACCATATACAAAAAGAAATGTTAAAAACGATACCTGGTTTTGAGAATGCACATATCACACGGCCAGGCTATGCCATTGAGTATGATTACTTTGATCCTCGAGACTTAAAAACACATTTAGAAAGCCGACATATTAACCGTCTGTTTTTTGCGGGACAAATCAACGGAACAACTGGGTACGAGGAAGCTGCCGCACAAGGACTGTTAGCTGGGATCAACGCGGCGCTGATGGTCCAGGGAAAAGCCACATGGTGCCCCAAGCGATCCGAGTCTTATATTGGTGTTTTGGTTGACGATTTGGTAAAGCTAGGAACCTCTGAGCCGTATCGTATGTTTACAAGCAGAGCAGAGCATCGCTTACTGCTCAGAGAGGACAATGCGGACTCGAGGTTAAGTGATAAAGCAGTTGAGCTTGGAATGCTTTGTGACATCCGGCAGAAAATGTGGCGTGTAAAAAAAGAAAAAATGACAGCATATCAAACGCTTCTTTCTCAAAAAAGTATTGTTCCTGGAACAGATTTGGCAAATGCATTTACGCAAAAAACGACAATTGCTCTCAATGCGCCAGCAAAGTTAGCACAGTTATTAAAGCGACCAGAAGTTGAGGCAAGTGCGATTGCTCCTTTGCTCGGCGATGAGAACATGCATCATCCTGCTCTGAGTCAAATTTGCATTGATTTAAAATACGAGGGGTATATTATCAGACAAAAAGAAGAGGTTGCTAAAAAACAAAAAAATGAGCAAACAAAAATCCCAGATTCATTTGATTATGACAAGGTCAAAGGACTCTCTAGTGAGGTCGTAGAAAAGCTAAAGTCCTCACGACCTCAGACGATTGGGTCTGCATCTCGAATCAGTGGGGTAACGCCTGCAGCCATTTCCATATTAATGGTGTTTTTAAAGCGCTATACGGCAACCTACATTTAGATCATTAAAAAAGGGGGGGGGGCTGTGTTGAAGCTCTTCAAAAAGGCGAAGGACTCATTTCGTTTTCTCAAGAGGCGTATTCAAGTTACTCTGTCAAAAGGCAGGGCAGCCCTTCTGGAGCGTCACTTATGAAGATGTTCGATCTTGGTATTCTTCAATTTTCACTTCAATGGCTTTTTTGTCTATGACATTGTCTATAAACTCTGCTTGACCGGTTGGTGGAGAGAATATAATTAGAGCAGGAGTACCTCTTATCATCAGTTTTTGAGCATGAATATAGTTGTTGTTGATGACTGCTTCAAGGGACTGTTTTTGTGCGTCTAGCTCTTTTGGGTCAAGACCACTTTGCTGCATTGCTTTTTTGACCTTCGCTTCTGTGATAGGCCTTTCCATGCTGGACAACTTGCTGTCGAAAACAGTGAATCTCTTCTTTTTATGGGCCAGTGTTGCTGCCTTTGCTGCGTATACAGAGCCTGGGCCAAGAACGGGTAGTTGCTTGATAACAATGCGCAGGTCTTTATTGTCCTTTACAATCTCGTCAATAATCATACGTGACTTTTTGCAATAGCCACAGCCATAATCATTGATAATGAGCAGCGTTGTTTTTGCTTTTGGGTTGCCTAAAACACCATCATCTTCATCAAAAAACAGGCTTTTTGCATTGTCGATCATATATTTTTCTACGGCTTGCGTTTTCTTCGCTTCTTGTTGCTTTTGGTAACTAACAAGGGCGTCATATACAATTTCTGGGTTTTTTTCAAGAACGTTTTTCACCTGCTCTGTTAAGACCGGGTCTGTAGTACCCTGTTGGGCTAGGCCTACAGCAGAAATAAAAGCCAAAAAAGACACAGATAAAAATCGATACGCCTGTTGAGCTGGTGTGGGCTGTCTTAACCAATTCTGTTTCATAGTAAGGTTCCTTGATGAGTCAAGCGTTGGTTTTCCTAAAATAAAGTATCAGGAAATCTCCTTAAGTTTTGCTTGTATGGCTTTCTTATCCATGGTGTTTTCAATGAATTCAACCTTCGTTAGATTTGAATTCGCTACAATGAGTACCGGTGCACCCTGTACCGCTAAGTTTTGAGCATGAACATAAGTTTCTCTAATCACCGCATCAAGGTTGTCTTTCTGCGCGGTTATATCCTTCTCTTTAAGACCGCTTTGTCTCATGGCGGTATTGACTTTTTCTACAGTTATTGGCTTTTCTAACGCAGAAAGCTTGCTGTCAAAGGTGGTAAATAGGTTTTTTTGCTGTGCTAGGGTGGCGGCTTTAGCCGCATATTTAGACTCTGGTCCGAGAATTGGAAGCTGCTTAACAACAACACGTAGATCGTCGTTTTCTTTTATAACCTCATCAAGGATTGCCCGTGCCTTACTGCAATACCCACAACGGTAGTCACTCAGTATAAGCAAGCTGGTTTTTCCTTGGGGGTTGCCAACAACCCCGTCATTTGCGCTATAGAAAAGCTTTCTCGCGTTGGTTGACAGGTACTTTTGAACAGATTCTTTTTTTGCTTCCACTTGTTTTTTTTGATATTTGACTAGAGCGTTGTACACAATTTCAGGGTTGTTTTCAATCACACTTTTGACCTGCTGTTCGGTCGCAGGGCTGACTGTACTCTTCTCAGAGGAAAACCAGCTTCCCGCATACGAATGCAATGAGGTTAGGGCTAAAAAAGAAACGGCTAAGGTTTTGTAGTGTGAGAGGAGACGTGTTCTACGTGCGAGTCTGTTTGTGTTCATATCTGGTCCTTGTAAGTGTTTCCTGAAAAAGCATAACAAAATACTTAAGGGAAATTCTAACGTACCAAGAAGTGATAATCAAGAAGAAAACTCAAAATAGCACGGGAAGAGGTACTTGAAGAGATGGGGCCTTATGATTGTCCAGCAATGGCCTGTTTTAGCCTTGCCATAGCTGTTTTTTCAAGCTGTCTTACGCGCTCTGC
Organism: Pseudomonadota bacterium; assembly: GCA_036121365.1. Taxonomy (GTDB): domain Bacteria; phylum Pseudomonadota; class Gammaproteobacteria; order Comchoanobacterales; family Comchoanobacteraceae; genus UBA7916. The sequence continues at coordinate 43,120 of JAZAFR010000007.1, read as the reverse complement.
GGAAACGCCATATTCCGCAGCCAATTCATGCAGCGTGAGTTTGCTGTCATTGAGCCAGCGCTTTCTGACAATGTCTGCAAGCCTTGAGTCTAGAGACCTTAGAGCAAACTCAAGCTTTAGGTGGTTATCTTCTTGAGTGGCCCGCGCAATATATTGCGTTTCTAGACAGGTGTTTTCTGGGGCTGACAGGTATGCGGACGGGGCTGTTGTACTGTCTCCTGATTCTGTTGGATCAAAAGAGACATCATTAGCGCTCGATAGCTTGGCCTGCATGTCTCTAATGTCTTGTATGGAAACATTCAGGGTCTTTGACAAGTAGGTCATATCCTCTCGGGACATTGATTGCGAAACCTGTTGCTTTTTGAAGAAAAGCTTTCTGGCGGTTTTTGTGGTTACCCTTTTTACAATGCGCCAGTTTTTCAAGATGAACTCTTGCATTTCTGAGCGAATCCAGTGGACAGCAAAGCTTACCAGCCTAACGCCAACATTGGGGTCAAATCGCTTTAATGCTTTCATTAGTCCAATGTTTCCCTCCTGTATGAGGTCTTCATGGGAAAGTCCGTAGCCAAGAAAGCTACGACTGACAAATACAACAAAACGAAGGTGTGAGAGAATGAGTTTTTTTGCTGCAGATACATCTCCTTGCTTAAACAGCCTATCAACAAGTGCACTTTCTTCCTCTTTACTCAACACTGGGATTGTCTGAGTCCAGTTGAGGTAGGCCTCCAGGTTCCCCACAGGGGCCAAAGCCATGCAGTCTCCCTCAGGAGTTATTGAGGCAGGTGCGTTTACTGGTTGGTCTGTACGTGTTTTTTTAAGGTTCATCGTCTCAACTCGCTTATTTCTAAGCGAATTGTACATTAAAAAAGACAAGAAGTCAATGTGTCACTCGCTCTCAACAGTCAAAAGTGCGTCAATGTATTTATCCCGATCAAATGGAATTAGGTCAGAAGCCTGTTCCCCTACTCCAATAAAGCGAACAGGCAGGCCCAGTTCTCTAGAGATTGAGAAAACAATGCCTCCTTTGGCGGTGCCGTCTAGTTTTGTTAGTATGACCCCAGTAACGTCTGTTGACTTCTTGAACTCTTGTGCTTGTTTTAGTCCGTTTTGGCCAACGGTTGCGTCAATAACCAGCCAGGTTTCGTGTGGGGCTTCGGGGATTTGTTTTTGTATGACCTTTTTGACTTTTGTGAGCTCGCGCATAAGGTTTGTTTTGTTGTGCAGGCGTCCTGCGGTGTCGCCCAAAAGAACATCAAACGGCTTTGTCTTTGCGGCCTGTATGCCCTCAAATAGAACAGATGCGCTATCAGCCCCCGGCTTTTGTGCAATAACAGGTGTTTTTGTGCGGTCTCCCCACGCTTTGATTTGGTCGATAGCTGCCGCTCTGAACGTGTCGCCTGCTGCCATCCCGACGCGGAGTCCTTGTTGAGAGAGTATGTGTGACATGCGGCCTATGGTTGTTGTTTTTCCTGACCCGTTAACGCCAACAAATAACAGCACTACGGGTCTATCATTGGGCAGAGTCCATGGTGTGGATGAGGGTGATAGTGTTTCACTTAGTGCCTGCTTCACTGCTTCTTGAGCAGTTTCAGCGCTTCCTGTTTGAAGGCGTTCTTCTGCTTCGCAGATAAGAAATTCAGCAGTTTGTGGTCCAATGTCGCACAAGAGAAGGGCGCGTAAAAGCTGGTTTCTGTTGTCGTCGTCTATTTTTTTGATGCCAAGAAGCTTGGAGAACATCGATTGAAAGTGTGTCCGGGTCTTAGATAGACCTTGTTTTAACCTGTCAAAAAGCCCAGATCCCCTACTCGCTTCTTTTTTTTGGGGGTTTTTCTCGGGTTGGTTTTTTTTAAAAATGTTGAAAATCATATGGCTTTTTCAGTATTGAGTCAATAGATTATAGCGGTTTGTCCGCTTTCCAACAAGTGGTTTAAAGATAAAAAGTAAAGAAGCAGAGCTTTGGGGGTGGCTAAGAGTGCAACTTATTGACTATTGTTGTGAATTGGTGTATTTTTAGGGACTTTTTGCAGGTTTTGTGTTTTGGATAAGAGTCAAGGTTCCGGGCGGGTTAGAATTAATGGCGGAGCACTACGTGGTCGGTGGGTTTCCTTTTCTGCATCGGATGTTAGACCGACAAAAGCAACGGTAAGGAAGACGGTATTCAATTGGTTGCGCCCTGTCATTAGCAATATGGTGTGTTTGGACTGTTTTTGTGGCAGCGGGATTTTAGGTTTTGAGGCTTTGTCTGAGGGGGCTGGGTCAGTTTTATGTTTGGATCGTTCGGCCCAAGTTGTCAAGGATGTTGGTCGGAGTGCTATTGAGTTGGGTGTTGATTCTTTATCGGTTTGTCAATGGGGCTTTCCTCGTCGGCTAACGGTTTCGGTATTGTGTGATCTGGTTTTCTTTGACCCTCCTTTTGGTCAGGTAGGGGTTAAGGAGCTGCTTGGGTGGTTGGTTTTACAGAGGTGCCTGAGAGTTGGAGGGCTTGTTTACATTGAGTACAACAAAAAAGAGTTGTTAGATCCGGGGCCTTTTTTTACAGTGTATCGTCAGTCTGTTTCTGCCGGTGTGGCTTTTTGTTTGTTGTTGTATATGGGAAATGCTGAGGGAGGAGATGGTGGATAGTTGGAAGGTTTTTTTGCCACAGGGAAAGGAGGGTGGTCGTGATTCCGAGGAGAAGCTGATTGAGTATGTGTCGCTTTTGCAGCGTTGGTCTCGTGTTCACAATCTAACAGCGATTAGGGCGGAGGAGGATATTTATCAAACGCTGATCGTGCCGAGTTTGGCTTTGGGTGATGTGTTGTCAAGCCATCGGTGTTTATTGGATCTCGGGACAGGGGCTGGCATTCCGGGTCTTATCTTGGCAATTGTAAGGCCTTGTCAGTCGTGGGTTCTGGTTGAAAGGTCAGCTAAAAAGAGCTGCTTTTTAAGGCGTGTGGTCTCTGGTTTGAGTTTGGAAAACGTATCCATTTACTCTGGTGATTTTGCAGAAATGGCATTTGATGATCGTGTGGAAGCAGTTGTGTCTCGAGGAAGTGCTAAGCTTTTAGGGCAAGTTGATATGACGGCGCAATGGAGAAAGAGAGGGGTTCCCTTATTCAGTGTTCAGACAGAAAAGAGTTTTGGCGAATATTCAGGACAGAGTAAAGTGTCAGCTGTTCGTGTTGCTGGGTTTGGCCAGGCTCACGGCTTGGTGCTTGTCAAAGTTAAGTGAAAAAAGCTATAGACCTTTTTTATAAAATCATTTAATATCATAAGTAACCCGGTCTAAACAGAGATTAAAAATGGCAGTATTTGCAGTCACAAATCAGAAAGGTGGAGTTGGAAAAACAACCACAGCAGTAAACCTTTCTGCGGCACTATCAGCGATGCGCTATCATGTTCTGTTGGTTGATCTTGATCCTCAGTGCAATGCAACAGTGGGAAGTGGTGCGGTTATTGACAAGGGGGCCAGTTCTTTGTCAGATGTGTTGTTGGGGCAGGCGACAATACAAGCGGCGATTCAGTCAACCAGTTATGGGTATCATCTGCTGCCCAGTAACCATAGGCTAACAGCAGCAGAAGTTGGACTGGTTGGCAAAAAAGACAAAGAGAAGCAGGTTAAGATGTTACTAAAAAAGGTGGAGAAGATTTATCACTATATCATTATTGACTGTCCGCCAACATTGAACATACTAACCATCAACGCCTTGGTTGCTGCAGATGAAGTTTTGATACCTGTTCAGTGCGAGTATTATGCGCTGGAGGGGCTGGCCAAGCTATTGAAAACAATTGATGCGTTGCGACAGACTTTGAGTGTCTCAGTAGAGGTTCATGGGATTTTGAGAACGATGTATGATGGACGAAATCTGTTGACTAGGCAAGTGTCTGAGCAGTTGATGCAGAGCTTTCCTGATAAGGTTTACCAAACAGTGATCCCTCGGAATATTCGACTGGCAGAGGCGCCAAGTCACGGGATGCCCATTCTTGCTTATGACAAGAGGTCCCAGGGGGCTGCAAGTTATTTGGCATTTGCGGCAGAGATTATTCGTCGGTGTAAGCGCTCACAAAAAAGAGCAGTTCCAATGATAGAGGGTGAAGAAGAGTATGCATGATGTAAGGAGAAAGGCGCTGGGAAGTAGTCCGCTAGACGAGTTAGGTATTCGGGACTTGTTAACAGCTGATACTGAGGGAGTGGAGTCTGGAGAGGAAGGGGAAGTCACGTCAATTATGATCGATGTTTCCAGTGTGAAGCCAAACCCTTATCAGCCCCGCAAGCATTTTTCAGCAACCAGCTTGGAGCAGCTATCACAATCAATAAGAGCACAAGGTTTATTGCAGCCTGTCGTTATCAGAAAAAATGGCGAAGGTTGTTATGAGCTGATTGCAGGAGAGCGGCGTTTGCGTGCAAGTCAAATGGCGGGTCTGACAAAGATCCCTGCGGTTGTTAAGGAGATTACAGACCAGGCTTGTTTGGCTTTTGCAATCATTGAAAATATTCAAAGGCAAGATCTGAATGTTGTTGAGCTGGCACAGTCTTTGCATTCATTGGCAACTAAGTATGGGATGACTCATAGTGATGTCGGGCGCTTAGTCGGAAAAAGTCGTGCTGCAGTTTCGAATGTCATACGCTTGTTACAGCTTGATAGTGAGGTTAAGGTGATGTTGATCCAGGGTGTGATTGACATGGGGCATGCGCGCTGTCTGTTGAGTCTGCCAGAGGAGGAGCAGGCAAAAGTTGCACAAAAAATAGTGGATCAGCAGTTGCCGGTACGAGAGGCAGAAGCGTTAGTGCGAAGCTTGATAGGAAGTAATGTCAAGAAGAAGAATGGTCGGTTTAAAATTGATCCAGCCCCAAGGCTTTCCGGAATCGTTGATCAGATAGCTAAGCAGTTTTCAGGTCTCAAGGTTAATATCAAGGCAAAGGAGTCTGGTGGTGGGGTGTTGAACATTCAGTATGAATCAGAAAAGGATTTGGAGCAGCTTTTAAAGAATGTGCAATCCGGAGAGTGATGTTTTTGTCTTATAAGTTCTAAAATTGCTTGCCAAGTTCTTTTAATTTTGGTAACATTTAGTCGTATTTCCACTTTGAAAAGCAAATGTCCAAGGTTTTCGATATAACAGAATCCAACTTTGATGAACTGGTCGTTGAGAGTAAGCGTTTTATTTTGGTTGATTTTTGGGCTCCTTGGTGTGGGCCTTGTAAGCAGCTAACCCCCATACTAGAATCTGTTTTGGATGAGGTGGAAGGACTCTTTCTTGGCAAAGTCAATGTTGATGAAGAGATGTCGCTTGCCAAACGATATCAAGTGAAAGGTTTGCCTACACTATTGCTATTTAAAGAAGGCGTTCTCCAAGCAACGCATGTTGGGCTTGCCCCAAAGGAAAAGATAGTTGCTTTTGCCGATCAAGAAAGAGACTAACAATCTACGCCATCTTAAAAAAACAAAACTTACATAAACACGAGGATATCTATGAACGCAATCAATGCCAGTAGTACAAATAAGCCAATCAATACCTGTGAAATCAAGGAGCTGAATGTTCAGTCTTTACACAAGTATGCCAAAGAGTTAGAGATCGAAGCAACAAGAAGTGCTCAGAGGCAAGATTTGGTTTTTTCCATTATGAAAAAGCTTGCACATCAAGGCAAGCCACTTGAAGGTGGCGGGGTTTTAGAAATCATGCAAGATGGCTACGGGTTTCTGAGATCATCAAGCAGTTCTTATTTATCTGGCGCTGATGATTTTTACGTTGCCCCTAATCTGATAAGAAAGTTTCAGTTGAAGTCAGGAGATACCGTTAGTGGGTTGGTTCGCTGCCCAGAAAAGGGAGAGCGGTATTTTTCGTTGGTGGCGCCGAGTCTGATAAATTATGAAGAGCCTAACAGAAACAAGCACAAGCTTCTATTCAGAGATTTAACGGCGGAGTTTCCTTCGGAATGGTTGAAGTTAGAAACTGGAAATGGGACAACTTCAGACATTTCTGCAAGAGTCATAGACATGATGTCCCCAGTTGGTAAGGGGCAGAGGTTGCTTATTGTTGCGCCTCCAAAGACCGGAAAGACAATGCTACTGCAAACCATGGCCCATTCCATCACAACCAACAACCCTGAGTGTAAACTCATTGTTTTGATGATTGATGAGCGGCCAGAAGAGGTGACTGAAATGAGAAGAACGGTCAAGGGAGAAGTCATCGCGAGTACGTTTGACGAGTCTCATGCTCGACACGTTCAGGTGGCTGAGATGACAATATCGCGAGCCAAGCGTTTGATAGAGCACAAGCATGACGTTGTGATCATGCTAGATTCAATTACAAGGTTAGCTCGTGCTTATAATACAATAACACCTTCTTCAGGCAAAGTGTTGACAGGCGGTGTTGATTCTGCAGCGCTGCAGCGTCCAAAGCGTTTATTTGGAGCTGCTAGAAAGTTGATGGAGGGTGGCAGTTTAACAATCATTGGCACTGCTCTCATAGACACTGGGTCTAAAATGGACGATTTTATTTATGAGGAGTTTAAGGGGACAGGAAACAGTGAAATTCAGCTGTCCCGATTCCTGGCTCAAAAAAGGGTATACCCTGCCATTAATATTGACAAATCAGGAACGCGTAGAGAGGAGCTAATACTAACACCAGAAGAGGTCAATAAGTTATGGGTGTTAAGAAAGTATTTGCAAAGCATGGATGATGCCGTTGCTATGGAGTTTTTAATCAATAGGCTGAGAAAAAGCAAAACCAATGTTGAGTTCCTAGATAAAATGAAATCAGGTAGTTAGGGATTGGCTGTTTAATAATGTATCGGTCAGAATGATACAAAGTTAATACTAGATTGTGTAGAAGTGTCATACTGTCGGGGCAGTTTTTGCGTTGGCAGATAGCTCGTGCCCCTGCGCTTTATCGGTGGCAGTTTTTCTGAAGATGGTTGTGCCCCTATCGAGGGTTGCAAGGATTGCAAAATATAAAAACGTAGAATTTTTTGTAAAATTCTTGAATACTCATCAGAAGCGAGAGATTGCTTTAGTTCAGGGTCGTTGATTGTGTTTATTAGCAGGACAGATAGGCATCTCAATTTTGCTTTGTTTGCAAAAAAACGGTCAGGGTTGTGTGAGAAATAAGCTGCCGCTGCTTCTGAAAATATTTGTCTGCCATTTTTTATTTTTCTGATGGATTTAATGGCAAGATCAATTAAGTCATGAAGTTGCCTAGCGGTAAGGTCTTGGAGAGGCGAGTCGGGAAATAGAAAGCGTGCTGGGTGGAGGTCATCTAAGGAGAGGCAAGTTGATGCTCGTAAAAGAAGCTTAGAGGTCCATAAAATGGTTTTTTCAATGAGGCTTGGGTCATCAAGAATTTTCAACCAAAAAGAAGGACTGCTGAGAGCAGATTGGATTTGATCGGGGCTTCCAAGCGCCGGGTTTGTCATCAACAGCTTCAATTGTTGGGTCCGAGAACAGCTAGGTGAGTATATTTGAGATAGTCCGCTGGGGAGGTTTCTTAGAAAAGTCAACACATATTGACCTGAAAAGTTAAGAAGTGTACTGGCAGAGGTAAGTCGCTGAATTTGTGAAATGACGTATGCGACATCTTGCTCTTGCTTTGTTTGATCGTGTGTTAAGTGGGGCGACCTAGAGGAGCTGCTCTTCTTTGGAGAGAAAAGGCTGTTAGTGAGAAGAGAGCAAAGCGTGTTTTTTGATTTTCTATTGGTTTCCAACTGAAGGTCGATACGCAAAAGTGTGTCGGTAAACACTTTAACGAGGGCTTGTGTGGCATCTTCCAAAAGGTCTCTAGGTGGTTGCTCCATCTGTGGCTTTTTTGAGGGGGGGGCAGAATTTTGTCGGGCGTAATGACTGACAAGACCCGCTATGCTTTGTCGTCTTTGCTCATCTTTAGAAAGTGAGGAAAGAAGAGGGAGAATGCAAGGAAAGAGGTCTTGCAGTTGAGATGGTAATGTGAGTACAGGGTTCAGAAAAGGAATCAGGAATTCAGTCAGGGCTTTTAGAGTTTTAGGATTTTTATCAAGGTCAAAGGAAAGCAGTACAAGATTGATGTGTTTAACAAGTGCTATGGTGGCATTGTTTAGGTCCTTTTCTGAACACGCTTTGACAGAGTCGGTACAGGCAACATGGCTTAATAGTCGAGAAAGTATCTGACAGCTTTTTTCATCTTGAGAGAGAGATTCAAGTAGGTGCTTGGTTATGGGGGTAAGCGCCTCTAGACACTGGTTATTGGGGATATTAGAATGGAAGAGAGGTGTCAGGCGCTTCACAATCGGGTTGACACAAAGGGAAAGAAATAGGACCTTATCTTTTCTTTGGTCAGAGTACAGTCTAAAAATACGGGGGCCCTTTTTCAGGAGAAGATCCCAGAAAGAAGCCCTACTTTGTAGTTGTGAAAAAAATTCTGCATTAGAAAAAAGGGAGAGGTCCAGAGTAAAAAGAGAAAGATAAGGATGGGGTGTTAGAAAGTTAAGGCCAAAAAAGTTAGAAAACATAATACATATTTTAGAAAAAGTGGTAGAGAATATGCAGAGGGAAATGGCTATGGGTGCTGTGATCGAGTTTGCTGTCGCAGCATCGATCAAGCGATTGAGCATAGATTCAAACTGCAAAAAGAGCTTAGAGCTAAAAATGCCACAATTTAAGTTCAGGGGGTAGCGAATATAAAGAAACGCATTAATCAGTATCAATGAAAGGGTGACAGCACACACAAAGTAAAAAGAGGCGTACCCCAAAAGTAGCAAGGATGTCTGAGTGGTAAATATTAGCATAAGAACAGTTAGTTTTTGCTTTTGTTATATTATATCACGAAGTGGAGGGGGAAGCAAGAAATAAGTTCTAATAACCTATGGTTGGCATGAGCGTTGGCGTATTCAAACATATTCCGCATGTAAGGTGGATTGTTATGGTAGAGTAAAAGAAAGGGGGTTGATTAAGAAAATAGTGTATCTTATTATTGATAGAATGCCTTAAAGAGGACTTGAAAGAATGTTGTGGTGTGTTAAGCTCTTTGGTGATTGAGCAAATACACAAGGAAGGTAAAATGACTGCTAAAACCCATATGGTGGTTGATCTAGATCGTCAAATACAAGAATTAAAATCAGCGGTAAGGAAGGCAGGAGAGGTTAGGTCGAGTACGGCAAAAGAAGATTTCAAGCTGGCAGAGGCCTTATTTAGAGAAAGTCGCAAAGCATTTTACACAGAGCAGTGGAGCGGGCATCATTGGACAACAGAGATGTTCTGGCGAGGTCTTTGGAGCTTGGCCAAGGACATAGATGCTGTCGTTGGTTTCTTGCAGTCAGTTTGGTTGAGAAAAAAAATAACCAGAACAGCTATGCAGAATTGGCTAATTCAAAAAGAGTGCAATGGAGGTCAAGACGGGCATCAGCGCATGTTACGGTTTCAGCTTGCTTTAAATGAGGCTTCACGAGCCATTAATGCAGCCAAAGAAGAAGTCAAGGGCAGCCCCAAGAAAAGCAGTTGGTTTGATTTTGGTTTGAGGGTTGGGTGTTTGCTACTGTGCCTAAACTACAGTAACCCTTATGTACTGGCGTTCATGTCCACAGTCTATATAACCCATACTGCAGTCAAACATGGGGTACTTAAAAAGGAGTTAGGAAGCGTTCCATCCAAAGAGCGTTTAGTTGCCTTGCTTTATCTTGGTGCTATTATTTTACAATTGACAGGCAGTGTTATTTTTTTCTGTGTGATTCCTTTAGCCGTTTATGTCGGTGCACAAATGGCGTGGTCTGAAAAATTAGAAAACAAGCCCAGGTTTTTAAACATCGAGGTAGGGTTGGCTATTTTTTTCGCACTGGAGTTTGCTTTTATAGGGGTCTTGAATAGGCGTCAATATAAAATTTTCACAAAAATCATAAGGTTGATATGGGGTGCATTGAGTAATCTTGTATATCTGATCATGGCATATGATATTTCTTTAAAAATATCCAGAGCAGTCACAAGGTGGAAAGAAGGGCAGGAGCATAAAAAAGAAGGCCAAAGTTACAGCATAAATTTGGTTAAGCAGTCTCTCTCCTCAAATACATTTGACTGGTGGAAGTTCTTGCGTGTATTGATCTATGTCTTCTTGTTTATGCTCTACCCTAATATGAGTTTTATCGTTGGTCATGTGTTGCCACAATGGGGAATGTCAGCATTGGTAGCATGGGCTGCATTGTCAGTGATGTCTTTTATTATGATTTATATGCAAACGTTGATTGAGGAAATTCAATGTAGAAGGTGTTTGGCAGAGGGGCAGTCTTTCGGAGAACAGTTCTTGATGTTTGTTGCTTCATCAGTTTCTTTTGCGTGGATGCACATCAATAATCCTGAGTTTAAAGTGTACGGTAGTAATGGGTATGCAATTTTAGCTGAGCTCGGGAGTTATTTCTTTAGTGGAGCAGTATATGCATTGCCTGTGCTGTTTTTTTCCGGTTTAGAATGGGGGTGGGCCATGCATCTTGCCAATAATTTATTTCTTTGTACAATTATTGGCTATAATCCAAGTCCTTTGCCGTTTTATGCCTTGTATCATTATGATAGAAATAAGAGTGGTTTTACCAAGAAAAAGCTAAGTTACAATAGTTTTTCTCAGGTGTTATCAAATTGGGGGATGTTGTTTCAACGTTCCATAGATAGGTTGTGGCCAATCTATAGTCTGGAGCTGTTTGCAAGGCCGCGCTATCACGTAGAGCCCATCAACGAAAGTTTTACCATTGGTGAATATAAAAAGTCAGAAGAGATTCCTCCAGTTTATGAAAAGTCAGTCGGTAAAAAGTCAATAAGCAGTAATGATAGCGTTACTGGGTGGCTCTTCAGAAGCGGATCAGCATCAGGTTCGCTCCTCTCTATGTTGGGATTTTGATAGGGATAAAAAGAGCAGGTTTATTACAAGGGATTATAAATAAGGAGAAAAGTCATGAGTGCATCAACTGAATTAAATCAACAGGTAGTCGATCTTCAATGCACAATTCAAAAAATAAAAAGTCAACAGAGTGATGCAGGGAGTATGGATGCCATAGCCGCAATAAAGAAGGGAGACCAGCAGTTTGCCCGGGCTCGAAAAATTTTTTACCAACTACAAAAGCAGGGGCATGGGTGGTTCAAAGAGTTTTGTTATCGCTTCGTGTATAATTGTGCAAAAGGCTATGATTGCATAAAGAGTGCATTGCAAGTTCTATGGTATGGGGATACAGTCAAAGTGACATCTGCTCAGGACTGGGTTTTATCACAGCCTTTTTTTTCGGATATAAGCTTGAAACATCAACAAATGATCCAGTTTCAAAAAGAGTTGACAGATGCTGCAGCCTTGATAAGTGCGTATAAAAAGAGAGCAGCAAATAGAGTCACAGCCATTAATACAAGTGAAGAAAAAGTAAAAAACTCATGTCTTAGAACTTCATCGGTGAGCTATCTGAGCGTCAGTACTTGGGTGATGTCTATGTTTTATCTTGGAGGAGGTTCATCGCTTATGCTAGCGTTAACCTTAATGGCAGTTGTTGATATATTTTGGTACATATATGGTCAAGGGTTCGGTGGTTTTATCAAAGGTTTTTTTGTGATGGTGCTCGTGGAGAGTTTTATTGATCTCCTAGCAGGGAAGTATTTACATATATTAAATAGAGTGCGTTATGAAACATCGAAATGGTTGTTTAATTTTCTGGTTGCAGTTTCTTTTGTCAGAGTTACTAAATATATGGCAGGGTTATCACAAAGTGTTTTGGGGCGGGCAAAACGAATGAAAGGAAAAGTGGCTTTGAAAGTGAATAAAATTAAGGAAGCACTCTCCCCTACCGAGTTAGACTGGCCTAAGTTGTTCAGAAATATCATAGCCTCGCTTCTATTTTTGATATTATTAAAGGTACCGACAATGGTCGCTTTGGGTGTGCCTGTTGTCAATTGGACAGCTTGGATTGTCATTACCGGCTATTTCGTCGTGTGTAGATTGGTGCAAACACTGACTGAAGAAATGATGTATAGGAGAGTATTGGTAGAGGAGGATCATACAACAATCGATAAGTTGATCATCCTGATGGCGTCTAGCTTTCTTTTTGCATTAGGGCATTTCAACAGTTCTGATTTTTCAAACAAAAGAGCTTTTGCAACACTTGCTAGCTTTGGTAAGTTTTGTATCAGTGGTTTGTTTTATGGAGGCTTGTGCATCATAACTGGAGGGATTGAGTTGGCGTGGGCTTTACATTTTACCAATAATTTTTTTCTTGATGTCATCATGGAGTCGTCCACTACTAAATTTTATCCTTTGTATATAAATCCCAATCCTATGATTAGAGCAACAATTTTTGGGCACTGGTTGCTAGAAGCTTATAAAAATTCATTAAGATTGTTCCCTGTATGCATTTGTGAGTTTTTTGCAAGACCTAGGTATGAAGTTGTCTCTGTTTGTGGATATGTGTCATATGGGGACATAGAGAATAATGAAAAGAGTCAAAAGGCAGTCGAAGGAAAATCAGAGACAACAGAAAAAGAAACCAACAAACCTGGTATGTTTGAATCCATGTGGGGAAGTGGCATATCCAGTATCTTTGCTTTTTGATAAAAGCATATTGCTGTCTCTGTGTGGTAAGATAGCTTTTGGGGGTGGGTAAGAAACATCTCATGCGGGTACATGAGCCAATCAGATCTAAGAGGCTATTGAGTGTCGATGGCCAGTATGAGCACTGAAATCATGGAATAGCAGTTTTAATGGAAAAGAGATGGTATTGACAGTTTTGTTGTCTGTGGTATAATCTTGTAAAAAATCAAGGTGATGTAATGGTTTGTTCTATTGGTTTGAAGCAAAAGGTAAGCCAGCTTGAGAAAACAGTCCAACAGTTTTCAAGCAAACAAAGCGATGTGGTTAGTATTGACACCATAGCAGCAATAAAAAAAGGAGACCAACAGTTTACTGAAGCTCGCAACCTCTTTTACAAACTGCAATGGCAGGGGCATGGATGGTTCAAAGAGTTTGGTTGTCGTGCTGTATATAATTTTGCAAAAGACGTTGATCGAATAGTCAGCTCATTGCTGTCTGTGTGGTATTGGGATACAGTCAACAGGTCATTTGTTCAAGACTGGGTTTTATCATGGACTGTTTTTGCTGAGATACGATCAAAACATCAACAAATGATCCAGTTTCAAAAAGAGTTGACAGATGCTGCAGCCTTGATAAGTGCGTATAAAAAGAAGGCTGCAAACAGGGTGTCAGACATCAATACTGGTGAAGAAAAAAGAAAAAAATCAGTCATTGAGAGTTCATTGATGAGATGTTTTAGGGTGGCTATTTGGGTTGCATCGGCTCTGTTTATGTTTTATCCCGGTTGGGTTACTGGTACTTTTTTAATGATATCAGTTCTTGAAATGGCAATAAATGTCTTCGGTTTTGCTCTTGGTCCGGCGTTTGTTATAGAGTATGTTTTAGTGGCAGTGATAGCAGCCTTTTCTGAGAAAGTGGATAAGATCTTAGCAGGGGAGTGTTTGGAAATACTAAACGGTGTACGTTATGATATGATTACTATGGTGTTTCTGGCTTACACTGCGGCCTCTTTGATAAGAGTGACTAAATATATGGCAGAGTTGCCTCAAAAAGCGTTAGAAGGAGCAAAAGGCATCAAAGAAAGCGTGGTTTTAAAAGTGAATAAAATTAAGGAAGCCCTTTCCCCTACTGAATTAGACTACTCCAAGCTGTTTAGAAACATCGTAAGCTGTCTTGTGTTTATGACGTTACTATCTGTGCCTGAAATGTTGTTGCTGGGTGTGCCTGTTATTAATTGGACAGCTTGGTCTATCATTGCGTGCCATCAAGTGGCATCTGTATTGGTCCAAACGGTTACAGAGGAGATTATATCTCGGAGGGGATTAGTAGAGCAGGAGAATACAACAGTGGACAAGTTGATCATCCTAGTTTCATCTTCAGTTGCTTTTGCACTGGCCCATTTGGGTAATCCTGAGTTTGCAATTATAAGAAGCAATCCTTATGCAGTGTTTGCGATGTTAGGGGGGTATTTAGCAGGTGGTTTGGTTTATGGCTTAGTGTGTATAATGTCTGGGGGGATTGAGTTGGCGTGGGCGCTACATTTTGCCAATAATTTTTTTATTGCCACCATCATGGGATATACGCCCAGTCCTTTGAGTCATTATCCTTTGTATCTAACTGTTCATGATGAGTCCTATGGGCCCACAAAGTATCTTTTAGGGTTGTCTAGTTATGGGCAGGCTTTGAGTTATTGGGGAGCTGTATTTTATGGAGAATTACTCATGTTGGTTCCGGTGTTCGTTTGTGAATCTTTTGCAAGGCCGAGATATGATGTTGAGTCTGTTTGCGGATATGTGTCATATGGAGACATGGCGAACGAGGAAAATAGTCAGAAGGAAGCCAAAGGAAAATCAGAGACAATAGAAAAAGTGACCAGCAAGCCAGGTATGTTTGAGTCCATGTGGGGAAGAGGCATGTCCCGTATCTTTGCTTTTTGATGAAAGCGTATTGAGGTGATTTTCTGTGGTAAGATTGCTTTTGAGGGACGATTGAGAAACATCGCATTGCAGTTGCTAAGAAAAACCACCAAAAAATCTTATTCTATCAAAATGGGAATCACGGTACGCTCTGTGTTATAGTAAAGGCACGGTAAAAAGAATGATGATATGTTGGTGTGTAAAGTGGTGGTTAAGCGCTTGCCTTTTCAGCTGGACTATCTGGCTAAAGATGGAACAAGTGCAACAGATTACCCATTTGGGGTTCGGGTCAAGGTGCCCTATCGTAATACCAATATCATTGGCATGGTGGTGGGACTGAGTGGGACGTTATCTGTGTGCCAAAGTAAGGTAAAAAAGGTAGAGTCTATACTAGAGAATAGAGGTTTTCTATCTCTTCAGGAGGCATTCTATAAAAGTTTTTGTCACTATTATTCCACAGACCTGTCACGACTATTGCAAATGTGTCTACCTAAGCACATGTGGGAGTCAGAAGAGGATCCAAGTTCAGATAGGTATGAGGCACGAGTTGACAGGGTTGTGGCCAGGTCTCACCTTACTGCGTCTGCTTGGAGGTTGTATGATTGGATATTGAAAGAGGGCGGAGGCAAGCGTTGTGGAGATTTATTATCGGCAGGTTTTAGGAGCTCGACCATTAAGCAATGCTTGGAAAAAGGGATGCTAAGAACTCAAAGCGCACCCCCTACTCCACAGGTTGAAAATCCAAACCTAACCGAAAATCAGCAAGCCATATTAGAGGCCATTGTGCAAGAAGAAGTGCAAAAAAATCACTACATCTACGGTGTGACAGGGAGTGGAAAGACTTATTTGTATATTGCATTGGCGCAGCATTGGATATCAAAGGGAGGGCAGGTATTGATGCTTGTACCTGAAATTGGTTTAACGCCACAATTGATTAAACGTGTAAGCGATTATTTTGACCCAACTGTTGTGGGGTGTTTGCATTCAGGGTTGTCAGACACTCAGCGGCATCAGACATGGCATGACTGTTCGACAGGAGGAGTGCAGCTATTAATAGGTACGCGTTCAGCATTATTTGCCCCCCTGCCCCATTTGAAGGCCATTATTATTGATGAGGAGCATGATCTTTCTTATCAGCAGATGTCACAAATTCGCTATTCTGCACGCGGTGTGAGCTTTATGCGCGCTAAGGCACAAAAGGCGCATTTGGTTCTCGGTTCAGCAACACCTAGCTTGGCTGCTTTAAAGTTGATTTCAGATGGTTTGTTGGCTGAGCATCGTTTGAATGAGCGTTTTAAAGGGTATTGTTTGCCAGAAGTTGAGTTGGTTTCAATCAAGGGAGGGAAAACAGAGGTTGGTTTTGCTTCTCGCTCTTTAGAGGTCATTAAAGACACGTTAGCCAAAGGCAAGCGGGTTCTGGTGTTCATAAATAGACGCGGCTATGCACCATGTTTGTGGTGCCCAGGGTGTGACAAGAATTTATTGTGCCATGGTTGTGAGCGGACGATGACTTATCATCAAAGCGAAAAAATGATGGAGTGTCATCGCTGTCAGGTCAAGCGCAAGGTAGACTATCGTTGTGAGCATTGTCAGTTAAAGACTTGTATACCGCTTGGAGAGGGTACGGAAAAGGTGGCCATTTTTCTACAGTCGCATTTGACTGGCGTCGATATTTTAAAAATGGACAGAGACTCGTGCAAGACATGGAGACAGATAGAGGCGTTATTAGAAGTCATACATAGGCCTGGACCCAAAGTGATTGTAGCAACTCAGATGTTGGTCAAGGGGCATCATATAGAAAATTTAGATGCAGTGGTGGTTATGGGGGCAGATCAGTCCTTATTCAGTAAGGATTATAAGGCGCGGGAGCATTTGTTTGCACAGATGCATCAGGTTGTTGGTCGGTCTGGTCGTGATGGGTCCAAGGGGCGTGTTTTGATTCAGACGGCGCATATCGAAAACCCCATCTGGAAGTATGTCGTATCGCATGAGTATCTAAAGGGCGCAAGTGGGTTGTTGGAGGAAAGGTCTCAATATGCCCTACCCCCGTATACTACACAGGCAGCCATTCATTTTTCAGGTAAGAAACAGGAGCGCATATTAAAGCTTGCATCCAATTTAGCAGAAGGCATAAAAAGGTCGCACAAACAGGTCACCGTTATAGGGCCAATGCCAAGCTTGCAAGCGAAGTTGAAAGGGAGTTATAGAGTGGTGTTGCTGTTACAAGCACAAACCAGGGCTGAGATACACGGGGCATTACAGACAGTTTCTCGTTTTGAGAGTACACTACACACGCGAGCTACATTAGTTATAGACAGGGACCCTGTAGAGATTTAGAAAACGTAAGATGGACATTCATAAAAGTGCGTTTCACGTGAATCACACGCCTTAGCTGTGTTAAAATCACTCATGAGTGGATGTAAAGGTTTGCTTAGGGCTGCAAGATAATATGCGATCTTTAATGATGTGACGTTGTGATAAATATGGGCCGTTATGATTTTATAAATAGAGGTGTCACAGGTATATGGTTCACAGTAGGTCAATATGCAGCATCTATTCAATGAGGGGCCATTCATGTTTGTGCTTACTTTTGAAAGTTCCTGTCCGCGAATGAATGTCATTATCCATTGAGAAACTCTGTAGATAAATTACCACTCAATCCTGAGTCAGTGTTACGAGTTTTTCTTTGCGGGTAAAATGTGCATTAACACGTCTGTCTGCCAAATGTGGATACTTGATTGACGATATTAAAAGAGGATCATTAAACTTCTATAATCCATATTGAACGCTATGGATATCTCGCCTATTTTTAAAAAATTTGAGTGAAAGAGAGAGTACGTCTCAATAAAATCCAAAAAATCACTTCATTTCATGATGCTTATCAGAATAGATTTTGTTGTTTTTCATGATAGTGAGGTAAGACATTCTAGTGCAAAGAATCTAAGGTTGCGAATTAAGGGGTCTTTACCGTTGCATGGAGTAATCCGTATTTATTGGATCGGTTGAGAATAAGATCAATGAGTTTGAGGTGGGTTTCACGTGAATCAACGGGTTTCTGGAATCAATGATGAAATTATTATACAATGGCACATTGTAAGAGATCAAGGAGGCGACATGGGCATACCAATACAGGGAGAGAATAATTCTATCTGTCAAACAGTGTTAGACAGAATACCACAAGGGCAAGGCAAATGGGTTGTTCTCACAGGTGCTACAGACGGGATTGGAAAAGCATTATGCTTTGCACTCGCCAATAAGGGGTTTAATATCTTGCTCTGCGCGCGTTCAAAAACCAAGGCGCAATCCGTGGTGGAAGTGCTGTCCAGTCATAATAAAGAATCCAGTTATGTGGTTCAAACACTCGATCTTTCTGATCTCCGCAGCTGTGCAACAGCTGTGGAGGCAATTAAAGACATGAATATCAAAATTGACTTTATTTTTGCAAATGCTGGGATGATAGGTGCCAGTGATGCCCAAAATTTAATCGGTTTGAACGAAACTTTTTTCGTCAATCACATTGGACATTTTTCATTCATTACAGGTCTATTGCCTTTATTGGGGACAAGAAAAGAGAATCGTGTCATTGTGCAAAGCTCTGTTGCGCATTGGTATCATTCTTCTCCATATAATTTCGCAAAGTATTTTAGCGCCACGAATAGGAAACAGTTTGTCTTCGCTAATATGAACAACGCATATGCAGATAGTAAGTTTGCAAACATCTTGTTTGCAAAAAAACTCAACAGGCAATTGTCTCAAATCGGATCAGAAGCGATGTCTCTACCTGTGCATCCAGGTTATGCTGTGACAAACATCAATAAGGAAATTGTCAATCAAACATGGCTGAATAGTATTTCTAGTTTGTTTTCTGGTAATAATCGTAGCTTGCTGTTAAAGCTGGGCTGCAAATTAAAGTTATCGCAGCCGTCCATGTTGAATGCAGCATTATCAGCTCTCGATGCAGCATTCCGACAAGAACCTTTTGTGTATACAGGGCCAAGTGGTTTCTTCGAGCTACAGGGGGTTCCTGGGCTTGCAAAATTACATAAAGACGCTAATAATCAGTCATTACAGGATGAATTGTGGGATATGACAGCAAGCTTCCTGGAGAAGAACGTGGATGTATAACTGTTCCACGTGAATCTTTCTGTCTGCTTAGGGGTATTCAAGATTCTGGTTTTATTTACAAGGTCCGACTAGGGTGCATTGATTGTCAATAATGGTCAATTAGAATAGGTGTTATGAAGTCGTATATACACAGCGTAGTCGCTTGGATTGTATTTCCAAAAAGAGATAAGTTAAGATAAGAATTGCATTGTCAATGCGAATAATATTCATAATAAACATGGCAAAGACACGGTCTCCATGATCAAAGATAAGACGGTATTCGTTGTACAAACACATAGTAATATCGTTATCTGAAAGTTGACAAAAAATATAGAATACCACCCGTAATGTGGTGTTTATTTGGAGAGGTAAGACTAGATGAATCTCAAAGAGGGCCTTAATATTGAAACCCAACGGCAGTGCTATTTTTGCAATGTGAAATACTGGTGTCATATAAAATATACTGACTTACGATTGCATAAGCTTATTGGAGATTAATATAGTGGAGTTAGAGATTTTTAATTGCCAATGTAGCCTATGAGAAACACACAATTGTGGTGTCAACCAAATTTCTTCTTAAGTCATAGAATTGGATTTTACAAAATACGAATAAATGGATATGGTGCATTAAAATCAAATAAAGCACCACTGATGTTTGTATGAAAGTTTGTAGTAGCACAGAAGATTTCATAAAAGAGAGCATATAAAAAACAGTTAGCCTAAGACTATTATTCTAAATGATGGATAAATATATTTTCATTTCGTTTCACGTGAATCATGTGAGAAGATTATTGTGGCAGAATATACTCGTGTCCAGTAATGAAAGGATCATTGTTGTGCACCTGTTTAGAAACGATGGTGCGATTTATTGCCAATCAAGAAGCATCTTCACTGCTGAATTTTATATTACAAACAGGATGAAATGGTCGCAGAGTTTTATTTGGTACTTAGATTTGACAAAAAGTAACAGTCATTACTGGCTGTATTAAACATGATATCAGAATAATAGATAAAGGATCCAAGGGACGGTTTGTGTATATTGAATCTTACTTCAATAAAAAAAAACCTAAGTTCTCTCTTTCAGGGCAGTAGGCGCAGTAGGTTGTATCGTATTGTAAAGTGATTGTATGGGATGCATGAAGATACTCAAGATTATTTATCAGTTCTGTTTTCTTGGTGGTGCGTTCTGTGTGTTATGTGATTTAAAATGACTCACTACAGACTTCAATTGCCTAAAACGTTTCACGTGAATCTTTGGATGAATATAGAGTGTTTGGAATGGCTATCAGAAACTGACGTCAATAAAAAAACAGGCATATTCTTCATTAATATGTCCGCATGTGATTATAAGATTCCAAAGATAAATTGTGGTGATCAACCCTATCATCAGTCAGTGGCATGTAAAGTTTGAACATCGATGGGTTAAAAAAATGAATTTAAAACACACGTGTTAGATAAGTATTGACAGTAAAAAAAAGAAGAGTAGTTTATTTGTTGGTTTTTTGATATGAAAGTATTATGGTAAGCGTTTCTATTTACAACATAAGGTCTATTTTCGTCTTTTTTCTCTTATTCTTTTTAGTGCCGTGTGCTTATATGGTGATCTCGGCGAACAATCATCAGAGAGTTAGACACACTTTCGACAAACTGGGGTTGAGCAACTTCCCAAGATACATTTGAAAATACCAGGCGCCGGTCCCATGACAGAACTCTTTCTTCGCGAGTTAACAAAAGAACCAGAAACCAATCAGTTGCTATTTACATTCATTGAGCAAAGTCAATCAAAATCCCTGATTTTCGATGCTGGGCCGTATGTTGGCGATACATCGTTATGGCTGGCAAAGTTCGCTAAGGATTTAAGTAGAGATATAAAGATAATAACCGCAGACCCAAATAAGCAAAAGATTGAATTCACCAACAAGATTGCTAAGCTCAATGGACTTGAGAATCTAATTATTGTGCATACAGCCGTGGGGGACGAAAGATCAAAGGGAGAAGAGATCACAACAAGAAAAAAGTTCACCTCTTTTTTTGCTAAAAAAGTAGCGTCACCAATGTATCAAGTTAAGCCGAACCCTAATGGCACCATCACTATCAGAACTATCGACGAAATCATTGAAAGTAGTCATGTCGAGGAGTATCCTCTTGGACTGTTACACTTAGACGTTGAAGGGTATGAGAGTTTAGCCATGCAAGGTGCTAAAAATCAAATTGAAAAAAACAAGCCACTGGCTGTTGTTGAGCTAAACAAACAAACTGAAAATGGATTACAACTTCAATGAAGAAGAAAGGGTACAGGAGCTCTAAAAAAAATCTCTCATGAGTTCAACAACACCATCTACTACTCACAAAAAAACCTAAGACAAGAAAAACTACTCGAAAGTCTTGATCTGCTTTAATCTGTAATTGTTCACACAGGAGGGTATGCTTACAGACGTAACAATTGATTATCAATGCAGTGGTAGCCACCACACTGTGGTTTATATTTTTAAAAGCAGGAGCATTAGGTAAAATAATACAAGAAAAATAAGCCAAAACAATATGAGTGGATAGACCAATGATTAGTACGCAATTTGGAAAAGCGAAAAACATTGATCTGGCCCATCTGATGGGTCATTCTAATCAGGTGTGGTAGATTTGTTTCACGTGAATCAATGCGCGGTTGTGATAGGAATGCCATAATAAGAAGTTAAAAATTAAGGAAGAGTATGATTAAAAAATAGGATTTCAAGAGTGATCAAAATAAAAGGCCAGTTTGAAGACCATAAATCGGTGCACTGATGTGACTGAAATGTGTGAGCCGAACATGATTTCAATTGTACGCTAAGAAAGTATCGGAGATATATAACTAAAGAACAATCAGGACAGTTTTTTTTAGGAAAGTAGCATGTGCGCCAGATTGTCGGTGAGGGGAAAAGAAAATTTAAAAATATATAAATTGATGTGATAGAAGAATCCTGAGCAAGAATATGCTTAAAGTATAATAGAGAGAACGTATTGGATAAAGCGACTAATGAGTAGAAGGTCTCATTAGGTAATGGATATTGTGTGACTGTCTTGAGTATTGTTTCACGTGAATCACAGGTTGCTTTGGATTTAGGATTCTAAAAACACATAAGTATCGTCAGTCGAATGTGATTTACTGTAGGTGTATCCTTGAGCAAAAGATCGAATTTCATTAAGAGAGACAGCTGGTTTTGTTAAGAGGAAACGTATCATTGCGCCACGGGCTTTTTTTGCTTTGATGCCAATGATTTTATAACCATTGGGATTTGGAGTGGCGAAGACAAAGTTGATGGAGGGGATAGACAGCCGATGCTGATCAATGCTTTGTGAATATTCTTGCGATGCTAGGTTGAGGTGGTGTGTTTTTCCTTCAGAATTTGCAATGGTATTGATGTGATCGGTCAAGGTTTTCTGCCAATACTCCGGTAAGCTGAAGCCCAAAAAACTTTTAATCTTGCAGCCCATTTCTAGCCGATAGGGTTGGATTTTATCGAGCGGCCTGAGGAGGCCATACAGGCCTGAAATAATAAAAAGTGAACTCTGTGCTCTGGTTAGGTCTTCTGTCGAAAATGAGGCTAATTCTAGGCTTTTAAAAGCATCGCCTGCAAACAGCAGTCCGCAAGGATCTCCATGTTTAAATTTATCTTGATATGACTGGTAGCGTAGATGGTTTAGACTGGCAATGGCATCGCTGATAGACATTGTCTTTTGTAAGTCTTCTTTTGATAGTTTTCTTAGCTTGTCTGCCAGCTCGTCTGCTAGACTGAGAAAATGAGGTTGGCTCATATCAATACTTGGTGTGTCAAAAGAACTTGCAAATTTTTTAGCAGGTGACATCGTGATGATAAAATTGCTGTGTGTCATAATAATTTCCAGAAATACAATTAAGCATGTTGAGACAAATAAGCATCGCATCCGTATTGACAATAAAACAAATGACATCAAAATGCAAATGGCCAGTTTCCACTACACTTCTTTATCAAATCTTTTAGCAGTTTATCTGTATGCTAGGTGTCCACATTTTCAGCCAAGTGTGCATTGCTTTCAATAAACTGCTTTCGAGGAGACACATGGTCTCCCATAAGTACTGAAAATAGCTGGTCTGCTTGTATGGCATCTTCAATCTTAACCTGATAGAAAGTCCTGGTTTCAGGATCCATTGTGGTTTCCCAAAGTTGATCTGGACTCATTTCCCCAAGACCTTTGTATCGTTGAATGGCAACTTTTTTACGCATAGACATGTCGAGTATTTCAATGAGATCCTGTAAGTTGTGAACTTCTTTTGAGGTGTTGTCTATCAGTATCTTGCTCTCTTTCGAAAATAAATGCGAACTTTCTTCCGATGTTTTAGCGATTTTTGAATAATCAGTGGAGTCGAAAAACTCGATATGGACTGGGGTGGATTTCATGAGTTTATTGTGCATGTGCTTTTGAATAACAGGATGATAACAAAGGTCTCCATGGTGATCCTTCGATTCTTGAACAGTGATACTAAGTCCATGTTGTTTCCTTACAGCTCGTTTTTTCAGCTCTTCAGCGACAGTGTCGCACCAAGACTGTATGGCTATTTTATCTTTCGGCGTGCTACTTGGAAAAGGGGGCACAGTCAACAAGCAGTCTATAAATTCTTTGGGGTAGTAATGACAAGATCTCTCAATGGCAGGTGTGACAGACCAGTAAAGCTGGCAAAAGTTTTCCATAGATTGATGAGAGACTTCTTTCTCTCCTTCTGACAAGTATAGCTGAGCATTCTCAATAGATCCAAAAGCAAGGTGCTTTTGAAGGGCTTCATCATCAATCATATAGAGATCATTTTTTTTCTGTGTCACTTTATACAATGGGGGTTGGGCAATATAGACATGACCTTTTTCGATGATATCTGGCATTTGTCTGTATAAGAAGGTCAAAAGCAATGTTCTAATATGGGCACCATCGATGTCCGCATCAGTCATAATCACAATTTTATGATAGCGAAGCTTCGCTGGATCATAGCCATCTTTTCCAATTCCACAACCAAAAGCTTTAATGAGTGTCGCAATTTCTTCGTTGGCGAGCATTTTGTCAAAACGAGCTTTTTCAACATTCAGTATCTTTCCTCGCAGAGGAAGTATGGCCTGGCTGCGTCTATCACGACCCTGTTTTGCATTTCCGCCAGCAGAGTCCCCCTCAACAATAAAGACCTCACACAGTTTGGGGTCTTGTAGTTGGCAGTCCGCCAGTTTTCCTGGAAGATTATTGAGTTGAATAGAGTTTTTTCTGCGCACCATCTCTCTTGCACGCTTTGCAGCTTCTCTGGCCATACTGGCATCAAGTATTTTTTGAGTAACAGATTTTGCAACTTTAGGGTTTTCAAGTAGGAACTCCTCCATTGCCTCAGCCATTGTTGCTTCTACAATTGATTTTACTTCAGATGATACCAATTTATCTTTGGTTTGGGATGAGAACTTAGGCTCAAACATTTTTACAGAAATAATGGCAGTCAGGCCCTCTCTGATATCTTCTCCTTGAACAGGGGAAAATTTGCCTTTTTTGTCTATGGATTCCATATATTTATTTAGTATACGAGTCAAACTAGAACGAAAACCCGAAAGGTGAGTGCCTCCATCTTTCTGTTTGATGTTATTTGTAAAACAGTAAACATTTTCTTGATAGCCATCTTGCCATTGTAAGGCGCAAGAGACGTTAATGTCTTTTTTTGTAATCTCAAATGAGAAAATATCATGGTTAACTGGTGTTTTATTTTGATTGAGGTATGATACAAACGATTTAATACCACCTTCAAAAAAGAAAGATTCGGATTGTTCTGTACGCTCATCCAATAGTTCAATATGGATTCCCGCATTTAGGAAAGCCAGTTCTCGCAAGCGTGAGCTAATCTGTGCATAGTTGTATTCGGTAATAGCAAAAATTTGGGAACAGGGCTTGAAGTAAATACTGGTTCCAGTCTTGTCTGATTGTCCAGACACTGCAAGGGGAGCGTCAGGGACACCAAGTTGGTAACTTTGGAAGTATTTATTTCCATTTTTTTCGATGGTCAACTCAAGCTTTTCTGATAAAGCGTTGACCACAGAAACGCCCACACCATGAAGCCCACCTGAAACTTTATAGGCATCATCGTCAAATTTTCCTCCGGCATGCAACACGGTCATAATGACTTCTGCAGCAGAGCGTTTTTCTTCAGGGTGGGTGTCAACAGGAATGCCTCGACCATTATCAGAGACGCTGATAGCGCCGTCGGCATGAATGGTCATTTTGACATAATCGCAATGACCAGCAAGGTGTTCATCAATGGAATTGTCTAGAACTTCCCAAGCCAGGTGGTGAAGGCCTGTTCCATCATCGGTATCCCCAATGTACATGCCGGGACGTTTTCTGACAGCATCTAAGCCTTTTAGAACCTTAATATTAGATGAGTCGTAAGATTTTTGATTTTCGCCGTGTGCTGAAGCCATCTTGTAAACCTGTTAATTACTATATAAATTATATCATAAACCGAGTGAAAATACAAAAAGCTTGAACTAAAAATATAAACAACATAGAATGTGAAGAATTCATTAAATAGGGAAAAGATAAATGACAGATATGACGTTAACGGAGCAATTGAATGTGATACTCGCGAACACGTACACTGTACTCATGCAAACGCAAAGCGTACACTGGAATATAGTGGGTAGTAATTTTTATGGCATTCACAAAATGACAGAATCTCAGTATGAAGACATGTTCAGTGCGATTGATCAAATAGCAGAAAGAATTCGTGCCAAAGGGTATCATGCCACCAGCGGCATGAAAGCATATTCGTCTTTGTCTCTAATTGAAGAGCTAGATGATACAATGTTAAATGGCGATTCGATGTGTCAGCACCTCATAGATGCAAACAAGAAGCTCTGTGAACATTTAAAGTTGACGTATGAGCAGGCAGAAAAGGAAAAAGACACAGCCACTGCAGATTTTATCAATGATAGAATCCTAAAGCACGAAGAACACATTTGGATGTTGAGTGCAACCATCAGTGGTGTTGATTAGGTATAAAAAACACGACAGAAATATTACCAGTAAAAACGGCATTTCAAGCATGTCCCGAGCGCCAGGCATTGTGACAGGTTCTAATCTAGATTGAATCGCACAAGAGTTTTTGAAAAGTGCAGGCACAGATTGGCTTAGACAGCAACGGTTTAAAGGATTGGAGAGGCGTGAATTTTACATGGATTATATGGGTCAGAGTTCGGTGAAATTTGATCAACAAAGATGGCATGGTCAGTGTAGGCAGATCGAAAGTGACTTGGGTCCAGAGCGGTGAGGAATTTTTGGCAATCAATGGTCTTTATGAATTCAATAATTTTGGTTTGATTGGCAGCATCCAATTCAGCAGGAAGGTCATCGATTAGTAATATACCACGTTGTTGATTTAATTTGGTAATCAGGTGGAGTTGAATGAACTTCATAATATAAGCAAAAAGTTTTTGTTGCCCTTGAGATAGGCTTTGGAAAAGTGGATGCTTTTGATGGGTTAGGCAGTTCAAATCAGCACGATGAGGACCAACCTGAGTATAGCCATATAAGTTATCTTGATGAAGAGATTGGGCAAGGCAATCAGCATATTCAATGCCTTTTTTCCAGCCTTGTTGATAATCAATAAGCGCACAGGGGCCAGAGAAAAAATATGGCCATATTTTGGACATGTGGTCATTGAGTTGTTCGATCATGATCTCTCGGGAAGTATGGATTTTTTTTGCGTAAAAAATTAGGGGCTCTGTCCAGGTGGACAGCAAAGAGGATGATTGTCCATTTTTTTGTTTGAGGAGATGGTTTCTTTGTTGCAGCGCTCTTTTGTATTTGCTGAGATTGCTATGGTAGTCTGCATCAGTATAAAAGCAGCACCAGTTAAGAAAGTCTCTTCTATTGCTTGGGCTGCTAGCAAACTCTCTATGTGTGCTGGTGTCAATAAAGACGACTGGGAGCATTTTAGCAATCTCAGATTGTTTGACATTCTTATCTTGGTTGAGAAGGAGGGTATTCAGGGATTTGTGGTTACTGTAAACAGTGTGTAGTGTCATGGGGTGAAGGTTGTATTGTATTTTTGCGTCTACTTGGAAGTGTTCTTGGTGGTAGGCTATGATATGACGATTGACGTTTGAACGAAAAGATTTGGAGTATGCTAGGTAGTAAATGCTTTCAAGAACAGAGGTTTTTCCTGAGCCGTTTTGACCAACAATTAGGTTGGAGTTATGAGAAAAAGAAAAAAGAGCGTGGCTAAAGTGTCTAAACTGTTTAAGAAGAATCTGTTCAACGACCATAATGTTTTTATTAAGCCGTTAGATGCTCAATGGCATGACAATGAATAAACTGTCTTTTTCTCCACCGACTTCTTCAAAAGATACACTGTTTTTTGCATCCACAATATTAATTTGTATCATATCTGAGGTGATGATGTTTAAAATATCAACTAGGTACATTAGGTTGAATCCGACATTGACCGACTCCCCTTCAAGAGAGATGGGCAGTTCATCAACAGCTTGTTCATGGTTGACATTGTGTGTTGAAATAGTCAGCTTGTCAGCCTCAAAAAGAAAGCGAGCGCCATGAAATTTTTCATTTGCGAGTATGGACATTTTGGAAATAGACTGGCGTAACGCGGCCACTGATACTGTGACTTGATGATTGAAGTTTTTTGGGATGAGTTTTTGATATTTTGGGTATTGTCCATCAATTAAGTTGGAGTAAATCGAGATATCTTCACTGATAACAGAGATGTATTGGTTGCCAATAGAGATTTCAACTGTTTCATCAGTTTCATTGAGGTGCTTTCTCAGCTCCTGTATGGTTTTTCTAGGTACAATAAAATCAATTGAATCTGAAATGTCTTCATTCGTTTGTTCTACAGCTTTTTGAGAGAAGGCGTTCTGATCCAAGCCGTTCAGAGACAGTCTGTGTCCGTCAGTTGCAACTGCCTGTAAAGACTCCTCAGTCAGGCCAATACGCATGCCGTTGAGGAAAAAACGAACATCCTGACTGGCCATGGCAAAGCTGGTTCGATTAAGTAACCATAACAGTTCATTCTGAGAGATCTGTAGGTTTTTTTTAGGGGTGAACTGTGTCAGTTGAGGAAAGTTGTTGGCAGGGAGAGATGCCAATTTGAATCGGGTTTTTCCAACAGCAATGTCTATCCACGAGGTTTGACATTTAATCTTTAACTCTGCCTCTTCTAGCGTCCTGGTAATGTCAAATAGCTTGCGGCATGGCAAGGTGAATGAGCACAAAGAGTCACTGCTATTTTCAGTAACAGAGACAGAAACGTGGATTTCAATTTCAGAGTTGCTTGCAATGAGAGAGAGTTGATCGCCTTGTAGGTCGCACTTAATATAGCCAAGAATTTGTATAACTTGTGAATGATCGACGACCCCGCTTAGAATTTTTAAAGCTTTGTGTAGTGCCTGATTGGAAACAGAAAAGGAGACTTCTAGAGAAGATTCTTGCAGAGGGCTGGGTTCTTCTTGAGTTTTTACATTTTCAATATTTGTATTCATATGAATCCCTATCTTAGTTAGAAAGTAAGCTGACTAGATTCTCATAGTCTATCTTTAAATCGGTATCAGTTTCAAGCAGTACAGAGATTTTTTTGCAAGCATGCAGCACAGTAGTATGGTCTCGTCCACCAAAGGCTCTACCAATTTCAGGAAGGCTTTTAGAGGTGAGTGATTTGGCAATATACATGGCCAGTTGCCTCGGGCGGGTAATGGATTGAAGTCTCCGTTTTCCAGTGAGGTCGCTGGTCTTCACTTTATAATAACGAGAAATGGCTTGTTGTATTCGGTCAATACTAACTTGACGCGTATGGATAGTGAGCAAGTCTTTCAATGCATTTTTTGTAAATTCAAGATTGATTGGCTCACCTGAAAACTTAGAATGTGCAACCAGTCTTTTGAGAATCCCTTCAAGTTCTCTCACATTGGTTTGAATTTTATCGGCAATAAAAAAAGCAACATCTTCAGCTAAGTCAAAACCAAAGAGGAGTGCCTTTTGAATTAAGATGGCGACTCTGGTCTCAAGTTCAGGAGGGTCAACGCCAACACAAAGGCCCCACGTGAATCTAGACTTAAGTCGGTCTTCAAATCCATCCAGCTCTTTGGGGTAGCGGTCACTGGTTAGAATGACCTGTTTGTTGTCTTCAAGTTTTTCGTTGAAACGGTGAAATAGTTCTTCTTGAGATCTTTCTTTGTTGGCAAAGAATTGGATGTCATCAAGCATCAATACATCGGCTTCTGACAAGATAGACTTAAATGAATCCATGGTGCCGTGGCGTAGAGACTTAATCATTTCGGAGAGGAACTTTTCAGCATGCAGGTATAAAATTTTCTTAGAGGGGTCTTTCTTTAGAACGGCATGGCCAATAGACTGCATCAAGTGGGTTTTACCGAGCCCGGTACTGCCAAAAATAACAAAGGGGTTGTAGGCTGTACCTGGGTTGGCAGCGGCTTGTTGTGCTGCAGCAAAGGCAAATTCATTTGATCGGCCTGTGATAAACTGATCAAAGCTAAACTTTGGGTTGAGGGGGAAAGGATTACTTGATGGGCTGGTTTGAGAGGCGCCATTGGGAGAATCGTGCCCAGAGGGAGTGGGTGGTTTTTTGTCAGTGGGATGTCCCATGGCAAAAGAAATACGCATACCTTCATAGTCTGACTTATGCATACGAATCGAGTTTTCAATCACAGATAAATAGCGTTCTTTAACACGGTCAAAGATGAATTGGTTTGGGGCGTATATTGTTATTTTATCTGGTTTTTCAATCATCTGGAGTGGCGCAATGAGCTGGTGGAAATCATCATTGTTACCCAGCTTTTCAGAAATGCTCTCGAGGCATTCTTGCCAAGCAGTTGTATAACTCTCTATGCTGGGTATCTTGTCAGACATCTCTGTAACCGTGGTTTAGGTGAAACAAGTGTATTACTTTTTTCACCAACTTTCCAGTATAAAAGGCTAAAAGGGTGAACGAAAGGCAAATGAGCTGCTAGGTGGGCGGCATCGGCATGTCTTCATCGAACCAATGTTGCAGAATGATTTGGGCTGATTTAGAGTCGAGATCTTTTTTATTGACATCTTTAGGAAGGGATGATTTTGCTTGATATGAGGATAGTCTCTCATCAACCAGATAGCATGGTTTTTGGTATTGTTGAATCAGATTTTTCTGAAATGTTAATACGTGTTTCGTTAGGGTTTGTTGAGACCCATCCATATTTAGAGGGTAGCCAAGAATAAAGCCTTGTGGGTTCCAGTCAGACACAAGAAGGTCAATGGATTTCCAGTCAGGAACTCCTTTTCGTGCTGTTATGGTTTTCAGGGCGCAAGCTTGTCTTGTGGAGCTATGCCCAACAGCCACGCCTATGTAGCGTTTGCCATAATCAAAGCCAATCCAGTTTGTCATTGGGGAATAGGTAGTATGAACATGATCGTATTAGTTAACATAGTCAAGGATGATCGTCAAGAGAAGAGAGTAAAAGATAGGGCCTTGAGGGCGCTTGATTTTGATAAAGAATATCTCAGATGATAAAAAAACAGGTTTTTTTACAAGAAACAGTCGCCAATGAGTGAAGAAGCTTATACTATAAAGGAAAGTTAAGGTGTATGTGTGTGTCAAAATTGTTAATTTGTGTGTGGTCTTTTTTGGTAAGAGTGCTAATTATAATCACATTATTTTTAGCGTATTTATATTTTAGCTTGCCCAATGTCAGCAACTTGCGTTATGTGAGTTATCAAGAACCATTAGAGGTTTTAACACGAGAGGGTCAGTTAATTGAGTCTTTCGGCAAGGTTCATCGTATCCCCATAACGATCGATCAGGTTCCTCATCATTTAATTCAAGCGATCTTGGTGACTGAGGATCAGCGTTTCTATGTTCATCCTGGTATTGACCTCATAGGGATTGGTCGTGCGCTGAGGGAGTTATTATCTACAGGCGAAAAAAGGCAGGGAGCCAGTACAATTACCATGCAAGTGGCAAGGAATTTTTTCTTGGGGCGCGAAAAGACTTATTTTCGTAAAATCAATGAAATTCTTTTAGCATTGGCGATAGAAAGAAGTATTTCCAAGGATGAAATTCTAGAGTTGTATTTTAATAAAATATATTTTGGGCATAGGGCATATGGCATAGCTGCTGCAGCAAGAAATTACTATGATAAAACACTGGCCGAGCTGAGTATAGCAGAAATGGCAATGCTTGCAGGCTTGCCTAAGTCTCCATCAAGAAATAATCCCATAGGCAATCCTAAAGCGGCAATTGCAAGAAGGGATCTGATTTTAGGTAAAATGCTAGATAAGGGGGTCATTGATCAACAGTCTTATGCAAAGGCATTGGTTGAGCCAGTTGTGTTGAAAGTTGAGAAAAAGGCATCTCAGCTGTACGCATCAGGACGGTATATAGCAGACATGACCCGGCAAACACTGGTAAAGGCTCTGGGGCCTAAGGTGTATGAAGAAGGCATCAAAGTGTATACAACAGTCAGTGCAGACAAGCAAATTTCTGCAGCAAGGGCATTGACAGAGGGCTTGAGCCAGTATGACAGAAAAGAGGGATGGCACGGACAAAAGCGGGAGAACTTATCGGGTTTATATGATCATGACCAGAAGGCTTGGAGAAAAAAAATGTGGCTTGAGCAGGTACCCAATGAAATTTCAGCTGCAATGGTGGTAGACATTAATGGAGGGGTTTTATTGGTAGATAGACTGTTTGATTCAGCATGTCGTTATGTCAGCATCGAAAATGAGTGTTGGCTCTCTCCTAATTGGTGTCGGGGCAATACTGGGCGCATGGATGCGGAAGAATTGGGCATTAAGTTGGGAGAAGTAGTTTATATTAAAGAGGGTGAAGATCATCTATCAATCACTCAAATTCCACGTGCACAAGGTGCGTTGGTGGCATTAAACGCGCATAGTGGCGAAATAGAAGCATTGGTTGGTGGGTATCATTTTGGGCGCAGCCATTTCAATCGAGCAATACAGGCATTCAGGCAGCCAGGGTCTGCAATTAAGCCGTTATTTTATGCTGCTGCCATTGAAAAAGGATATACGATGGCCACAAAAGTCAATGATTCGCCAATTGTGATGGAAGACATTCATGGAGAAAATGATCTATGGCGGCCAAAGAATGTTGATCATGTGTTCAAAGGTCCTATTCGACTCAGACAAGCATTGATACAGTCTAGAAATTTAGTTTCCGTGAGAATTGTGAATGATTTAGGAGTGGATTCGGTCAGAGGATTTTTGGAAGGTTTTGGTATTGACGTGTCAAAACAGCCACAAACTTTATCGATGTCATTGGGGTCGGGATTGGTATCACCGTTACAATTGGCACGTGCATTCACGGCGTTTCCTAACCATGGAGTGGTTGAGCCAGTCAGCTGGATAAGCAGAGTTGAAAACAGCAGGGGCGAAGCCATCATGGACGAAGAGGCCATAAGGCAGGCTGAAAAAAGCATGTTGCCACTAGAGACACAAAGCAGGAGTCAGTCTATGTCGCCAGAAACAGCCTATATTATGGCCAGTGGATTGAGGGATGTGGTGAGGTTTGGGACAGGACGATTGGCAAACAGTCTTAATAGAAACGATATCTATGGAAAAACAGGAACAAGCAATGATCAAATTGACGCATGGTTTTCAGGATTCAATGCTGATTTAGTCACCACTGTTTGGGTAGGGCATGACGATAAAGCAGCCAAAAGTCTAAAAGGGGTTGGTGCGCGTGTTGCCTTACCCATTTGGACTAAGTTCATGGGTGAGGTATTGCCTAAAGAGCAAAGACAAATAGAGGAGCCGGACAACATTGTGCGGGTAAGAATCAATAGAGATACTGGATTACCAGTAAAAGGGGATTTAACCAA
The DNA here is from genome assembly GCA_036121365.1 of Pseudomonadota bacterium. Lineage (GTDB taxonomy): Bacteria > Pseudomonadota > Gammaproteobacteria > Comchoanobacterales > Comchoanobacteraceae > UBA7916. The sequence continues at coordinate 10,722 of JAZAFR010000007.1, read as the reverse complement.
TAGTATGCTAGAGATGTTCAATAAGGCCAATTTGCCCAGTGATGAAATAGTAGAAAAAACGCAGGAGGCATCGGAGGAATATGAGTTTTCAATGCGGGATGATTTATTTTAAGGTGATGCCATATGCGATTTTATGAGCCGAACATCGATAAAGAGCATCTAGGAAGGGTATGTGTGTTGAATGAGGAAAACTCACATCATTTTGTAAAAGTATTGCGAGGAAAGGTTGGTCAATCTGTACAGTTGTTTAGTGGGAGAGGGGGCGAGTTCTCAGCTACTGTAGAAGAGATAAGTAAAAAAAAGGTGACAGTCAGCATTATTTCTTTTTATCAAGATGATCGATTGCCTCAGTTTAAACAGACGTTGGTAGTTGGATTGACCAATAAGCAGAAAATGGCCTTGATCATTCAAAAGGCAACAGAGCTAGGTGTGGGGCAAATACAACCATTAATTACAAAGAGAACACAGGGTGGAGCAGTTGGACAGTTCAATGAGGGTGTCAGAAGGCGTTATGAAAAAATCATCATTTCTGCAGCCATGCAGAGTGGGTTAAATCGTTTGCCAGAGCTCAAGGATCCCAAAGAAGTGGATGGTTTACCATGGTCAATTTGGGAAAGAGTCAACTGTTATATATGTGATCCACAAGGAAGAGATCCAAGCGCAATAAAAAAAGGTGATTCTGTATGGTTGATTGGACCAGAGGGCGGATGGAGTGATGATGAGATCAGGTACCTGGTGTCAAAAGGGTGTGAGAAAATATGTCTTGCAAAGACGGTATTGCGTATGGAAACTGCTGCGATATGCGCACTTTTTTTAGGAGGAGTATAGGATCTGATTGACAAGAATATGCCGATTCGTTAAAATGTGGGGTTAAGAGGAGAGAGGGTATGGGCGGATTAATTTTAACACCTGGAATAGAATGCACCACTAGCTCAACAGAGCATTACAGTGTTTATGTGGCCAAGAGTAACGATCAAAATTCAGAGTGTCCAGAGACGGAAGCTTTGTTTGCAAGTCCTTATGTATGTGGAGCATTGTTTTTTCAGCATCACATGATGGCTTATGACAAAACACAGGGAAAAATGGTTGCACAAGCCCATGCAGATATAAAAAAGACGGTTGAGAAAGTCAGGGCAGTCAACCAAGGCCGGATGAGTAAAGGAATAGAGCCAATCAGTTGCATGTTTGACGCAGAGCCGGAACCGGTAGCGGGGCGGCGTTATTTTAGCAATCCACGGCATTGGCCAGAGGAGACAGCAGAAAGAATCAAACAGATATCCATGTGGTTGAAGCAAGACAAAGTAGATGAATTTTTGCACAGAGAGATAGACACAAAGAAGTGTTACCCTTTACTACCGAGCAATCAATCGGTTGGAGAGCTTGCACAAATAGACAGAAGTCTTGCAATTGACATATCCGAGATAATTGGATTGATTACGGGAAGAGTGATGGGCAGTTTGGGCATCAATGTATTGTATGCGCCGGTATGTGATTTACAAGCTGAAGCATTTGCAGAGCGCTGTTATGGCAAAGAGGCTGATATTGTTGTGGATCTAGCCACATCATGGGCTAGAGGTGCTTTATCACAACGGGGGATTGATCAAATTTGTCTTAAGCATGCACCTGGACATGGAGTAAAAATCAATCAGGGGAAGAGTGATCAGCAAGATACTCACAATGCAAAGTGTCAAACAGATGCGTCTATAGAAAATATAGAGAAGCACATGAAGGTGTTTACAGAGGTGGTCAATCGTTTGTTGGGATATGGTGTGCCAAAAAGTGCAATCAATGTGATGACCAATCACATTAGGTATCTGGAGATCGATTCCAATGATGTGGTATCTTGTTCGCAGAAGTCGATGCAGTTTATTCGAGACAGGCTGCCTTCAGGGATAGGCTGTGTGGCAGACTGTATCAATATGGCAAGTTATGGTGGGTCTCAGGAAGGATTTGTAGACCAGCTAGAAAAGACGTTGTCTTTGCATGATGCAGGGGTCATTGCAACAACGCATTATGTCAAAAGAATGACGCGTCGTGAATTGATACAGGCATGCGAGTCGTTTCATGGGTAAAAGATCTCATCGTAAATTGGAGCAAAGTAGCGGATCGATGAAGATGAGATTTAGGCAAGAGAGACAATGGAATGGGAGAGAGTAAAATGAAAGAAAGTTCATTCAGAGTGTTGAAGAGGAAAGAGAGTAAGTTGATGTTTTTATCGCTTTTGATGGGGTACTTACTGGGAACCTTTGCCATAACACAAGAAGTGGTGATAGGTATATTGGCGGTCACTCTGGGGCTGAATATGGTGCAGTTATTAGAGTCTGACAGAAAATTGAATCACTGGATTATGGGGGGGAGTATTGTGATATCTGGAGCGGTATTGACATACAGGCTACCTATTTTGCCAAGCATATATAATTTTTATGGTTTAAAGACCTCCATCAACGCATCAGCATTTAATATCATCTCAAATGTCAATAAAGTATTCATCGCTTTATCTTTTTTACCTGTATTATCTGTATTGAGGCACAAGAAGCCATTGACAACTTTGCCATTTAGCAGCTTACTCTATCTGACGTGTTTGTATGTCGTGGTGACATGCGGAATACTGATTGGGGCAGCGTTGCTCGTTAAGTATGTCAAGTTTGATTTTACATTTCCTAGTTTTCTATGGATTTGGGTGATCAATATGTTGCTTGTGTGTTTTGGTGAGGAGGTGTTTTTTCGAGGGGTGGTGCAAAACTATGTGATGTTGTTGATGCCAAAGAATACGAACTTAGCAGTATTATTGACGTCAGTTTTTTTTGGCCTTACTCATTATCCAGCGGGAATATCTATGGTTGTATTGGCAGGCATTGCAGGGCTTTTTTATGGTTTTTTATATAAAGGAACACATAGGCTCTGGTGTCCAATAATGCTGCATTTCAGTTTGAATTTTGTGCATTTTATATTTTTCAGTTATCCTCGTGTTATCTAATTTTATAGAATTTAGGAAGAGTAGATTGTGAATAAAAGAATTCTCATGAAAAGACCCATTGAGCTATTAAGAGCAAGGCAAATGAGAGTGTAATCCTTTGGTTTGGCTCGTATGCGGGTAGTTAGGTCTGGTGGGAGGGTCGATGGTCTCTTTGCAGAGTTGACAAGGTCTTGAGGCATTGGTTCAGGCGAATTTGGCAGGTTAGGCCTGAAGGAGTGTGTATCCTCTGATCAGAGAGAGGGAGGTTATACAAAGAGTTGGACCAGTAGTTTTGTTCCATAGGGAGGATGCTAGACCGTTTAAAAAAGTCAGTTTTTAGAGTAGAAAAGAGTATGCCTTTTTGTCTTAGAGCAGTACTGATGATGAGGTCGTCAGAGAGAAAGCAGTCATTTTTTCCAAGGTTTTGTTCATATTTTAATGCCATTTGTATCCATTGGGTATCAACGTGATGACTGAAAAGGCCCATTGCATAAGCCCCGTGTAGCAGTTGAGGGTTGTCATCGGGCCAGACATCATGGAGGGTATCAAGATCGACTTCATATAGTAATGGGGGCTGTGTATGATCACCAAACTGACCAACTCCTCCACTAAAAGCGGTTTTTTGATCGGATTTCCAAAAGGCATAGATGAACTCTTGAACAAGTCCTTTTGGATAGAAGTGGTCATCGTCAATGACAATCACGATGGCATTTTTTTGAGTTTTGTGGATCTCAAGCAGAGCTGGCAGCAGTTTTGTGATGGGGCCGTAGTCTTCGTTGGTCCTGAGTATGCGAACTTTTTCAATGTTGGGAAGAGAAGTGGGAATATGGTAGGCTTGACCTGTTCTTTTCAGGGTGTATGGTAAAGAAACGATGATTTCATGAATGAAGGTTTTATCGATAATGTTGAGTATATCTGGTACGCGATCTATGCGGCTAGGAATGGATGTCATGACAAGATAAACGGGGTGTTGGCTTAGAAATTTTTGCAGACTTGGATTATTGGTCAGTTGTCGGACAGGCATATTCTGGCTGGCTTGAAGTCGATGTAAGTCACGTTGAATCATGGGTTGTATTTTTATGGCGCGGGCATAGAGAGTCAATAACGTCATAACAATCAGTACAAATAGGGCAAATAGGATCAGTTTAAGCTCGGATTGTTTGGAAAAGAGTTTTGACAAAAAGCGCATCATAATCATCATGACAGGACTGAACACAGTAGCATGAAAATTAAAGGATTTCTAGTGGGGAGGGAACCAGAGTATAGATGAAATGGATAGAGATAAAACGAGGTGTCAGAGGATTTGAGCGATCAGAGGAGGGTCAGTGGTTATGATTTTGAAAACCAGTTGGCAAGTAGGGAAATGACAACGCTGATGACAATACATGACACCCAAGGAAAGTAAAAAGAGCTATGGCCATCTTTGGATTGCAGAAAAATATCTCCAGGAAGCTTGCCAAGACCCATAGACAGTAAAAAGGGTAGAAGCTGGCTGAGAACAATCAGCAAAACGCCTAAGTAGAACATTGCAGTTGACCAGTTCAAGTGTCAGATATCCAAATAAAAACATTTTAGCATGAGAAGAGAAAATTTTCTAGAAAGAAAAAACCGGAAAAATGAGTATGGAGTAGAGAGCTCATACGATTTTACACTGACAATCATTCATATCAAAGGCTATGGTCTTTGTTGATAGTGGAGATGTAAGAGGACATTAAAAGTGAATCCCCTCTCCAGATGATATGGAGATAGTTGCTGCAGCAAAGGTAAGTACTGTTAAGAAAATCAAAACAGATTTTTTTTCGAAAGAGTATGAATCGTGGTGTGTGGTATGAGGGTCCTGGTGCGTGCTAGGATAGGGGAGGTGAGTATTAATAGTATCCAGATAATCAGGGTAAGCATGAGGGGGAGTGAGTCCATTGGGGTTGAACTCCGTAGTTGAAAGAGGACTTGAATATCCCGGGTGGACGGATTCTGTTGTTGAAAGTGCTGTTAGGCGTTCTGCAAAAGCAGTATTGGTCAAACCACATAAAATATCGACTTGTAGTTCAGGGTCTTCATCAGTATTAGGGACTATGTTTGTAGAATTCAGTTGTTCCTCTATATTTTTTAAATTTGGTGTAGGTGCGTAATCGCTATTCATTTCAGATGTCTGTTCTCCTGAAATGAAAGGGTTTTGTTGAGCGTATTCAACGGCAGGATTGGTGAAATAGTCATAAAATCTTTTTCCGACCATGAGCACAGTGCTTAATACAAACCCAGTCACGGCATATAGATCTACGACACTTGGACCATAAAATGAGAGAGCAATACAGACAAAGGAAAAACCAAGGTATAAATTAGATAAAAAGACATTATTTGTAAAAGGATTAGAGCTTTGTATAGGGGTAAGACGTGTATTCAAGGTGTCAAAATTGAATGAGTCTGGGGATTCATCTTCATCAGTATGAAGTTGTTCAATTCGAGATTCAAGGTAGGCAGCTTGATATTGGTCAATACTTGAATTAAGCAGTAATTCTTGAACATTCATAAGGAGGGATTCCCGAGTATGGTCCCCATTATCAATGTTGTCCATAAGGAGTTTTTTTGCTTGAAAGTTTTTATACAAGAGGTAAATGGATTTAGAAATAGAAATGGCAGCAGAGCTTCCCCAAACAACAGTAAGTACAGCAAGATAGACATGAGGTTGCAATGTTAATACGGCAAGACAGCTAAGTCCTCCAACGATGTAAAAGAATGCTTCGAGTCTTTGTATTGGATCTGTGTTGGACTCTTGCATGGCCTCAATATATAAAATTATGCCCTCAAGAATAAAGCCGACACCCAGCATCCACGAGCAGTATTTATTGATTACTCTCAGAGTGGGAATCGCAAATTTAAGGCAGGAATGGAGAGACTTAAAGCACAAGAGTGTTTCATTAAAAATATGTTCTAGAGGAAATAAAAACTTAGTCATTAAAAGAGAGAGGTTAAAAAAATTCCTGACATAAGGGCCTAATGAGTCTTGATGGTTTTGTAAAATAACTTCAGAAAGATGTCTCACATCAACTGTGCTATTCAAAGGGTCAGGAAAAGCTATTAAAACTTTATGGATCAAGTTTTTACATGGAGCGTTAGGATTGCGTCGATAGAGGAAAGCCAGAAATTTGTAAAGAGGCATTTCGGGGTTTTGATTATTTTCTTGGTAGAGTCTAATTATGGTCGCAAAAATGTTTTGTTTTTTGCCTGGATCTGAAAAGGGTTCTTCAATCAGCACGGATATTATTTCTTCGATATTTTTAGTAGTGTTATGTGGGCGGTTCTGTTCCATAGAATAAAAATCATCAATGTTCGACGTTATATAGACAATAAATCGAGAATATGCTGGTTTTTTTATTGAATAATTTAGAGTACAGAGAACATAAACAGAGACGGACTATTTAAAGCATTGATAGTTCGATATCCTGGGAAAAGGTTTGTAGAGATTTTCCGGAAATAAGCATCAGTGATTATTTGAGATTTTCAGGAGGTAAAGAAGAGATTGGAGTAGATACTTTTAAAGAATATCCAGAATGTACGGAACCTAGCCTACCTTTCAATCAGGTTTTAGATGTGGTTTATGAGGAAATTACAATGTTTTTATGCAAAAATGTGCAGAGTGTGCTTGTAAAAAAAGATGAACTTAAAAGATTGTCAAAGTGTTGCCATGTATATGCCCAATGACATTAAGAAGTTACAGCTGGTGGGTATGACAGCCCATTCTAAAACCATAAATGTTAGCAGGGTCATCAAGGCCTTTTGACAAAGACATGACTTTCATGGTTTCTCCCATTTCATAGGGATGTGTGAGTATGTGTGCGGTTTTTTTGTATTGTTGGTAGTCAAGCAGAGTCAATTGGTATTGAGAATCAAGAAGTTCATTTTGAATTTCGTTGGCAATCAAGAAACGTTCCTGGGTGGTGTATCCATCCACGGTAAACGAGTTTTGCACGGCAGATTCGGCAACAAGGGTGAAATCAACGTGGCAAGAAATATCCTGACAGCCTGGATCTTTTAGAACATCATTTGTGGAGGTTTGTCGTTTAAAGCTACAGAGTGTGCCGTTGGTTCTCTGCGGGTGATAGAGTGCTTTACGGGGGTAGCCATAGTCAACAATGAGAAATAGGCCTTGTTGAATGCTCCGTCCCAATTGGGCGATAAATTCTGGAATGGCAAGTGATATTTCATAGCGATAGTTAGGATAAATCGGGATTTTTCGTGATTTAAAAGCATTTAGAACAGCGATCTCCGCTGCGGTGCGATGGTAAGATGGGTTGTGATTTTCTGATGCAACATGCACTGAAAAAATGTCACACTGGTCATCAGTTTCTAAAAGATGAACAGGCATGGCATCAAGAATTTCATTGGCAATGACAATGCCTGAAAAAGAATTGGGCAGCTGTTGGCTCCAATGGCACAGTTGTGCTAAATCTGGGCTGGTATTGGTTTGGATATGCTGTAGTTGTTGTTTTTTAGAGTGTTGAGCAGGCTCAATGAGGTGATAAGATGGAGGGAGTGCATTTTTTTGCTGCAGTGCCTGGAGCAGATCTGTGGCCAGGTGACCCGTTCCTGGTCCTATTTCAGCAATCGGCCACTGGTATTTTTGAACCAATGGGGCAATGGTATGAGATAAGCAGCGAGCAAAAAGAGGGCTGAGAGTAGGAGCGGTGATATAGTCGCCGTGGCGACCTTGACGAGCACAGCGTTGCTGGTAGTAGCCAAACTGAGGGTGATACAGTGCTTTGTGCATAAAAGAGTGAAAGTTGATGACAGGAGCGTCTTCAAAAATAAAATCAGTCATGGCTACTTTCTTAAGCCATAACCTTTCTTAAGTAGCATTAGTGACAGTGAGAAAAGCAATACTGTGATGGCAGTCACCACCAGAAGGCTTTCGGTGATGTTGTGTACGCTGACACCAATGATGCTGTAGCGAAAGGTATCCACAATATATACAATCGGATTATACCAGCTGATTGAGCGCCAAGGTTCTGGAAGGTTAGAGATATCATAAAATATGCCCCCAAAAAAAGACAATGGTGTTAAAATAAAAGTTGGAATGGTGGGGATTTCATCAAAACGTGTGGCATATAATCCATTGATAAAGCCTAAAAAGCTGAACAAAGCACTGGTGACTAAAATGGTATAGATAAATATAAACCAGTGTTGAACTGCAATGTCTGCAAGCCAAAAAACCAGGATTGAGGACACGGACCCTGCCAAAATTACACGAACGATGCAGCCAATAAAGTATCCCAATAAAATGGTCATTTCACTCACCGGAGCAGTAATGAGTGACTCTATCGACCGGTTATATTTGTCAATCATGATGGTTGAAGCATTGTTATTAAAGCTTTCATTGATGACAATATTCATAATCAAGCCTGGCACGATGAACTGCATGTAGCTAACACCGGATATGGTGCCAATTTTATTGCCTATGATTTGGCCAAAAACAATGCAAAATAGATAAACAGTGACAATTGGAGGCATAACTGTCATCTTCCAAATTCTAAGGATACGCACGCTTTCTTTGTAGGCAATGGTATAGCAGGCAGTCAGCTGTATTTGTAAAAAACTCGAGTGATCAAGAGAGGAGAAATTATTTTGTGCTTGGCGAGATTCTGATTTGCTCATAAGGTGGCCTGGTGTAAAAGTTGCTCAAGTTGATGAGTTGATGGGGCAATGTTGTCAATTGCCAATTCTGCCAAATGCAGTTTGTAAACAAGATTGCCAATGTCTTGGCTTTTAAGCAGACAGAATACAGCTTTACGCGCAGCTGTTTTTTGCGGTTGATAAGCTGAGAATGTATCTAACTGCTTTTGGGTGATGTTGTGTTTGAATTGAATCGAATAAAACTTTTCCTCAAGGCTTTGAATGGCATCTTCTATGGATTGATTGATCATCAATTTTCCGTGATGCAAGATGATGACATTGGTACATAAAAGCTGAGCTTCTTCAAGATTGTGCGTTGTCAAAAGAGTGGTCATGCCACGTTGATGTTCCTCTTTGAGTATTTCCCAAATGGTTTTACGGATTTGGATGTCCAAGTTGGCAGTTGGCTCGTCTAAAATCAATATTTTTGGTTGTTGAATCAATGCCCGTATGAGCATGAGAATTCTTTTCATGCCGCCAGAAAGGCTACTGACAGGCTGTGACGCTTTGTTAAGGAGGTTTGCTTTTCTCAAAAGAGGTGCAGCGCGTTGAATGACAACATCTCTTGGGATGCCGTAGTAGCCTCCGTGAAAAACCAACGAGTCTATGATGCGATTAAATTGATTAAAGTTGACTTCTTGCGGCATAATACCCATGTGTCTCTTGGCGGCATGCGGATTGGTTGCAATCTCATCGCCGAAAATCTGTATTGATCCAGAGCTCAAATGGTTCAGGCCAGTGATCATACTAATTAGGGAGGTTTTTCCTGCGCCATTTAGGCCTAAAAGTACTGTGAATTCGCCCTTTTTTATGTCGAAGCTAACTTTGTTAACCGCTTTAAAGCCATTGCTATAGACTTTACAGACATTGTTGAGAGAAATCGGAGCCGGTGGTATTTGCGCATCTGGCATAAAATAGGTTTGATTTGTTGATACATAGACAAGTATAATACATTTCAGTGAGGAGATAAAGAGTATGCAAGTATATTTAGTGGGCGGTGCAGTCAGAGATCAATTGCTTGGTCTTGCTGTCAAAGAAAGAGATTGGGTTGTTGTTGGGTCAACGCAAAGTGAAATGCTGGGTCAGGGGTTTAAGCAAGTGGGTAAGGACTTTCCTGTCTTCTTGCATCCGAAAACCAAAGAGGAGTATGCACTGGCACGCACAGAGAGGAAAACTGGCCATGGATATGATGGTTTCGAGGTGCACGCTTCACCTGAAGTGACATTGGAAGAGGATCTACTACGCCGAGATTTGACCATCAATGCCATTGCACAAGATGAAGATGGGAAAATAATAGACTATTTTGGTGGGGTAGAGGATTTGCAAGAAAAAAAACTGCGTCATGTGTCAGAGGCGTTTAGTGAAGATCCATTACGGCTAGTGCGTTTGTGTCGATTTCAATCAAGATTTGAGGAGTTTAAGATTGATGCCAATACGCAGTCAATGTGTCGGAAAATGGTGGCCAGTGGAGAGGTCAATCATTTAACGCCAGAGCGGGTATGGCTAGAATGGCAAAAAGTATTTAAAACAGGAAACCCAGGAGTTTTTTTAGAGTCCCTAGAGGCAATGGGGGCATGGAAAATATTGATGCAGGGGTTTAATCAAGTCAAATTAGACATTGAAAACATAAGCAAAGCAGCAAGGAGCATTAAAGATGATAGATTGCTTGCAACACTGGGATGGTATTTAGATAAAAATGAGCACAAACGGCAGTTGAAAAGGTTGCGCTTGCCAAAAGAGGTTGTGCAACTGTGCCAATTGGCCCATGAGATTCAGACTGAATATAATGAGAGTCAGTTTCAGCAGGGGGATGAGAACTTACTGAAACAATTATATCGATGGGATGTTTTCAGGCGGCAGGAGCGATTTATTTCGGCATGTGAGGTGGTGTCTTCAGTAATGGGGGGGCAAACGATATTCAATGCCCTGAAACAGCAAGCGCAAGCGCTGATGGAGGTGAAGTTAGAGGCAGGCTGGATGGCGAAAGCCAAAGGTACAGAAATTGCTCAAGAGTTGTTTTTAAAAAGGTGTCAGGCGCTAGAGAGATTGAGGGGGAGATAATCACATAAAATCCCCCAGTGTTGTCAAAATATAACATA
>JAZAFR010000006.1:0-50256 GCA_036121365.1 Pseudomonadota bacterium | reverse complement strand
AAAGGCTATTGAAGATTTGATAGAAGAGATTAATGGAAAGCCTATTTTTAGGACAATAGATGATGGTTTAGAGGTGATTGAACATGCAGTAGACAAAGAAAATATTGCCAGTTTACTATTATCACCTGATAGCAATGGAGCTATTTTTATAGACGTCAACGATCGAAATAGAAATGGAGAAACAGCGCTGATGATAGCAGTATATAGAGGTAACGAAGGCGTAGTTAAAGCGATATTAGATCATAAGAAATGCGATTCTACTATCATCAACGCCAAAGATCAGAATGGGAAGACAGCGCTGATGCTAGCAGCAGTTATGGGTCACACAGACGTAGTAAAGGCGATATTAGCCCATCCTGAAGTCAATGCTGATACCATCAACGCCAAAAATGACGAGGGGATGACAGCGCTGATGATTGCGGCAGATATGGGTCACCCAGCCATAGTTAAAGAGATATTGGCCCATCCTAAAGTCAATGCTGATATCATCAACTCCAGAGGTGACGGGGGGAGAACAGCGCTGATGATAGCAGCAATGAGGGGACACACAGACGTAGTAAAGGCGATATTGGCTCATCCTGAAGTCAATGCTGAAGTCATCAACGCCACAGGTAGAACGGGGATGACAGCACTGATGGTTGCAGTAGGGGGAGGTAACCTAGAGGTAGTCAAAGAGATATTGGCTCATCCTACAGTCAACATCAACGCCCAAGATAATGGAGGTCGTACAGCGCTGATGATAGCAGCGATTATGGGACACACAGCCACTGTAAAAGCGATATTAGCTCATGAGAAGTGCGATATTGAGGCCATCAACACTAAAAGTTCTAATGGCAATACAGCGCTGATGATAGCAGTAAGGATGGGTCACACAGCCATAGTAGAAGCGATATTAGATCATGAGAAATGCGATTCTACTATCATCAACGCCACAGATAGAAATGGGTCTACAGCGCTGATGGTTGCAGCAGGGCTAGGTGACCTAGAGGCAGTCAAAGCGATATTAAAGAGTAAGCAATACAATGCCCTCAACGCGCAAGACCGTGCTAAGTTCCTCAATGCGAAAAACAGACATGGTAATACAGCGCTAAAGATAGCAATGAATATTGACAATCTAAAAATAGGTGAAGCGCTATTAGCTCTTCGCGATGATCAAGGAAAACCCCTTATTAATATCAACGCCACAGATGAATCTGGTAACACACTCTTGATGAATGCATGTATGGATCATGAAGTTGAAAAGGCTGAGTGTCTGATTTTAGGAAAAGCTAACCTAGATGAACAAGATAGCTCTGGCAAAACAGCGCTAATGTATGCATGTGAACAACAAGATGTTCAATTGGCTAAGTTACTGATTGGGAACAGAGCTGATATATACATCCAAGATAAAAGAAATAAGACTGCTTATGATTATCTTAAACAAAATATAAAATCGAATGAAATAAGGGAGTTGTTTGATTCAGAGATGAAATATGCTAAAAAAGAATGCAAGATAAGATTAGATGGATTAGAAAAGAGTTCAGATATAAGTCCTGAATTAAAAAGTAGAATAGAAGAAACCAAAAATAAATTTAAGGTATATAAAACTTTTAGTGAAGTAGGTAAGATGGTTTCGACTACCGATAATCTCCAAAAAGAAGTAGGTAAGATGGTTTATACCAATAATCGCCAAAAACTTGAGAGATGCCAGAAAGTATTAACAAGCCTAAGGGATAGTTCAGAGATAAGTCAGGAGTTAAAAGGAAAAATAGAAGCGACCCAACAACAATATAAGGAAATTAAAAGTTTCAGTGAAATAGATAAGATGGAATCCATTATTAGTAACCTCCAAAAAGAAGTACATAAACAAGCGATAGAAAGTGAAGAAAAAAAATATTTAGTAAAAAAACAAAAAGAAAAAAAAGATAGAGCAGAAAAAGTCGATCAAATAGTATCAAATGCTAAAAAATCATCTGAAAAAAAGGATGAAGTTGAACTAGCGGAGAAAATAAAAATCTTACACACAATGAAATTGCCCATAGATACTGAAATTTTGGGACAGTATGAAGAAAATGGTGATATGCAACAAATGAAAGATAGCTTAGAGGGTACAATGCGAAAAGACATAGCAAGAAGAAGAAAAATATTAACAGGTCTAAAAGAAAATGCGAATCTAAGTGAAGAAGTAAAAAGACAGATTGAAAAAGAGGAAATCCTCAAGGATGATAAATTTCTTGATGCTGAGAGCCCAGAATTTGATGATGTTTATGCTGAATATTGTAAAATTAGTCAAATCCAAGAGTATGCTGAAAAAGTAATTGCAATACATGCGTCGGTAAAGCAACAATTAGGCAATCAAGAAAACACTGCTGGCAGTCAAGAAAGTGAGTTGAATGATGAATTACACAAGACAATCAACAGTATTCATAGAGGAGATAATCATCACGAATCTAGACTAGAAAAATTAAAAAAATTGCATCTAACGGTGGAAGAACACAAAGGGAAAACAACAGATCTGAAAGCATCAATAATGGAACACGGAAAAATAAAACAAGAAAAGGAAAACTTTTCAAGTAAGAGTCTCATTGTTGCGTTGGGAGCGATAGCAGTAGCAGCGACAGTTTACTATAGATTTGGCACAGGCTTATAAGGATCAGTAACCAATCAATATCCCCGGAAAGTTTATTCAAAATTGAACTGAAATCATCAGTAAAAAACCTGAAACATTGACAATAGTAAGCTATATAGGATAGTGACGATTAGAATAAGGGTAAAATATGAGTATAATCATACAATTAATGCAGGCAATGGGATATGAGGATGTTGACACAGGAGGAGTGTGCTTTGGTCTTGCTCAAGGTCTCATACAGGCACATTTATATGATGAAAAAGATTGGAATGAAATTCACAAAATGCTGGCATCATTGCAACCCGATCAAATTAAAAAATTGGTTGGAGATAAAAAAGCAATAGACGCTGAAGGACCGTTGTATTTAGACACTGGTGCAATAAAACAGGCAGAAGAGAGAAAGAGGGTGAGATTACTGTATGATAATCTGTGTGAAGAAGATGATATGGGTAAGAAAAAGGCTTTGTTGATGTTCCTCAATGACAGCAGTGAAGTTTCATTAGATTTCAGAAGCGGCGAAGAGATCAATCAAGAAAAGATTGAAGCAATCAAACAGAATCTAAACACAGAGATAAAAGAGTGGAAAAGCGTTCCTATCTCAAAAAAATATGGTCTTCCAGAAGAATTCACCGATGAAAGGTTGAGTGAAGTCAGGGCATTTCTTGAGACGGTATATATGTATCATCAAGGATATATAAAAGAGAAAGATTTTTCAGGTCCTAATTCGGTAAATCAACACTCACAGGTCGACTTGTACATCGACAAACTATTGGAAGAAGAAAAATTAATAGCATCAAGGGTATATTGTCATAATAAAGACGTGTTTACCAAATTGCTGCGATCTATGGAAGACATTGCAGCACCAGTTGGGTTCGAAATCAGGCTAACAGGACATACTATGGGTCTGGTTTATAACGGGAATGGTAATTGGACTTTGGTTGATCATGATATCTTGGGAGCGGGCAGCACTGAAAAGATAGCAGGTTATTTATTTGAAAGATTTAATATGTCAGTAGATTCTTGTGGTGATGGTGATGAAAAGTCAATAATATATGGGTTGATTGCATATGCAAAACCTCAATATGGTGCTTCTGATTCAAATAAGAGTCAGTTAGAGGGATGTCAACAAATCATGGATGGCTGGAAAGGGTTTAATATTGATCAAATTCCAGAGGGATTGGATGGTGGTTATTTGTTATTGATTGCAGCAAAGACAGGGGATATTAAAACAACACAGGAGTGTATAGACGCTAAGTTTGATATAAACAAAGAAGATAAAAACGGCATGACAGCATTATTGCATGCATGTAAGAGAGGGCATTATGAGATTGCTAAGCTTTTGATTGCTAATGGAGCTAAAAAAGATAAAGAAGATAATGAAGGTATGACAGCATTGATATATGCATGTAGGAAAGGGCAGTATAAAATTGCTAAATTATTGATTGAAAGTAAGGTCAAGGAAGGTGGAGAAAGAAAAGAGCTCATTTATGCCCTGACATATGCTTGCAAGAGAGGGCATTATAACGTGGCTGAATTATTAATGGACAATATGAATGAATCAAATAAAGAAGGTAAAAACAGTCATATAAATTTATCGCATTCTGATCAGGTTCAAGTTTCAAAAGAAAAAGATAATACAAATATGATTTTGTTGAGTGCTTGTTTGAAGGGTGATGAAGAAGTGGTGAAGTTCTTACTTGATAGACGTGCAAAAGTGGGTCATAAAGATAAAAAAGAAGCAATAGAATTGTTTGACATAGACATAGCAGATGAACATGGAGTAACAGCATTGGCGCATGCATGCGGAGAGGGGCATTATGAGATTGCTAAGCTATTAATTGATAACGGAGCTAAAGAAGATAAAAAAGATAAATACGGCATGACAGCATTGGCATATGCATGTGGTGAGGGACATTATGAAATTGCTAAGTTATTGACTGAAAGTAATATAGAAGAAAGTATAGAGAGAAAAGATATCGTTACCGCATTGATGTATGCTTGTAAAAGAGGGCATGGGAGGGTGGCTAAATTACTAGTTGACAATATGGGCGAATCTAATAAAGAAAATATAAAAAGGGATATAAAGTCATTGCATTCTGATGAGATTAAAGTGGCTGCAGAAAAAAATAACACAGACAGTACTTTAATCTATGCTTGTTTTCATGGTTATGAAGAAGTGGTGAGGTTCTTACTTGATAGACGGGCAAATGTGAATCATAAAGATAAAAACGGAGGAACAGCATTGATGTATGCCTGCAGGAATGGTAATGAAAAAGTGGTAAGGTGCTTGCTTGATGGAGGTGCCAAATTGGATCAAAAAGACAAAGGAGGAGAAACAGCATTGATGTATGCTTGTATCTATGGTCATGAAGAAGTTATTAGAATCTTGCTTGATAGAGGTGTGAAAGTAAATCAAAGAAACAAGAAAGGAGAGACAGCATTGATGATGGCGACTCGGGAGGGCAATGAAGACATCACAGATTTATTAATTGACAAAGAAATTGAATTGAATCCGGAGTGCGCAGACGAAAAATCAAGATTGGCCTATGCGATAGAAAGAAGGTATTTTCCCTTTGCATTAAAATTAATTGATAAGGGAGTTAAAATAACTCGGGAGACGAGGGGCGGTATTAATTTATTATTTTATGCAATCAGGGAGGAGAATATCAAAGCAATACGACAGATACTGAGTGGAGAAGATGATGTTGTCAGTGAAATTTTATACGGTAAAAAAGATGGAAAGACACCAATGGAATACGCCATAGAAAAAAATTCATTCGGAGTCACAGTGTGTTTGCTTGATGCTGAATTAAAGCTGGATAAAGCCATACCTAGACAGGGAAAACTAAAGGGAGTCAATATAATGAAAGGAAAATCTATTGAAAAAAATAGAGGCAAAAAGAGTGATGGTATTGGAGATAAGGAAGGAAGTCAAAGAACACCAGGTGGTGAAGAAGATGAAATTGGGTTGAAATGAGACGAAGGACATTCAAGCAGTCAAAATTGGCCCGGAGGAATATTTTTTACGAGGTATTAGCGACTAGACATCTGATGTAATGCTTACCAAAAACTCTACGAAAGCTATGCTTAACGGGAGCCATTTATCAATCCAGAAACTGGAGGAAGATTAAGGTATTTTACACAAAAGGAGAAATGATCAAAAAGGAAATAGCAGAATGGAGATGGGAAGGAGTGGGGGATGGAATCGATGATTATGAAGGCCTGGGAACCATAAAAACAAAGATTCAGGAAGTAATCTCGGAAAAATGAAGGGCATAAACAACACATTGAAGATGTTGCAGGCGATATCTGCAAAATGCCTACCATAAGGGTAAATTGGAACGTCTAGATAAACTACATGGACACATAGGAGCACTCAGATCCATGAGCTAAACAAAGAGGTGATAAGTAATAATAGAAGAGAGGATCAGGCAAGTGAAACAAGTAGTAATCAATAAATAATGAAGCTATTGGTACATACAATAGAGATGAAAATGTGGACAAAGAAAGACAGAGTCACACATGCACTGATTGACAATGATCAGACTTTAGGTGATTTATTGATATTTTAAAGAACATAGAATGGGAAATTAGAGAGTATAAACACACAAGAACGCATGTATAAAAGAGGGGTTTGATTTTTGGAGTGCAAAGCACTATGATAATAATATTTTAAGGATTCTAAAAGCATGCCGACAGAAATAGTCTACTTAGATAATTATAAAGCCCCCGATTTTTCAGTAAAGTCCACCAATTTGCATTTTGACTTAGGAGAAGAGAAGACCAAAGTGGTTGCACGCTATGAGATAGAAAGACATAGCCAAGAGTGTGAATCAGTTTGGATGGATGGGGAGGGGTTAACCCTACTGAGTTTAAAAGTGGATGGAAATCTGTTATCAGAGGATGAGTATAAAAGGACTGAATCTGGCATTATGCTGGCTTGTAAAAAAGATGCCTTTACCATTGAGGTTGAGGTAGAAAATAGCCCCAAGAAAAATTTACAATTGCAGGGGTTGTACGTATCAGGGAGTTGTTTGGCAACGCAGTGTGAGTCTCAGGGGTTCAGGCGGATTGTGTATGGATTTGATAGGCCAGATATATTCTCAGTCTATGATGTCACATTGGAATATGATCAAAATAAGTATCCATTGGTGATCGTTGCTGGCGAGTGTCTTGAGAAAAAAACCATGGAAAATGGCAGGGCAATGGTGAGATATTTTGATAAGACGCCAAAGCCAACCTACTTATTTGCATTGGTTGCTGGGTATTTCAATACATTGGAAGACAGTTATCAGACCGTCGATAAAAAAAGTGTCAAATTGTATGTACACTTGCCAATCGCCTATCCGATTGCGCAGGCTGAGTTTGCTATGGATGCACTGAAACAATCCATGCGATGGGATGAAGAAGTCTTTAACTGTGTTTATGATTTGGATGTGTATCACATTGTGGGTTTTGCTGATTTTAATTTTGGAGCGATGGAAAACAAGGGTTTAAATATTTTCAATACCAGCGCTTTGCTTGTGGACAAACAAGTGGCAACAGACATGGATTATTTGAATGTTTTATCGGTAGTGGGGCATGAATACTTTCACAACTGGACGGGCAATCGGGTGGGATGTGAAAACTGGTTTCAGCTGAGTTTGAAAGAAGGTTTGACCACTTATAGGGAAATGCGATTTACGTGTGACAGTTATTGTCAGATGGCAAGATTGATTTATATTAAAAAACTCATTGATGGGCAATTTAAGGAAGATCGTGGGCCAACGGCTCATCCTGTGATTCCAAAATCATATCAAAGAATAGATAATTTTTACACCAATACCATTTATACCAAGGGTTCAGAAGTATTGAGAATGCTGGAGGATTTAATTGGCAGGGATGTCATTGATCAAGGCATACAAAACTATTTGAAGAAATATGACGGTAAGGCTGTATCCATTCATGAATTCATAGACACCATGCAAGTAACAGCTGGTATCGACTTGACACAGTTTAAAAGATGGTATGATCAAGTAGGGACGCCACATGTTAAGATCAGTAGTGATTATGACCGTGACAATAAAACGTTGGCGCTTACATTGAGTCAGGAAGCGGCTCAGGAGAATCAGAGTGCACAATACAAGTCACTGATGATGCCGGTCAAAATGTGTTTATGGACCCAAAAAGGTGAAAAGATGAGGCCCAGTGTGGACTCAATTTCTGACGATGGGACATGGGTGGTTAATTTTAATGAGAAAACTCAAATCATTCAGGTAGAGGGAGTAAAAGAAGAGCCGATTATTTCTAGTTTTCTTGGGTTGTCTGCACCGGTGTCGCATACAGATGACCTAACTGATGAGCAAAGTGCGGTATTGATTGAGTGTGAAACTGATCCTTATGTAAAATACATTAAGGCCAAGGAGTGCTGGATGAAACTACTGAAAGGTTCTGGGCTCATCAGTATGCCAGGTTATCTGGCTAATGCATTAGAAGGGGTATTGGGCGCCTGGAAAGAGCAGCCAGAGTTACTGGATATCGTGTTTGACATCCCCTCTCTGAGGTCATGTCAGGAGAGCAGTGTGGGCTTTGATTTTGATAACTTGGTTAAATCGCATCAAAGTTTGTTAAAGCTCATAGCGATACAGTGGGAAGAGAAATGGCAAGAAATCTATCAAGAGAGTCAAGGCATATTAAGTCGATGTGGTTATGAGTGGAATAAGAGCGATATCAATTATCGCAAAGCTCGTGCAATTGCATTAAAAATGCTGGTGGAGGCAAGCAGTGAGAAATATGCATCGTATGCTGAGAACTTATATTATTCAAGCGATAATTTGACTGATAGATGGGCTGCAATAAAATCGTTATTGGCTCTTGGTGGGCAACAGGTAGACGGGTTGTTGGAGCATTTTCTAAAAGAGGCTGGCGGGAGTGATGTGCTGGTAAATAAATGGATGTACGGTTCAACGTTTAAGCTTCAAAATAAGGGTGTAGATGGGATTATAGAGATGTTTAACAGTGACATCTGTGATCACAAGCAACCCAATCGGGTCATGGCATGGTTGGGTGGTTGGTGTGAAGGCAATTACCCATTGTTGCATCTAGATAGCGGAGAGGGCTATGCCGCATTGACAGAGTCAATAGAAAAATTAGACGCCATCAATCCAGTAACAGCATCAAGAATGATAGGTCCGCTATTGCAAAAACAATATTTTAACAGTATCAGGCGAGAAAAAATAGAATCTTGTTTAAGGTCAATGCAGGCTAAGATTAAATCGGCCAATTTGCAAGAAAAGATTGCAAGTGCGCTAGAAGCTTAGAAGCTTTTTTATGTCAGCGGTAGCAGGGAGTGATGCAGGCCAAGAATAGATAAATTCATTGGCGTAGCGTTGAATGATTAAACGGTAGATAGTGCGCTTTTAAGGCGAAGAAACAAGCGGTATAATTTACTTTTATCAGCAGACGAGCATGAGATGTTATGGGGGTCTTCAGGGTGATGCCAGTAGCAATTGGCCAATCGTTTCCAGGAGAGCGGATTTTGGTAGGTTCTGTCGGGATCTGATATAGAAAGACATGGGTCAAAGGCAGAGCCGATGTCAATATAAGTGTTGTCTGGGTGGTGTTGGTGTAGTTTGTGGATTGCTATGTTGGAAAGTGGGCCTGCACTGAACAGAAAAAGTGTATTTTTGGGTTTGGTTTTTTCTGCATAGTCTAGGATTTCGTCAACAAACTTATTATGGGTTTTCCAAGCGTTGTTATCAATGGGAAAATACTGATTGATGTGATAGCCTTGTTGAGTGAGCAATGATGGTTTGGCAGTTTGATTGGCAGTGAGGATGATTGGATATTCTTTAAAAAGTGGAATGAATTCCTTTTGAGTTCTTGAGTGCATTGAGTTGGTGAAAATAGAGGCAAAAGTAAGGCGGCTGTGGTCGAGAGGAAAAGAGTTAAAAAGGTATTGTCTGAAGTTATTTTTTGCTTCAATGCAGCCACAAGGGATGCCAAAAAAGAAGTCATCATGTTGATATCGCAATGATTCTGTAAGGGCTTTTCTAAAAGAGATATCTCCATTGAATTGCCATTGAGAGCACGAGAATTGGTTGTTTTTAACCACGTGGATTTCACCATCTCCGTATCTTGACAGGGCAAAATGCTCATGGTTTTTAAGTTTATTAATAAAAAAGCTGAGTTCTTGGTGCATGTGTTTATTAAATGTAATCATCCAAAATACCAAGTTAAAGATTTTTAGAGTATAAAAGTAAGATCTTGGTAAGTCAAATAGAAGAATGAAAGGTGTGGATCGTCTAGACATCCTGTCTAAGTGGCCTCCTGGCTTGAACAACCCCAAACACCCTTTCCATGCATTCTTACGATCCAGCCCAACAGACATCCTTGCAGTTGAGCAGCAAAACGAATATCATATACAAGCATGGTATAGGATATTGAATGGCATACACTCATTATAGCAAAAAAATGATTAATATCAATGCCATAAAGGATTTAGTGCTTAGTTAATGTATGATATAATAAAAAACACAAAAGTAAAAAAATATATAAAATCATATAGATAAAAATTATACTAAATAAAAATAAATCTATAATTACAATATAAATAATATATAGATTACACAAATTAAAGAATAAAGCTGTATCAAATAATAATAAAATAAAATATCAATAACATAAAAATAGTTATAAAATACATTATGCAAAATGTAACAGGTCTAGAATCAGAAATGGTAGAGTCCCGGCCAGGAATCTAAATCTGCAATCAAGACAAATATTACTATGAGATGAGCAATAAATATGCTACAATTTTGATGATAATTTGGGAGCGTATAGATGTTGAAAGATAAAAAAGTGCTTGTGATCGGTATGATGAGTGAGCGATCAATTGCTTATGGTGTGGCCAAGTCCATGCACGGATTTGATGCAAAAATTGGTTTTTCATGTATGCAGCGTTTTGAAGAGAGAGTGAAAAAAATCAGTCAAGACTGGAATCCCTTTATGGTCAATGTCTGTGATATGGCAAAGGATGAAGACATAACAAATATGGCCGAAGAGGTGGCTCGGCATGGAAAAATTGATGCCATTGTGCACAGCATTGCGTTTGCACCACGTGATCATTTGGAAGGTGGCATACTAAAGAACATGACAAGGGAAGGGTTTTTAATGAGCCATGACATCAGTGTGTACAGTCTAGCAGCAGTAACAAAAGCATTACTACCACATATGAATGACAATGGCTCAGTGGTTGCGCTGACATACTTGGGTTCAAGTAAGATCATTCCAAATTACAATGTCATGGGGCCATGTAAGGCAAGTCTCGAATCAATGGTGAGATATTTAGCCTATGAGTGCGGTAGTCGCAACATTCGGGTGAATGCAATATCAGCAGGTCCAGTGAGAACCCCAGCTGCATCAGGTATAAAAGATATGGGTTTGATGCTAAATCGAGTGGCATTGAGTTCCCCTATTAAAAAGCCAATCACGACAGAGCAGATTGGTAATACAGCGGCATTTTTATGCAGTGATCTATCCAGTGGAATCACCGGAGAGGTCGTTTTTGTAGACAATGGTTATCATGCCATGGGTGTAATGGCAGGTGTAGAATAACTGGGGTAACTACACGTTTGATGGCATCACAACAATAGAAGAGACTATGAGAAAGGAGGAAGAAAATGGGTGAATTATTTTGGGCGTATATATTGTTTTTTTTGAAGGGAGTGACACTGCTGATATTTTTGGTGATATTCCTTGCAATCATCACAGCGATGCAGGGCAAAAAGCCAAAAAGTCCTATTGTATTTGAAAACATTAACAAGAACCTACAAGACCGACATAAATCCGTACTGGGGCAATTTGCAAAATTGGGCACAAAGTCATCAGCAAAAGCCTTGAAAAAATTTGTTGCCACGCAAAAGGCCAGGTCCAAGCATGATAAAACACTGGAAAAACAAAGAAAGCGCAGTTATGTATTAAAATTCAAAGGAGACCCAAAAGCAAGCCAGGTAAACGTTCTTCGAGATGAAATTACGGCGGTATTACAGGTTGCTAATGTGCAAGATGAGGTGATGTTGTGTTTAGAGAGTCCCGGTGGCGGGGTGGCACATTATGGCTTGTTGGCGTCACAATTGATGCGGATTAAGCAGGCAAAAGTAAAACTCACAGTCTGTGTGGATATGGTTGCTGCCAGTGGAGGCTACTTGGCAGCTGTGATTGCAGATAGAATACTGGCTGCCCCATTTGCATTCATTGGTTCAATTGGTGTGGTGATGACCACTCCAAATATTCATGACTTCTTAAAGAAAAAGGACATAGAAGTGATTGAGTTGACTGCTGGAAAGCACAAGCGCACCGTGAGTCCTTTGGGCAAATGTACAGAAGAAGGCAAAAGGCATACCAAGGGGCAATTGAAGGCGATACATGAGCAGTTTAAGGCATTGGTGCTTTCCTACCGTCCTCAGGTTGATATTGAAAAGGTGGCCACTGGTGATTATTGGACTGCACAAAATGCAATGGACTTAGGGTTAGTCGATGATTTGACAACCAGTGATGCCTATATTGCAGAATTGGTATCGTCCACAGAGTCCTGGGAGGTATCGACAGTGAAAAAGAAGGGAATAAAGACCTTGTTGAAAGAGTCAGCAGATGGTGTCATGGAGCTGATTCTGGATAAATTAAGCCAACAATATGGCATTCAATAAAAGATCGATTGGCATCTATTGAGAGAAGTCGAAGAAGCCCAGGGTGGTAGAGGCAGGCAGCAGCAAAAGAAGATGAGTTGTATTAGTCAAATATCTCTCGGATGGTCAGTGCAAAAACTGGCGCCAGACCTTGTAGGAATGGCCAATTTTCAGTAAGATATAATCTAAGAGGGGATGGCAATGATAGCAGTTTTACGCCATAGAACAGTCGATGTTAAAATTTAAGGGAAAGCAATGACAGAGCAAGATGTATTTTCCAGAAAAGCTGACCAATGGTGGGATCTAGAAGGTCCATTTAAGATGTTGCATAAGATGAATGCGTGTCGAATGAATGCAATACAAAAATTCTTGGGCGATCTTCAAGGAAAAACGGTATTCGATTATGGATGTGGTGGTGGGATATTGGCAGAGACTCTCAGCAGCATGGGCGCGAAAGTAACTGGTATGGATATGAGTCGAGAGAGCATTGAGGTGGCTAGAGCGTATGGGCATAAACAATCTACCGGGGTGAATTACCTGCATGGAACGATAGATGATTTGGATGATCGCTATTTTAGTGATGCTCAATTTGATGTGGTCTGTGCGTTAGAATGTTTGGAGCATGTCACTTATCCGGAAAGGCTAGTAGCAAGTTTATCAGGATGTATAAAAGAGGGCGGTTATGCAGTTTTTTCAACCATAAACCGCAGTTTATATACTTATTTGATGGGCATCGTGGCAGCTGAGTATTTATTGGGATGGGTGGAGCCTGGAACCCATGAGCATGCAAAATTCATCAAGCCAAGTGAGCTAGTTAAAATGTCAACAAACGCAGGATTAGAGTTAGAGGAATTAGAAGGTATGAGTTTTAGTATGCGGGATCAAGATTTCTCCTTATCGAATGATGTCAGTTTGAATTATATTGCTATATTCAAAAAGCAGAAAAAGACCATAGGAAAATAACAGAATACAGTAGCGTATAATCAAAGAAATCATCACTCTGGCTTGTGATCTGATCTTTTGTATTTGACAGTTGGTGGTTTTGGATTCTTGATGACATTCATTTGCTTGGTTAAGTCATGAGATAAGTCATTCAGGTCATGATGCATCTGGTGAAGATGTTGAAGACGGAGATGCTTACTATTAGTACGCCTTTTTGATGATGTATTGTGTTTTGGGGTAAGGGTAGGATGCAATGCTTGTCTAACCTTTTGTTGCATGGCCCTAACTTTTTGGTAAAGTTTTTTTATGTTCTCCGTCTCATCACCATCCTTCAGGTCAGCCAAACTTACTTTTATCTCATTGGCACCCTCATTTATTAATCTCAGTCTCTGGCTTCGGTACCACAAATCGGTGATATTACCAAACTTTAAATCCATGATATGTTCGCTGGTTGCAGTTATATGATCCAAAGTTTTCAAAAGTAAAGCTGGGTCTATGACTTCTTTCGGTTGCGTGTTTTCCGCAATAGTTGCTATGGCTTTTAAAGGTGGGTGCTTGGGTGTGTCTTCCTCAATAGTTTTCATAGGAATTGTTGAACGATTAGAACGATTTCCATTACGAGGTTGTTTTATCATTTCTTCATGATGAATTTTTTTTGCAATGACGCACAACTCTGTTAATTGAGAGTTGATTGTGTTCAAACGAGACTGTGAAAACTCATTGGGTAGAGACTTAAAATATTTTGACGCCGAAAACAAAAGAGATAAACGGTATCTGATGGTATCGCTAAATTTAATTGGATCTTTACTAGAGTAGAGTCTTTGAAATTCATCCAGTGTTTGTTCTATGGTTAAAACGTCAAGATACATACACAATAAATGATAGTGACGAATGTGTTGACTGGTTTCAAGCATTTTAGAAAAGGGAATGCTGTATTGAGTCTTATCCCCAGATATCAGTTCTCTAAAACGCCTTTCCAATTCATCGGATAAAGGCGTAGTTCGTTTTTTGAACTTATGATCCTTTTCTTTTACATTCTTTTCAATAAGTAGGCGTTTATGTGCAACATCAGGATCTAGAGATTTACAAACTTCTTCATAAGAACTTGTTGCTTTAGATGCTTCTCTGTCTCTGATTGAGCGTATATGTTGTATTCTGCTTGCAAGGTTATCATTCATTGATTCTGAGATTTGTTGTGCAACCGCTTCTTGGAATGGTGTTTCATAATTTGAGGGAATAATTTCTTCCTGTTCTTTTCTAGGATTGTGTTTCTGAAGTTGATTCTGTGCTCGTTGGACCAATGCTTGTAATTTCATGTGAATGGAGTGTAATTTGACTGAATTGGTATCCTTATGGTCAATTTTTGCTTCAGGTTTTGGTAATGAATCAAGTTCTCGACCAGCCTCTTGAGAATCTTGGTAAATGTTGAGTAATTCAAAACCGTCAGTAATGATGTTTTGGACTATTATAATCAGCTTGTTCAATGGTGATTCTTCGCCATTATATTCTTTTTGGTCGTGTTCGTTATCGGTAAGGAGCGGAAGCTGAGAACGACTCTGTTTAAGTCTTTGTAGAGTTTTTCTAGACTTCTCATTAGAACCACTTATTTGTTCAAGAGTGGAACATAGTCTATCTAAGTGCTGATTAAGGGCAGGAATATCGATAATACCATTGGGTGTATCGATGGTGGAATAAGAATATGGAAGTTTGAGAATTGAGCTTTTTGGAGATTGAATAGACCCTCGGAGACCTTGAAGTGTTTTTTCAAATTCAGTATGATTAGGTGTATTCAAATTTTGTGGCATAAATAATCCAAACAGATAAGAATATATATAGCCAATAATCAAATAAAGTTATGATTTTTTATTAAAAATAAATGAGTGTGTTCTAAAGCTGGTTGCATGGTTTGAGCAGGACAAAGTTGATGCCATTGACAATTGTGAATTGAATAGACACTTAAGAAGTATTTTCTTATCAAGACCGGTTGGCAGATATCAATGAAGATAGGTTGTCTCGATAACCATGGAAAACAAAAAAACAGTCAGTCTAAGGTTTTTAAAAACATTTGACATGAGTTGATATTTAAAGTAGCATCTCGAAAAAAAGGGATCAATATGAAAACAATACAAAGTGAGAGCGCTTCAGAAACAAAAAAAGACATGAAAAATACCAACAAAATCCTGATAGAAGGCATGCTCAACACGAGAGCAGAAGAAATCAATGGCAAACACACTGCGGGAACAGTAATCATTACAATATTAGTAACAATGTTTGTAAATACCGTACTAAATCAGAAAATGTCGGTTGGTATCAATAGTCTTGTCATCATCTTGGGCTCAGAATTCATCCATAAAATGAGAACCAAAGATGGCGGAGAATTACAATTATGGCAGAAAATGCTGATGCTAATGTTGGTTGTACTTGGTATGGCATTTCTGAGTAAGTGGTTTGATTACTATATGGGCGATGCATTGGTACAAAGTTTTAGAAACTGGATGGGCTGGAAATAAAATCAGTATGATCAGTATGAATGGATAACCTAATTCCGTGTGAAATAGAGAAGAGAAAGCATGAGGCAATACGCATAAAGAAAAAATATAAATGAATTGACAGTATGCTTGGTGTGTGATATCGTACGAACAATGATAATTAATAGGAATCAAAAAAATGGCAACAATAGAACTAATTCAAGAACCTGCAGATGATTGGCAATATCCCCGCACACAAAAAGACACAGGCTCGTCCTTCTTGTCTGATTTATATCAAAGTAGGTATTTCATCACAATCTTCATGGCATTGATCAGTGTATCAATGACCCCAATTATTTTACTGGTAGTAACTGACATGACATATATGTATTATAGTATCTTTGCATCAGAAATTTCATATGCCACAAAAATGACAGAGAAGTTAATCCTGATGAATTTGAGTGTGACAGGATTTGCTGGATATTTAATGTTATTCTCAAAAATGATTTCACGTGCATCAACGAGATTTGTAATATTTTCAACAATGTATTTTCCAAAAATAATGAATGTATGGGCAATAGTTCCTTCCTTGTTTATGAATCTTGGACCGCTAGCAATCGGGAACCTGACATGTCTATACTTATTCGGTAGCTACATAGAGGATTACTTTGGCAGTGAAAATATGATGAGAATCTATCTGGCTGGTGGTGTGGTGAACTCCATCATGTGTACAATTGCAGGGGTTGGTGTATTCTGGGGATCTGCAATGGCCATTGTCCCCATCATTGGAATATGCATGTCGAGAAAAGTTGCACCGAAATCAGAGCTTGCACCTGGAGACGAAGTTGATGCTTTAGACCAAGCTGTAAAAAGTGACACTGCTTTGGTGTTACTTGGTGCCATATATGTCCACAGGTTCATTGTAAATCCAGTAGGAGAAATTGGTTTGTTCATAGGACTATTAACAGGGGTAGCATTTGATGCCTTGGAAAGGAAAGGATATTTAAATGGTTTTCTATTAAATAAAGAGGCAACCATAGACAGTCTTGACGCAGAAAAGCTAACAAGTCATAGAACAGTACGACAATCAGAAGTAACAGATAGAAACATAGAATGCCGAGAAGAACTAGCAGTCAACGCGGATCGTAAACTATTTGAAAGTACGCAAGCGGACTTAATAAGGAAATATAATCCTGCATTTTGGTAAAGAAAATAACGGGAATTAACCAGAGATTATCAGCTGACTGTTATCAACTAAGAGGTCAATTCAATTTGCATTAACATGCAGAAAGCAAAAAGTGCTAGTCGACGTGGAAAGATATCATGATAAAAGTCTTGAATGGGGTTTACTAAGTGATAAATATCAACCAAGTGATTGTTAAGATACAGCACACGGTTGGCAGTAATTAGGAAGAGTTGAAAGTTCAGGAATGATAAAAAAAAACAGTATGATATTCGAATGATAATCACAAAAGGCATAAAAGACATTTATGCCTTTTCTAAGCCAAATAGACATACGGATGTACGGTTAATTTTGATAAAGTTAATAAATATAAAAACGTAGACAATAACTTTAAAAAATTTGACTTATTGTTGCATGTAAGATAATATACGCACCTATAATTAGAAAGCAAATAGATGGAGAAAATAAATAATTATAAATTAGTTAACGTGTAATCGATAATAAAAAAGTATGTTTTTCAAAATAGAGTGGAAGAAGAAAGTGCTGACTTTAGAATGAAAATTAAAAATAAACAAAAAAGAGGAAAAAATGAGTAAATCAGAAAACAAAAAAAAGTGTCAAAAAATAACATCAGTAGGGATGATTACAAGAATCAACCAAGCAGTAACAGCACTACTTAACGGAATATTGCTGGTGGAGAACTACAGCCTATATGAGTATATTTTGATAAGAACAGCGTGTATTCCAAGTCTTTGGTATTTGTTTCCGTGGAATGTCATCACATCAGTGTTCATGCATGAGTGTGTATTTCATTTACTTGGAAATATGACAGCTCTTGCTATGGTAGGATATGATGTTGAAGAGAAATACGGAGGCAAGAATTTCATGATCATGTATCTACTATGTGGAGTAGTATCTGCATTTTTTAGTCCGTATATGATTGTTCTTGGAGCCAGTGGAGCCATAGCTGGAATTGTGGCAATCAAACTTGCTATGATTGCTGATAAAGAAGATTTTACTAACAAATTTGGGTTTGTTGCAATCAATGCATTACTATATGATGTGTTACTAGAAATATTTAATCTGAGTGGCAATGCTGGTTGCACTGTTCATGTATATGGATCATTGATTGGGATTTTTATTTATTATGAGCAAAAAAATGGTCACCTAGACTGGCTCTTGGATAAAAGTACGATCAATAATGCCGCAGTCACAGACAATGTTAAGGCAGACGAAATAAAAAGTGGTAACGGAAATCATGTAGAGCCAGTAATCGCATACCCAGTGAGAAATAAAGTAGAAAAATCTGGCAGTTGTAGATTTGAAGAGACTGGTTTTGATAAAAGCAGAAAGTTTACAGATTTTGCAGCGACTGCAGCGTAAAATAATATTGTTTATTACCAGCGTGAGGTGTCAAGGGTGGCAAAGGTTGAATAAAGTCTATGCAGAAATATGGGGATATAGACAGGGAGGCCTTTAAAATCAATGCCAATACACTAAGTCTGTTGTTGGTGCGAGAAAAGGCAGACATGATCAAGTGTAAAAAAGATTCATTCTTTTATTTAAGTGATGCAAAAATTTAAGATGATGTTGTTAGAATCTGTTGACTGGTATCAATGAAGAGTTCAATGCAATCGAATCTGGCAAGTATAAGGGGATACTACCTTCGTAAATTATGAACGATTAAGTTTTTTAACTTGAGTGTTGTTGGGTAAGGTAAAAAATAGCAACTACAGTTACGTTGATTTTTTTTTGGCAACATCATTTCTAACATAATTGGCCCTGAGTTCAGAGGCCTCAATCAGAGGCAATGTTTGAGATTTTTGTATGTGCAGGAATATGGCGATCATAATATGAGATCGTGAGTAAAATTTTTCAAATAACTTTGCACTTGGAATGCCATTTGACGTGAGATCATCTGGCAAGCAACAGTCGACAAAGGAGCGGTTATGCCAGGCTGTAGGAATGCGATCTGAATAAGTCTGCCATGCCTCCCCACAGGTATAAACTTCAGAGTATTGTTCAAAAGCAGGAAGCTTGTCATAATCAAAAATACTGTCATTGACAACAGGCGAAAGCAGCATTGAGTCATTGCAGCCATAAACAGAAAAATAGACTTGTGAAAGACGTGCATCAATCAGTGTGGCAAAAAAACAATCAAGTGGTTTCTTTTGATTCAATTGAATGAACAGTCCGTGGTAAGCAAGACAAAGGTTATTACTGAGTGGTAGGATTGGAATGCTCAGCGCATGGGCAAGTGCTTGTACTGTACTGATGCCTATCCTGAGTCCAGTAAAGCTTCCAGGGCCGACATTAACAACTAGGTAGCTGAGATCTTTAACGGAGATCCCAGCCTGTTGACACAAGCTGGCTATGAGCTCGGTAATGACATTGGCGTGTTTTTTTGAAGGAACAGATTGGTTATAGACAAGATCTCCACAAAAAAGTGATCCAGACAGGTGGTTGCTAAGAGTATCAATCGCAAGTGCAGGTAGATGTGGATTGGTATTCATGCGCAAAGGCCTTTCGTTTTTCTAATAAGTATTTTCTGTGTACCGTTCGCCAGAACTATCTCGCAAAGATGGTTTAAAATCTTTGTTTTTAGGTGCTTTGTTGACAACTTGTAATGGGCGAGAGTGAGATGCATGATGCTGTTGCGTTATGGTTAAACAAGCGCTTTGTAGCTTTGAATTGCCTTTTGTGCTAAGGTTGCAGAATTTCTGTTTATCTGCTGTTTGCGAAGATATAGGAATGATAACAGAACCTATGGGGTAATCCGGGTCAATACTACTGGCATCAACATAAAGTGAATCATCAAGATAACACAAAGATAAAGTAGAGTATGTATCACCACCATTCAATGGATATAAGTAAAGCTCATCACAGCGATTTCCAAATACTTCCATTGATGCTGTTTTAAACGCTTGAGATTGGTAATGTGGGGGGATGGTAGCAGCTCCATCAGACACTGTTACCATAAGAGAGGGCGATTGGGAGTTACTACTAAGCAGTTGTGCAAAACGCTTCTTGCTGCGGTTTTTTTTGTAAGTAGAAACATAAGCATTCCTCGTGGCCTCTGGAAGCTCATTCAGGGTAGATGTTGAGAGTGCAAGTTTTTCCGATTGTTCCTCAACAGGCATTTGGCACGCACTCAATAATGTTAGAAATGCAACGGACAGTAAAGTGGATGAAATATTCATAAAGAGCATGTTTTTAGGCATTTATTAATCATATAAGATTACTAAGAGAAAAGCAATAGGCCTGTGATGAGGTGAGTGTCAATTTAGATGGATATAATCAATGAAAATAGATATTTAAAACAATCATCCAGTGAAGGCAATGGGTACAAAGAGTGACCTAAAAAACACAGGGAATGTGTAAAATACAGAAAATCAGATATTTTTGGAAGCTGAGTTGATTTTCAAGGTGATTAAAACTAAAATGATATTTTAACGCGGAGGTTTCATGAAAGTACTACAAGTATTGCCAGAGCTCAATACAGGAGGCGTTGAAAGAGGAACCTTGGATTTAGCAAAAGAATTAGTCAAGAATGGCTATCGCTCATATGTTATTTCGAGTGGAGGAATACAAGTAGAAGCGCTTGAAAATCAAGGGAGTATACATATCCAAATGCCAGTGGCCAGGAAGCATTTCATGACTTTATTGCAGGTCAAGCGTTTGAGAGAAGTCATATTGGAGATGCAGCCAGACATCATACATGTGCGTTCAAGAATGCCCGCTTGGATGGTTTTTTTGGCATTGCGGGTTTTACCAAAAAACAAAAGACCAGTATTGGTATCAACTTTCCATGGGATATACTCTAAGCCATATTACAGTCAAGTGATGACTTTTGCCGACCATATCATCAGCGTTTCAGATACGGTGACAGAATACATTACCAACACGTACAAAGTAGACAAAAAAAACATCACAAGAATTTATAGGGGATGTGATACTGAGGTTTTTAACAGAAAGGTTTTGGATGATGAATGGAAAAATAAGTGGTATACAGAGTTTCCACAGACAAAAGGAAAGAAACTGTTAACACTGCCAGCAAGAGTGACTAAGTGGAAAGGAATTGACACAATGCTGGATCTCATTTCATCACTTGATGATGAATATCATGCACTGATTGTGGGTCCGGTTAATACCAATAAGCATCGTTACTGGGAAGCTCTCAATAGCATAATCAAGGCGAAGAGAATTCAAAGCAGAGTGACATTTTCCGGTGCCAGAAATGACATTGATAATATCTACAGGCTATCAAGCATTGTTTATAACCTGTCCACACAGCCAGAACCATTTGGGAGGACTATGTGTGAGGCATGTAATGTTGGGACTAAGGTAATCGCATGGGCCAGCGCTGGTCCAAAAGAAAGTTTATCAGCGATGTTTCCGGACGGTTTGATAGAGCCTGGAAATATGCAGATGTTAATTGAAAAGACCAAAGAAATTTCTGACAAAAAGGATTTGATTCCAAAAGAGGATATATTTACAAGTCAAAAAATGACATCACAAACGATTTCCCTCTATCAAAATTTGCTATTTGCCCGTGCACATTCTGAAACGAGTACAGTAGGGTGAAAAGTCACAAGTAATACAAGCAATTTGTTAGAAAAGACACATTGACTGATATCCAAAAACTGATTTTGAAAAGAGATGAGAAATGACTGTTTGGCTACATTCATACAGATCTGAGACTCTAAGAAATATCCTGGAAAAAATTTACTAAAAGTGATCAAAATATAGAGTTGGTAGTAACTTTTTAAATGGACAAATAGACAGTGTAGAAAGAAAAGTATTTACAAGAGTGAAAAAATATAAATAAAAATAATCAATGTCCAAAATATAATGAAAGCATAATAATAAAATGATAAGAAATGGAAATATAAAAAACAATATATTGGATATCTAACTGGGCATTATTGGAGATATCACATGAGAAAATGGGTAATGGGTTTATGTTTGATGGCAGCCAAATTGTCAGCATATGGTAACGGTTTAATTGATGAAAATATACTAGATGGATTTTTACAGAGGTTGGGGGTTAACTTCTATGTAGGAGGACAAAGTAAAGTCACTCAAAGAGCAGAATTTGCATCATTGACATATGACTTATCTCCTGACTTAAGTATCGTGCTAGGGACAAATATAACAATGCCAAACCAATTCCATTACATTGATATGTCATTACAAAATCCTTGGACACTGCTATCATGGAGTAGTTCATTCGAACTGGGAATGAGTCATTATATATCCAATAGAAATATAACAAACGAAATTTCACAGGGTGTCTCTTTCGGGTATCCATTGAGTGATAGCCTTTCAATACAGGTGATATTAAAAAGGTTTACGTCAGCAATATACAAACTTGATGGCAGTGTGAATTTAATTGCTCTTGGAGTAGGTATGAGAGTGTAGAGAAAGATATAAGGATAAACAGATAGATAGAAAATGGAAAGTTGAATTAATTTTATGCTAATGCAAAAATGTAAATGTCAACATAATATAGGTTCACACAACGCTCATAAGGAGAAAATATGAAAACTAAGCAAATTACTGCTTTATTAGTGCTATGTGCAAGTTCTGCCATGGCAACAGCACCCCAGGCAAAGGCTGCCGTACCTTTGTCTGATATTGATGGAGAATTTTCATACAGTACCAAGAGTAATCAAGGTAGTGGTAAGAAGAAGCATGCAAAGGCGAAGCATGGCAAAAAACAGAAAGAATCAAAAAAATCTAACTATCTCTCAACTCAAAATTTAAGAGGAAAAACGGAGATCGGATTTTATGCGCTAGGCGGCAGCGGAATAGAAGCATCCAATGAGTATGCTGAAGTATCATATCGATTTGCACCAGGTTTTAGTGTTGGTGGCGGAATGAGTTTGAGCGCGCCAGCTGATTTTAAATTTGGGTTGATCAATATTCACTCAGAGAAAAAAGTTATGGGTATACGTCCATCAGTTCAAATTGGCTATGCTGGCTTTGTAAGTGAAGAGTGGAATGAAAAAACTTTTAAGTACGAAGACAAGCAAGACAGTGGTGTACTGTGTGGATTCAGACTTGAGTATCAGTTGAATCCATTTGCTTCTGTTGATATGGTAGTAAGAAACGTCAGTAGTGGCGTAGAAGTGGGTCACGATGTTCACAGCATGGGATCTTTCGGTGTTAGATTCTTTTTGTAATCTAGAAAAATAAAAAAAAAGCCTGCTAAGCGGGCTTTTTTTTCGAATAAGGTTTGAGGAAATGTATAAAAAAATATTGAGTGCTATGGTGAGTCTAATGGTGTTCTTGGTGGCAAATGCTGAACCAGTAGATAACAAATCAGGAAGAGGTACTATACAGTTGGCAGTATACGCGCTTGGTAACAATGACATTGCTGCGGCAAAAGAGTATGGAGAATTAGGCATGGGACTCGCCCCGGGAATCAGTCTTGCCTGTGGTGCTAGTATAAGCGAACCGAAAGAATTCTACTATGGATTAATAGGCCTGCACAGCAATAAAAAAATCATAGGGTGGACACCAGCCATGCAAATTGGTTTATCCCATTTTGAAGTGAAAGAGTATTGGGTGATGCCCAGTGAGAAGTCAGGATTATTAATGGGTGTATCACTACAGTACCCGATTAACCATTTCTCAGTGATTGACTTAAATTATAAAGTGGTCAATGACAGTTTAAAAATAGGACACAGCTCCAGTGAGGTCTCATCACTAGGGGTCCGTTTATTCATATAAAAAGACAAAAATAATCAGGATTATAGGATGTTATCGAAGTGAGACAAGGCGAAGAAATAATATCAGGCTGAGAGAGGTGTATCAGATCCGTGTCTATTATTGTATTTAATTCGAAGATAAATCGAGACAGTGCATGGTATGATTTTTTTCTGGAGTAGTGTGGCCAATCGAATAGACTAGAATGAACACTGAGACAGAGCAGTGAAAGTTTGAAATCATACGAGCTCTGCAACACACACTGTCAATGATTATAGGCACCGTTCCCTTTGTAAAAAATAAAATCCATTGACGGGAAAGTCTTTAAAAAATACGGAAATTGTATTTTAATTGGGAAGGTTATTTGATATTCTTGACTCGAAATATATCGAAGGAGTGATGTGAACGATAGCACGAAAAAGCAGCATACGCCGATGATGATGCAATATTTTGAATTGAAATCCAAGCATGAAGATAAGTTGTTATTCTATCGATTGGGGGATTTCTATGAATTGTTTTATGATGATGCAAAAAAAGCATCACGTCTACTGAACATCACATTAACACAGCGAGGACATTCAGGAGGAGAGCCAATTCCAATGGCTGGAATTCCATATCACGCCAGTGAGAATTAT
The DNA here is from genome assembly GCA_036121365.1 of Pseudomonadota bacterium. Lineage (GTDB taxonomy): Bacteria > Pseudomonadota > Gammaproteobacteria > Comchoanobacterales > Comchoanobacteraceae > UBA7916. The sequence continues at coordinate 26,044 of JAZAFR010000006.1, read as the reverse complement.
TTAGCAAAACTAGTGAAAATGGGTCAGAGTATTGCAATTTGCGAGCAAATTGGTGATCCAACAGTAGGAAAGGGACCATGTGAACGCGCTGTGAGTCGTATCGTAACACCTGGTACTTTGAGTGATGAGGCCTTATTGGATGAATCAAGTGCCAATATCATTATGTCGGTATGCATCAACAAAAAATCAATTGGTGTATCATGGTTAGAATTATCAGGTGGAAGGTTTTCTGTATGGCAAACCGATAGCTTAGAAAAGTTTGAGGGTATTGTGTCACGAATGAAGCCTGCAGAGATATTAACAAGCGAGGTGGATTTCACGAAAATTGCAAATGTCATAGCCAGTTATCCAGTCACAAAACGTTCACAAGAAAGTTTCAATCATTTCAGCTGTAGGCGTCTATTACTTGAGAAATTTCAAACAAAGGACCTATCTGGCTTTGGGATAGAACATTTACTGGCAGCACAGCAAGCAGCAGGGGCTTTGTTGAGTTATGTGCAAGTCACGCAACAAAGTCAACTGGGTCACATTCATGGGTTGACATATGTCAATGACACAGCCTACGTCGAGTTAGATACAGCAACATGCAAGCATCTATCTTTAACTGAAGACGATGAAGGCAATGGCAAAAAGACAATTTATCAGACCTTGAATCACACTAAAACACCTATGGGGAAAAGATTGCTAAAGCATTGGCTACACCATCCTCTTAGATCTATAAAACAGATTATGAGTAGGCAATTGGCAGTTAGCGAACTACTAGGCTCCGAAAAAAGTATCAGTGACAATGCAAAAAATCTCGGTGAGCATTTAAGTCAGATTGGCGACATTGAAAGAATCATATCACGTGTGGTTTTGGGCAGTGCCCGTCCTTTTGATTTGGTTAAATTAAAAGGTTCGCTTCAAGCGATGATTGATTTAGAAAGTTGGATAGAGCAGTACCGAGATCATGATTCATTACTGTGTGACTTAGAGGGGGTGCATGCATATCCTGAGTTGTTGACCTTGCTGGAATCTGCGCTAATGGAAAATCCACCCAGTGTGATTAGAGACGGAGGCGTGATAGCCCAGGGCTATGATGAGGTATTGGATCGATACCGGGCATTGGCGACAGAATCTAGTGAGTATTTAGAAGATTTGTTGAACAGGGAAAGAGAAAAAACAGGTTTAAACAGTCTAAAAATGGGCTACAATAAAGTATCAGGCTACTATTTTGAGTTATCAAAGGGGCAAGCAGAAAAAGCGCCCGATTATTTCATACGTAGACAAACCTTAAAAAATGTTGAGCGATTCACACACCCAGAGCTAAAAAAGTTTGAGGTTGAGGTATTATCTGCGAAACACAAAGCAATGGCATTAGAAAAAAAATTATATGGGCAGTTGCTGGATAAAATAGCAGTTGAATGTCGGCGATTACAGAAAACAGGTGCAGATATTGCAAGCATAGATTGTCTATATGCATTGACAGTGAGTGCAAAAAAAGAAGGTCAGTGCGCACCAACATTTACAGAAAGAAGATGCTTGGAAATCAAACAAGGGAAGCATCCAGTTCTAGTGGATCAAAGTCAATCAATGATTGTGGCAAACGACACATTGATGACAGATGATCATCCAGTACAAATTATCACAGGGCCAAATATGGGTGGGAAGTCAACGTATATGAGGCAATGCGCAAGCTTGGTTTTGTTAGCACATATTGGAGCATACGTGACAGCGAAAGCGATGCAGCTGAGTCTGGTTGATAAGATCTTTTGTAGAGTCGGTAGTGGGGATGACATGGCAACGGGCAGATCAACATTTATGGTTGAAATGACAGAAACTGCCAATATTTTGCACAATGCGACAGAAGAAAGTTTGGTATTGATGGATGAAGTAGGGCGTGGAACTTCGACCTATGATGGGATGGCTCTGGCTTGGTCGATTGTTGATTACTTGGTAACGGTAAATCGATCAATGTTATTATTTGCGACACATTATTTTGAAGTCACTAAGTTGCAAGCCAAGCATTCGTCTATTGTGAACGTACATTTACAAGCCAAAGAGACAGCAGGGAAATTGGTGTTTCTCTATCAAATTGCCAAAGGTGCGACCAGTAAGAGTTACGGTTTACAAGTAGCTAAATTGGCTGGTGTGCCTAAGCAGTGTGTTGATTATGCCAAAGAAAGGTTAAATCAGTTCAATCAAAAAAAAGAAGATATATTGCAAAGTGATTTACTGGGTACAGCAGAGATTTTTTCTGATGAGGGGATCAATTGGAAGGATAAGTATGAGCGCTTATTGGAGTCAATTACCAGAATTGACATCGACAATATCACGCCTAGGCAAGCTGTAGAATGTTTGGATGCATTACAGCAATGTAACAGAGCCGAATTTGAGGGAGTAGAGTGAGTCTTCAAACATTCACACAATAGTTGATTATGGGAAAACAGACATGTTTAAGATGGGCTGATCTTAAGAAGTTATGAAAGATCAATGATGCAAAGAATATAAATTAGTAGTACAAGTAAACATGTTAAAAAGAGTCAAAATGAAGTTTTTAATAAGTGTCGAAGAGAAATCTTTGTGCGAAAAAACAAAAAGTCAAATGGAGAAGGGGAAGATCAACCAGGAAGGATTTAATGTAAACGCGACCACCAGTGATAAGGTTGACAGAGAACACAGGCCCATCAGTAGACTTGAGGTAGCTATAAAAAAGCAAGATGAAAAAATGGTAGAATGGCTGTTATCACATGAAAAAATTCTATTGAACAATGAGTATGAAAAAGGCGGGGTCTGATTGCAAGCAATGCATTATGCAGCAATGGGTGGCAATACAGAGATACTTGAAAGATGTTATGAAAAACAAAAAAATGGCGATCCTAACAATCAACATTATATTGCGATGTTAGCACGATGTGCCGAAAACAGTGATGTATTGCCATTTGAATGTAAAAAGAATAATACAAGATGGATTTCTCTAATTGATGCTGCTTCAGTCTGTGGGAATATTGAAGCGATGAAAGTATTAAAAGAGCAGTTAATTCAAGAAACAAGCAATAGTGAAGAAATGATGATGCTCAAGAGCTATGCAAGAAGCAACGTATTGCTATTTGCAATAGAGGGAAATCACGTTGAGATGATTAAATATTTATTGAAAGAGTGCAGGCTCAGCGCCAATCAAGAAATATGCATTGATGATAAATGTTCCAGGATATGCATTGAGATGTTGAAACTTGGTGACAGTAGGGCTGACATATTAGAGCAATTATTTGAGGAGGGGTTGTTGCCGGATGCACTGGGATGGGAATGTGAAGACGGAAAAACGGCCTATGATTACGCTGAGGATTTCCAAAACGAAAATGAAAAAATTAAAAAAATTTGGAGAAGTATAAAGCGGTAAATCACGACAATAATGAGCAAGAAGGCAGAGCGGGCAGGAAAACATCAACATGGAAGAAACTTGCTATTGCGGGGTGTCATTTAGGAGAAATATTCTCTCTGGTGACTGTATTACACGCAGGTTTGGGATTGTACTCAGGTTATGTAAAGGATTTATCAATGTGGCAGGAAAAAAAATACAGTCATGAAGAAATCAGTCAGGTAGATGGTCAATGTCAAAATTGTAATTCTGTGCTTTTACTGACAGTTTTTACGTTTTCAGCAGCAGCAGGAATTTTTAAAAGCATGCAGAATAAACTAAAAGAAAACAAAGGTCCGTCACCATAATAAAAGTAGCTCTGCATCAGTAAATAATTCTGAGGCATATTGTATTTTATTCAAATGCTGTTATCTAGTCAGTTCTCATGCGTTCTCTATGTCGGACATTACAAAATTATAGAAGGCATCTTTTTCCATGGCTCCCACGTATCTTTTAATTTCAACTGAGTCTGAATCAACAACCAAAAAAGTGGGGACTGCATCTATGGATTTTGAAAGTTTTCCTGAAGATAACATCTCCTGATAGATTTTAAAGTTTTTTCGCACTGACAAGTCATAAAGAGTCAAAGAGGGAGCTGACGCACCAAATCGAGAAGGTGCTTCCTTTTCATAGGTGAGGCCAGTAGAATTAAGCCACGCCTTACAGTGACTGCAGTATTGATTGTAAAATACAACAACTTTTCTATCTTGCATGTACTTGCTGCCAGAATCTGCAGTGTTGCTGAGCACTTCTGCGGCCTTAAAATTATCACTTGTAATATTTTTCTGTTGCATTTTATTCTGTTCATATGAGGCATGAACCGTATTACAACCAAATAGTAAATATATTGAAAAGAACAGCATGGTTACTATGGTTCTCTTCTCTTGAATAGAATTTATCATAAAAAATACCCTTTCAGAATTCTATAATAGTAATATAGAAAGGCACGGAAGTCTAGGAGAAAAGTAAATTCTATCAGTGTGTATAATCACATAGGTGGAGGGTGATGGAATGTGGGCAGTAAAATTCAGTGGCCCATTGATGAGTAAAGATGGTGGCTTCAAATTAAAAAAATCAATTAAGCTGTTTTTGCTTCAAAGCTGACATGGTAGCCCTGGTATTTACTGATATTAATGACGCCAGTATCAAAAATAAGGTATTGTCCCTTCATTCCGATAAGAGTGCCAGATACATTGGGGTTCTTATCAGCATTGAAAGAGGTGATTTTATCAAGTTTTGCAATTTGAGGGTAGTGTATCTCGATGGGCGTATTGTGATCATATAAGGGTTTGGGCATGGATGACTTAAATTGTGGGTGTTGAGAGATCAGTTCTGTCAAAGATATTCTAGAAAATAGTGATGAAGCAACATCATGAAGGTCAGTATCGTAATGATCATCGGTGAGCATTTTTCGCCAGTTTGTTTTATCGTTGAAATGTGTTTTTAAAGAGACTTCAAGAAGTCCGGATAGAAGCCTTGAGCTGACTTCAAAAATGGGAAGTGCTAAGGTAGCACCTTGATCATACCATCGATTGGGAACATTGGCTTTTCTTGTAATGCCAACTTTTATACCGCTGGTGTAAGATAGGTAGACAATGTGGTTTTTCATACACACACGTTTGCCCCAATCCGGCTCTCTGCAGGTATTCAGATGAAAGTGACACAGTTCAGGTTTGATAATACACTGATCACAACGAGCCAGCTGTTTGAAACAAACAAAACAATAACCTTTATTAAAAGACTTTTTAATCGATCTTTGGCAGTAAATACACTGGATTTTACCAGTAAAGATAAGAGAGATAGGTTTTCCTAAGAATGGATTAAGAGGTATAGAGTGCTGACCCTGAAGGCTAAGAGCGTAGTTCAAAGTTTGTGAAGTGTGGATTTGTAAGCGATTGAGGAATCCAGAAGAATGTATCATAGGCATGAATATAATATTGAATATTGAGTATATATTAAAATTAATAATATTATCAAATCTCTCATATTTAATATTTGAATATCAAAGGATAAATGGTATCATACTCATATCTGTATATTTAAGCAAGGGAGATAAACAAATGCAAAAGTATTCAAAATCAGCTGCTGCTGTGGCATTCCTATATATTAGCATGTTAGCTGTTAATGTGTTTGCAGGGATTCAAAAAACAACAATGGCAACAGATGAGTTCAATGCCAAAACGTTGCAAGTACATAAGAAACTTGAGAGTAATGCAGAAAGTTCTGCCACTGCCATGTTAGGTAGGGTCGTGAAAAGACCGAAGCCAATCAAAATTACGGAAGAACGTAGAAAAAAAAGCAATCACCCGACAAATAAAAAAGTCATGGTAGCAAGCACTTTAAATGCAAAGAATCCTGCAAAAGCAAGCAATATAAAAGCTCAAGCTGTGTCAAAAAGTGAAAACAAGCAGTTTAGCAATCAAACAAATTTTTCTCAAGTCAGCACATACTGGAAGTCATCGACTGATGGGAAGAAAACCGGACTAACAAAACAAGAAATGAAACTTTACGCAGAGCCCAATCAAAAGGGCAGAGTCGTTGCCACAGTGAAAGCAGATCAAAATTTTTCTGTTGAACAGGGTGACTGGGTGAAGGTAAAAACCACAGAGGGAAAAGTCGGGTGGTCATTGGTCAAAGACGTTGAGGAAAATATAAATAGCGCCTGGAATGCTGAGTATCAGGTGATTATTAATGGTCCATCATCCAACTATAGTGTGACAAAGATAAGCCCGGAAGAACGTTTAAAAAAGCAGCAAGCAATGCGAGAAAGACAAATGCAGAAAATGAAAAAGCTGTCTAAACTTTGGGAAGAGGATTTCTTTGCTTTCAATGATGAAAAAGACACTGAGACTGAAATCAATAATTTGAAAAATCAGGTACTGGCTCTAAATGAAAAAATCAAAGGAATGCAAAAGGACGGAGAGATAAGTAAAAGCAACACTTAATTGAGGTATATCAAAGGAGCCCTGTCAGTCTAAGCATTGACAGGGCTTTTTTATTAGAGGTATACACTGGTGGTAATGGAGAAGTAAAAAATGAGATTTACGTGTTGTTGAAAATAACTGGTTAAAAAAGTAAAAAAAAGAACGGTCAATATTGACCTTATCAAAAAATATGAGTAAAATGCATTAGCATTCCCCGGTAGCTCAGTCGGTAGAGCAAATGGCTGTTAACCATTGGGTCGGCGGTTCGAGCCCGTCCCGGGGAGCATCCATCAGACAATAATAATATCCTATAAAGGATAAATCAAATCGATGCTCACAGAGTTGTCATATTGCACCCTACCAAATACACAATACATCCAAAATTTATCTAAAAACCCAGACAACGATATTCCTTAATGATGGCATCAGTATGCATGATAAGAAAGAATCTTGAAATCCTGATGATAGAATAACAAAATAATATATGGGCGCACCATTGCACTGAAATTTAATGCAATGGTTGAAATATACACCGCAATAGAGGGTTAAAAACAACTGGTATGATGCCAATTATTTTTTGTCATCGGCAGGTTTATCTTCGGCAGGTTTATCTTCGGCAGGTTTATCATCGGCAGGTTTGGCTGCATCTGCTGCTTTCGTCTCTGAACCGGCATCAGAAGGAGCGGGTTGGGCGGGTGCAGCTTGCTGTGATGATTCTTTTTCTTTACTGAGATAGGGTTGAACTTCTTCAGTCAATGCATTTAGATTTGTTGTAAAAGCAGAAAGAGAATTCTTCAGCTCCTCTATTTTTGCAGAAATTTCTGATGCTGAGTCTTTCATACGCTGAATTCGAACATTCATTGGCTCACCTTCCTGCTCTTTTGGAATTGCAAAGTCAGGATTAAATGTAGATTTCACTGAGTGAAATATACCTTTAACTGTTTTATCAAAATCTGATGCCATAATAGTCTCCTTATTTGTTAAGTCTAAATAAATGTATAGCACAGATATCGGAAAATGCATAAATTATTTAAATAAATTGTTAATAATATCATTGAGTATATAAATAGCTACAGTAAAAAATTTTTTATTTAGAAATATTAATGGTATGTGTCATCAGTTATACTGTGACTTTAAAAAAATGATTTTTTCTAATCAGTCAGTGTCTTGGTAAGTTTATTTTTCAATTTATTCAGTGCTTTACCTCTATGGCTAATGCTGTGTTTTAATGAGGGAGGTATTTCTGCAGCCGTTTTTTGGTATTCAGGTAAGTAAAAGACTGGATCATAACCGAATCCATTTTGTCCAGATGGTTTTTCTGTTATGAGCCCTTCCATGGTAGCTAGGCAAATAATGGGACAGGGATCTATATAAGAGCGAAGATAAACAATACAGCACACAAAACGTGCTGTTCTCTGATTGGGCGGAAAATCAGAGAGATCTTTGAGGAGTTTTTCAATATTGATTGAATTTTTTGCACCGATGCCTGCATATCTTGCTGAAAATACACCAGGCTGACCACCTAGGCAATCAACCATAATGCCAGAGTCATCGGCAATACATGGCATGTTTGCTTGTCGTGCACCATCACGCGCTTTAATTATCGCGTTTTCTACAAAGGTGCTACCTGTTTCTTCTACTCCAGTATCAATATTAAGTTCAGATGCGTATTGAAACTTAAACGAAGGGATAGCAAGGATTTCTTTAAATTCTTGAATTTTACCTTGATTTCCAGTGTATATAAGAATCTCCATCAGTGTCCTTTGTTGAATAAAATAGGAAAAATATCAATAAACTAAATTATAACACGTTATTAAAAAAATGACAAAAAAGTAAGCAGAAATTGAAAAATGAGCTATAAGATTATGAAATAGAGTAGTAAATAATATCATAAGAAGATGAAAGATTCTGTCAAGAAGTCAAAGAATAAAAAAGAGAGGTCGTTATGAAACAAGAAGAGCCATTAAAGCCATTAAAAATAATATTGGGAGAAAGAAAAACACTGCTGGCTAAAAGTCCGGAAAGACAACAGACATCATCTGATCGTACATCGAATACCAGGGACTATGTCAATCTTGGCCAAATGGGTGAATATCGAAGAGATCACAAAAGATTAGGGGCAAAGTTTGATGAATTCATTAGAGACAACGCAGGATTAGGGTTCTTTGACAGTATTGTTGCATTGCAAAATACAGAAGACAATCCATTCGAGATGATTTCAATAAATTCAGACAGTGACTTTTGCGATAGGAAAGATGCTTATTTAAAAATTCCAGGTTTTTTTGGTCGTTTGGCAATTTGCTGTTCGCTGGCAACAAGAAGAGAGAATATGTCAGTCTTGTTTTTAGGAAATATATTAGGAAGGAAGGCAGCGAAAAAAAGAAGAAAACGAAAATTATATTGTAGAGGAGAGAGAAATGTGGCAGTTACAGCAATATCAGCGGAGGATCATGCCGCTGAAGAAGTTGGAACTGTTGTTCCAGCAGAGATTGAAGGTATTTGTAGCGCTGTTGAAAGGGCAACGGTCAGTATGGAAAAAAAAGGGAGCAAAATAGAAGAAGAAGTGATTGGTGAAGACGGAATACCGACTGTAATACAAAAAGAGGCAGATCCCAGAAATCAAACATTGGTGATCAACGTTGGAGTTTTTTCAGTTAAAAATGAGATGATGGCGGAAGAAGGTTCTGCTGTAAGGATGTGTGTTATTACGTGTAATGGCGTCTATAGACAAGATTCAGCAATGCAGATAATGACTCAATTGAAAGAGGATATAAATAAAGTTAAAGGATGTGAGAAAATGGGGGTATTTATTGTACCAATGGAGGAAACCCCTCTATTAATTAGTCAAGGTACAAGATACGTACATTGTGAGACATTATTTGCAAACTTGGTGAGAGACACCATAAGCAATTCAAGTAGAATGGTGACGCAAAGGGAGAGTGAATGGAGTGTCCAGAATAGATTACAAGGAGAACCGGATGATGGGCTAAGTGCAGAGTATTTGGTTTCGGACGAGGGAGGTACAACTGAGGAGGATATAAGCGACGAAATAGTATTGCCGAGTGTTGGTGTGGGTAAGGAAAATGACCCGCCGGAACAAGCAGAAGATCTGGATTTAATGCCCCCAAGGATCCGTTCGCATAGAATATTGGAGCCTCCAACGTTAAAAAGAAAAAAATGGCCAGGACCTCTAAAATTACCGGAGGAGAAGAAGGGAAAAAACCAGGGTGAAGACGAGCAGAAGAGTGCCCCCGGAAAAAGCACTTGATAGCTGCTACGAGAGCTAAATAGATCAAGTCAATTTTGTGAGCAGAATTTGTGCAATTTTATCTGTCTCAGAGCAATGTGTTTGAGGTAAATCAGGCAATGGGTATTGAATTGTTGAAATTAAGTTTTGATCGAGTGAGTTTTGAATGAACGACTGCAATCGACTATTGGACTTTTTGGAAGGCAGTCTATAAATATAAGTTCTCTTCTGAGCGCTCGCGGCTTCTGAAATCATAGAATAAGAATCACAAGTTAAGAAAACATAATCACAACGGTTTAGTAAAGCTAAATAAGGGTTGGGCTTGGATTCATCCCAAACGGTAATCAATGGGTCAGAGGAGAAAGAGCTGACACAAAGTTTTTTAATGGCAGAGGGTGTGCGTCTTGAAAAAAGGACAATGGCATTGGCATTCATGGAATGACAGACATTTTTAATTTGATTGTTCATTTGTGAAATCGAGTCATTGTCGAAGTGGAAATGACGGTTTGTTCCGCCAAGTACAACCATGATTAGTGGGCGCTGATAGGAAGAAAAATCATCGGGGAATTCTGAGGCTGCATGAGTGATCAAAGATTGATTGATGTGATTGACAGCAAATTGTGTTTTATAGACATTGCTGCCTTGAATCGGATCATGTTGTGGGGCAATCACAAAATCAAAATGTTCTGGGCTGATCTTTGGGTCTTGAATGTGGATGGTCGTGACATTTTTTCCTAGTTTTGACTTTAGCATTAAAGAGGCGTATACACTACGTTTGCCTGAGGTGATGACAATTTTAGGACATTGGCTGGGCAGCATTGTTTCCAGGTTCCTTATAGCTAACTGAGGGAGGGGGTAAAATCCTGAGGGGAAATAATCCCAAGGTTTACGTAAAGTAATATAAATTTGCTGATACGGTAGCTGCATAGCCTCTGCCAATCCTTTTGCTTGATTATACATTCCGGCAGCATTTTCAGTGATTATCCATGCTTGATGTTTTGTCATGACTGGCCCGTAAAATATTGATTATCCAAGAATCGTGACTAAAATTCAAGTAAAAGAGAAGAATGTCGTAGATAATAATTGTCTGAAATGATCAAGGTGAATAAATATGAGTGGAAAGTGGGATTGAGGGCATTAGAATAAGATCATTGAGCAGGTTTTTGAGAAAAACAATTTTAATGCCAATATTTACATGATAAATATTGATAAAATGGAGCAGACTGGTAGTCTTAAGTTAAATATGTCTAAGGAATAAAAGTGGAAGTCAAAGAGGTTGCGATAGAAGAAATAGAGCAGATTCAGAAAGATTGGGCAGATACGGTCATAAAGCTGGGAAGGTTATGGCAAAAAGGCAAGCCGTATAAAGAAGAGGCCAGTCAATTTGTCAGTAGGTTCTATGCATATGATACGGATCATGTTCAGGTATTATTTAAGCCGACCCGGGCATCTCTGCAGCCATTTAGAATGACTCATAAGGGAGCATTGTCGTATTTTGTCGGAGGTGATCTAGATTTTCCAGAGGACAGGGGCTTTGCGTTGATGTTATGGGATGAAATTGAGTTTCACAACCAGGGTTATTATAAAAATTATAATATGGCAACGGTAATGGGTCATTATGATTTTATAAATGCTGAAAAAAACATCATATCTGTTGAGTACACATTTGGTTATATTAGGACAAACAAAGGAGAGTTGAAGATCTTTCTGCATCACTCTTCGCTACCATACTCGGGGTGAGTGGGGTTAGAGTGTTTAGGCCCTAAGAGTCAATTTTATCTTGAATGGCTTTTTCAATCTTATTAAATGCGGTATCTATAATTGATTTACCAATAGCAAAAGAAAATCTGATGTGGTCTGGCGCACCAAAAGCTGATCCTGGAACAGTAGACACAGAGGCATTATCAAGAAAGAACTGACACAACTCAACGTCATTCTTTAACTTTAGTATTTTAATTAAGCCTGACATATCTGGCAAAACATAGAATGTACTGTGGGTCTCTGGCAAGGACACACCCGGAAGCTTTCTGAGTCTTTCCTGAATAAAGTCAGAACGGGCTTGGTATTTAGAAACCATTTCATCTATGGATGACTGGCTATGCTTGCTGAGTGCAGCTATTGCTGCAGATTGGCTGATCGAGCAGGGATTGGATGTTGTTTGTGACTGCAGCTTAGTCATGGCTTGTATGACTTCTTCACTTGCTGCCACGTACCCAAGACGCCAACCAGTCATGGCATATGTTTTCGACAATGAGTTGATAACAATGGTGCGATCTTTGAAGCTGGGTACAACGTTGACAATATTTTTAAATGATTCTTGTTGCCACAGAATCTTTTCATAAACGTCATCAGAGAGTATGAGTATTTTTGGGTGGTCAACAAGAACATTGGCAAGCATTTGAAGGTCTTCTTCAGTATAATACACGCCCGAAGGATTGTTAGGGCTGTTAAGGATGATCATTTTGGTATAGGGGGTGATGGCATTAGCAAGCTGAGAGCCTTTAAGTTTGAATCCGGAATCAGTGCTGGTTGGAATAATGACTGGATCTGCGTTGGCAAGTTTAATCATGTCTGGATAGGATGTCCAATACGGCGCTTGAATGATGACTTCATCGCCTTTGTTTAGAGTGGCCATAAATGCATTAAAAATAGCCTGTTTTGCACCAGTTGATGCCATGACTTCTTGGGTCGTGTACTGAAGGCCATTTTCTCTTAAAAGCTTTTCACAAATTGCATTTTTTAATGCTTGCGTTCCTCCCACCTCGGTATATTTAGTATTTCCTTCTTGGATTCCCTCCATTGCAGCGGCTTTGATGTGAAGTGGTGTGTCAGCATCAGGCTGTCCAGTATTCATAAAAATAATGTCATGGCCCTCATCTCTCAGTGCTTGGGCTTTTGCTGCAATCTCTAAAGTAGCAGATGGGTTAATATTACGACAACGCTCTGAAACAATCATAATGACTCCAAGTATACCTGTTTTCTGGTAATTGCTAATAAACAGTGATAAGATACATGATCTATACTTGAAAAACAATACGTCATGGTCAATAGCAGCGAAAAAAGTGCAAAATATTCAATAAAATCAGAATTTAAAGCATCAGATAAGCAGTTAGAAGCAATAAAAAGTCTGGAAAGAGGGCTGTTAGACCAGAAGAAATATCAGACGCTATTGGGTGTGACTGGTTCCGGAAAAACATTCACAATGGCGAATCTAATAGAAAGAACGAAGCGGCCGGCAATCATCATGGCACCCAATAAAACATTGGCAGCGCAGTTATATGGAGAGATGAAAGAATTTTTTCCAGAAAATGCCGTTGAGTACTTTGTTTCCTACTATGATTATTATCAACCAGAGGCGTATGTGGCGAGTTCCGATACATTCATAGAAAAAGATGCATCGATCAATGAGCAAATTGAGCAAATGAGGTTATCAGCAACCAAGTCAATCACAACTCGATCAGATGTGATCATTGTAGCAACCGTATCTGCAATATATGGTTTAGGTGATCCCGAATCGTATGCGGGTATGGTGTTGGAACTGAGTGTGGGGCAAAAAATAGAGCAAAGAGAGATCATTCAGGCTCTAGTAAAAATGCAGTACAAGAGAAACAATCTGGCACTAGACAGGGCTACTTTTCGGGTACATGGAGATGTCATAGATGTGTTTCCTGCCGAGAATGAGACCAATGCAATAAGAATTGATTTGTTTGATGAAGAGGTAGAGCAGGTAATTGAATTTGATCCCTTGACTGGTGATTATATAAAAAAGCATGATGGCTTTACATTTTATCCAAAAAGTCATTACGTAACACCAAAGGAAAAGGTGAAAAACACCATAGAGAAAATCAAGATAGAGCTAAAAGAGCGGATAGAGTTCTATCGTAAGAATAATCAATTATTGGAGGCAGAAAGAATCAAGCAACGAGTGAACTATGACATTGAAATGATGTTAGAGCTGGGTTATTGTTCGGGGATTGAGAACTATTCACGCTATTTATCTGGTAGAGAGCAGGGAGAGGCACCACCCACATTATTTGATTATTTACCTGAGAACGCTCTTGTAATCATTGATGAGTCACATGTAACAATACCACAGATTGGGGCGATGTATGCAGGGGATCATTCAAGAAAGAGCAATTTGGTGAATTTTGGGTTTCGATTGCCGTCAGCACTGGACAATCGCCCTTTAAAATTCAGTGAATACGAGAGTTTTACTTATCAGACAGTTTTTATTTCGGCAACTCCAGGTGGTTATGAAACAGAAAAAGATTCAAATCCCGTTGAGCTTGTCGTAAGACCTACTGGTCTCTTGGACCCTGAGGTGATTATTAGGCCGGCAGGGAATCAGGTGCTAGATGTGTATGGTGAAATATTGAAAAGAGTAGAGCTTAAAGAACGTGTCTTAATAACGACATTGACAAAGAAAATGTCAGAACAAATGGCAGAGTATTTGGCTGAACAGGGCATAAAGGTTCGGTATTTACATTCGTCGGTTGACACAATGGAGCGTGTGGAGATTCTACGAGATCTTCGTAAGGGAATTTTTGATGTATTGGTAGGCATTAATTTATTGCGAGAAGGAATTGACCTCCCAGAGGTATCGTTGGTGGCAATTTTTGATGCAGACAAAGAAGGGTTTCTGAGGTCAGAGCGCTCATTGGTTCAGACGATTGGCCGAGCTGCGAGAAATGTGAACGGGAAAGCGATATTATATGCAGACAGAGTTACAAAGTCTATGAAGTATGCCATTGATGAGACAGAGAGAAGGCGTAAGATACAATCGGAGTACAATAGAGTCCATAAGATAACGCCAAAATCGATTAAAAAAGCAATACTCGATCCGTTGAGAGGTGATGATGTATCAGATGTTGTGGATCTGAATCCTGCTGAAGAAGAGAGTATGATTGAGTTGTTGCATGATCGCAATGATAAGCAGTTATCTGTGGAGTTGAAAAAGATTGAAAAAGAAATGAAAACTCACGCAAAGAATTTGGAATTCGAAAAAGCAGCCGAATTGAGAGACAGGGCGCAGAAAATAAAAAATATCTTATTTAAAAGTAAATAGATTAACGATTGGTCAGCATGTGATGTGATGTAGAGTACGCGTAATATAGCGTTTTTAGGTAGCGCATTACGGAGATACAAGCACCAAGATAGACGTTGGTCCAAAGTAGAAAAGCAATATGGCTATCAAAGTCAAATAGCACAATCATCAAAGCGGCGGATCCAAAGACACGAGAGGGTGAGTAAAAAGTAATCAAATACTCTTTATGAAAATCAAAGCTGGGTTTGATGTTTTTATAAAGTGCGTGATTGGCTTGGTACCAAAGTAGATAAAAAACAATGCTGGAGATAAAATATGGAATGGGAAGAATGGACATGTTTGATTGTAAGTTGGTATAAAAAAAGTAGAATATGTACTGTGAATCTTTGAAAAACCAAGGAATGAAACTCATGTATAAGATCAGTGCAAAAGGGTTGAGTATGGCGTCAAATAGTAAACGTACGATGAGACAGGGCATACTCATAAAAGGGAATTTTTCTTTTGGTACAATGCTTAGTAGAGAGCAAACAACCAGATACAGTGACCAGATAGGACTGATAACTGCAAACATGTACAGTGTCATGACTGGAATGTACCAATTTCCGAGAGTTTCTTGATGCTGTATCAAAAAATCAGTGAGTGTACTCATAAGATGACCAAAAGTCCAATATATTTATTATAATAAAAAAACAGCATGAATGCAAGAAGTGAAATTGGTGCAGGTAAAATGGCATGAGGTATTTAAATGTATAAAGTCATTTGGTCACTATAGGGACTAAAAAACCGTAAAATTAAAAAATCATATTAAACAATGGTATAATGTGGTAATTTTTTTGTTTTTATGGCAAAATAGTCTATTTAAAGACAATACAGTGATAGGACAAAAGCCGCACTTATCAATCAATGAAAATAATAATATATTTTACGCTTTTTCAGACAACGGTATTTATATGTTACTGAAAGCGCTTGGATCAAGAGGCAGCCAACATATGTATCATCGCCAAATATGTCTTGATCCAGTAACATTGGATGATAATTCTATAGAATTGATACTTTCTACAAATCGAGATTTATTTGAGGAGCAAGATGCGCCCAATCAGGTGACATTAATTTGCCCGATAAAAGTGAGAGATGAATTTCATTGGAATTTACTGGAAATTAAAAAAAGTGGACAAAGCATCAACATCAGATTGTATGATAGCAACGGGTTCACAAAATCATTGAGAACAGACTTAAAATTAAAACAAGCATTGCAAGAACAGTTTGACCCTACAATTTCTAATACAACAGCTGGTATAATACAGAACGCAGTCTAACCTAGCGAACCACTCACTAAAAAATAGAGGACTTAAAAATGACTATAGAACAAAACCTTCTAAACGCAGCCAAAGCAGGAGATCAAGAAACAATTTTAAAAATTCTCAATGATCAGAGTATAGACATTGATCCTAACCTTGTTGATATAGCAGGTAGAACTGCACTTATGTGGGCTGCACATGGGGGTCATACTGCTATTGTCAACACATTACTTGCTGATAAACGTGTAGATCTTAACTGTAATGACCAGTGGAATACTGCACTTATTGGTGCTACAAGAAATGGCCATATCAATATTGTTCGTGCTCTCCTTGCAGATGAGCGTGTAGATCCTAACCATGCTGGTGAAGGTAGTATTACTGCACTTGTCTGGGCTGCATATAAGGGCCATAGCGATATTGTTAGAGCGCTGCTTGCTGATGAGCGTGTAGATTTTAACCGTGCTGATGAAAATGGTTGTACTGGACTTATCTTGGCTGCAGTATTTGGCCATATCAATATTGTTCGTGCTCTCCTTGCAGATGAGCGTGTAGATCCTAACCGTACCAATGAAGATGGTAATACTGCACTTATCTTAGCTGCAGAAAATGGCCATGGCGATATTGTTCTTACGCTCCTTGCTGATGAGCGTGTAAATCCTAACCGTGCTAATCATGAAAGAGAAACAGCTCTTATGTGGGCTGCACGTGGGGGGCATGCTGGTATTGTTAACATATTCCTTGCTGATGAGCGTGTAGATCCTAACCATGCAAATGAAAGAGGTAATACTGCACTTATTGAGGCTGCACGTCGTGGCCATAGCAATATTGTTTGTGCGCTCCTTGCTGATGAGCGCTTTGATCGTAGTCATGCAGACCAAGCAGAGGAGGCAATTATAGCAGCTACTAAGAACGAGAATGACAAAGCACTGCGATTGCTACTTGAATTTTCAGGTCAGCGCCTCAGTGATGATGAAATAGCCAACCTTGCAGATAGAGATCGGGATTTCTACAAGCGAATACTTACTCGGCGGCTTTGTCGCGCGCGCTTTCGTGGAATTGTACGTGCTATGGTTATGTTAAGGCGTATACGTTTGCGTACCGCTCAGGCTATTTATGCCCCAGGTGAAACTGGCTTTGACGCTGCTGCCGAACGTTTTTCTACTGCTGTTGCTAGTCATCAGCCAAGTAGTACTGTAAAATTAACAATCGCTGAAACCGATAATACCACAGCTGGTACAGTACAGACCACGGACGAACCTGGCCAACCAGCGACTAAAAGACAGAGGACTTAAAAATGACTATAGAACAAGAGTTTTTAAACGCAGCCAGAACTGGAGATCAAGAAACATTTTCAAATATTCTCAATGATCACAGCACAAACATTGATCCTAACCATGCTGATGGACGTGGTAATACAGCACTTATTGTGGCTGCACGTCATGGCCATATCGATATTGTTCGTGCTCTCCTTGCAGATGAGCGTGTAGATCCTAACCGTACCAATGAAAATGGTGAGACTGCACTTATTGAGGCTGCATGTGTGGGTCATACTGCTATTGTTGATATGCTCCTTACTGATAGTAGTGTAGGTCCTAGCCATGCTAATCAATTTGGTTATATGGAACTCATATGGGCTATATTTTGTGGCCATATCAATGCTGATAGGCGTGTAGATCCTGACCATGCTAATCAATTTGGTTATACGGCACTTATATGGGCTGCATGTCGTGGCCATAGTAATATTGTTCGTGCACTCCTTGCTGATGAGCGTGTAGATCCTAACCATGCAAATGAAAGAGGTAATACTGCACTTATTGTGGCTGCACGTCATGGCCATATCGATATTGTTCGTGCTCTCCTTGCAGATGAGCGTGTAGATCCTAACCGTACCAATGAAGATGGTGAGACTGCACTTATTGAGGCTGCATGTCGTGGCCATATCGATATTGTTCGTGCGCTCCTTGCTGATGAGCGTGTAGATCCTAATATTGCAGATAAATACGGTAATACTGCACTTATAATAGCTGCACGAGATGGCCATGACGATATTGTTAGTACGCTCCTTGCTGATGAGCGTGTAGAGCCTAACCATGCTGATGAAAGTGGTTATACTGCACTTATACGGGCTGCAGGTGGGGGGCATGCTGGTATTGTTAACATATTCCTTGCTGATGAGCGTGTAAATCCTAACCATGCTGATGAATATGGTAATACAGCACTTAGCTTAGCTGCAGAAAATGGCCAAGGCGATATTGTTCTTACGCTCCTTGCTGATGAGCGTGTAGATCCTAACCATGCAAATGAAAGAGGTTTTACTGCACTTATTGAGGCTGCATGTAGTGGCCATAGTAATATTGTTCGTGCACTCCTTGCAGATGAGCGTGTAAATCCTAACCATGCTGATGAATATGGTAATACTGCACTTATCTGGGCTGCAGTATTTGGCCATATCAATATTGTTAGTGCTCTCCTTGCAGATGAGCGTGTAGATCCTAACCGTCCCGATGGAAGTGGTGAGACTGTACTTATAATAGCTGCACGATATGGCCATATCGATATTGTTCGTGCGCTCCTTGCTGATGAGCGCTTTGATCGTAGTTATGAAGACCAAGTAAAAAAGGGAATGATGACGGCTACTGAGAGGGAGAATAGCGAAGTACTAGGATTGTTACTTAAATCTACAGGTCAGCGCCTCAGTGATGATGAAATAGACAATCTTGCAGATAGTGATCGGGGTTTCTATAAGCGTATACTTGCTCGGCTGCTTTGGCGCGCGCGCTTTCGTGGAATTGTACGTGCTATGGTTATGTTAAGGCGTATGCGATTGCGTGCGGCTGAGGCTGTTTATACCCCAGGTAGAACTGGCTTTGACGCTGCTGCCGAACGTTTTTCTACTGCTGTTGCTAGTCATCAGTTGAGTAGTACTAGCACATTAAGAGGCACTGAAACCAATGATACCACAGCTGGTATAACACGGAACTCAAGCGAACCTGGCGAACCACTCACTAAAAAAACAGAGGACTTAGAAATGAGTATATAACATGAATATCTGATGTATGCTTGTGAAAAACATGTAGAAGGTGAAGTCAAATTGTTGCCTAGAGAGGATCTGAAAGTAATCGTGGATATTAACAAGAAGAATAAAAAAGAGATGACAGCATTGATGTTCTGACGTGATAATACGAGAACCACCTTGTAATCTGAATTGATTGAAAGAGGAAATAAATTGATACAGTGAGTGATGAAGAAAAAATAGCGTTAATCATAGCGTGTAGAAATAATAATCCTAGGTAAATTCATTTTGTATTGAAAAATCTGAGGTATTAAAAATCATAAAAAAGGACATAGATGTTAAATCAGTAAGGAAAGGATAGAAAGCAGCATTAATCATAAACGTAAGCTGAAAATTAATGTGATTACAAAAAAACAGATGAGAAATAGCAAGACTTGAGATTGGGAGATCAAAAATAACAGGTGGTTTCGAATCTTAAGGTCAAAAAGAAAGTCAATTTGGTACCTAGAAGTCTTGTGGTCTTGCATGAATTGATGATTCAATCAAAGCCGATCAAACGGGATAGAATTTGCTATTACTAGGGCTTAATGATAAAATAATAGTGGTATAATCATTATAAATGGGAAATTTGAGATGATTGGTAATGAGTTGTTATTTTTGATGCAAGTTGTCGTGGTCATTGCGGCATGCAAGTTTTGCCAGCAAGTTGGCAGTTGTGCATTGACAAGTTGGTTGAGCATACAGGTATTGCTTGCAAATTTGTTGGTATTAAAAATGGTGAATTTATTTGGATTGGAAGTGACTGTATCTGATGTTTACAGCATTGGATCATTGTATTGTTTGAATGTGTTGAGTGAATCACATGGTCGTTTAAGGGCAAAGTATGCTGTATTGACGTCATTTGTCCTTGTTTTTGTGGTTGTTGGGATGTTTTGTTTGCATTTGGCATTTATTCCCAGTGGTGATGGCAAGGAGTCGATATTGTATCAGCAATTATTGGGTCAGGTATGGCCGATCATGCTGATATCCAATTTGATATTTGTATTGGTTCAGTTGTTTGATTATGTGGTTTTTGGTTTTTTGCAGAGCCGGTATGGCCATTATCGATTTGCATTTAGGGTAATGATGAGCATAGGTTTGACTCAGATTTTGGATACGGGATTATTCACCTATTGGGCATTGAGTGGTTTGGGCGTGAATTTCTGGAATGTTTTTATATGGAGCTATGGATTGAAGATGTTGATTACATTGATGATATCTGCAGGCAGTGGTTTGGCATGGGGCAGACTGACTGGGATGAAGAGGTGGGTTGAATATGTTCAAGTTTAGCGGATTGATAGAATTTTCTGGATGTATGTCAGTTTGATGAGACCAGAGTGGGCAATAATAATGAAAAATTCAATTTCACAGTGCATAATACGGGCCAATTCAGTCAAAGAATCTGATTGGTTGAATGGTTTGATTGGGGATAGAAAAGGGTAAATGGGAAAATATGTTTAAGTTTGAAATTGTGCATGAATCATCAAAATCTGGTGCTCGAGTAGGAAGAATACACACGGCGCATGGCGTTATAGACACGCCAAATTATGTGCCGGTAGGAACAAACGGCACATTGAAGGCATGTGACAATGCGTTATTGAGCATGCATGATTGTCAGCTCATGTTTTGTAATACGTATCATTTGGCGTTGCACCCTGGTGGGGGAGTGGTGGAGAAGGCAGGTGGTTTGCATCGATTCATTGGTAGAGACAAGCCCATCATCACAGATTCTGGTGGGTTTCAGGTGTTTTCATTGGCTTATGGATCTGTGGCCAGCGAGTTAAAGAGTCAGGGCACTAAAAAGACTGACAATGCGGTGATTAAGATATCTGAGCGGGGGGTGAAATTTCGATCATACAGAGATGGGTCGATTGTTGAGTTTACGCCTGAAAGTTCGATACAGATACAAAAGCAGTTGGGCGCGGACATCATCATTCCTTTTGATGAATTGCCGCCATTTCATGTTGACAGTGAGAGGTTAAAAAAGTCATTTGAACGCACACATAGGTGGCAGGAGCGCTCAATTAAAGAGCATTTTAAAGATAAAAGAGGTCAGGCTATCTATGGAGTTGTGCATGGAGGTTGTGACCATGACTTAAGAAAGAGAAGTTGTGAGTTGCTGGGTAAAATGGGTTTTGATGGCTATGCGATTGGTGGCAGTTTGGGAAAGACCAAGGAAGATCTGTATGGGATATTAAAACGTTGCACACCGCACATACCCAAGGAGTCACCAAGGCATTTACTTGGCATAGCGGACATCCCGAGCATTGATGAGGGGGTGTTGTATGGGATAGACACATTTGACAGTTGTTATCCGACGCGTGCGGCGCGTCATGGTGTGGTCATGGTGCCTGGGGGTAAGATTAAGATATCCAGTGGGCGCTATCGGGAGGATTTTGAGCCAATAGATAAAAATTGTCCTTGTTGGACGTGTCGACATTATACGCGGGCCTATATTCATCATTTATTCAAGGCATATGAGCCAAGTGCATATACGTTGGCGACGGTGCACAATGTGCAGCAAATGATGTTAAAGATGGCCAGTATTCGGGAGGCAATCAGTCAGAATAAAATTTAGCATTGCTTGAGTGCTTTTGATTTGGGAGGACAGATGGGAAGTGCTGTGGTTTATTTATGGCGTCGGATAGTTTGTTATTCTGGTGACTTGGGTGTGTTTTATGCTGGTGTGGTCCCATGAGATGAAGACATTGAGTGGTTGGAGGTGTGATGGTGTCTGTTGTGGTGATCACAAAAAATTGAATGCATTCACACATGGTCGGTGGTGACATTCTATAGAGTGAAAAATAGGGTGACGTTGACAAAACTCTGGCAGTGGGTTTCTAAAGTGAAAATTTGGCTTATGGACGATGTGATTGTCTTTAAGCACTGAGTGACGAATGAAAACAAGTAAGGTAAAAGATCAGTATATATCGGAAAAATAAGCGATTGGCCAGATATTGGACCACAGTAATCAGTGCAATATGAAAAATCAAAGAATGGATATAAGAGAGGCCGTTTTATCAATAATTAAAAATATATAAAAATATATGAAAAAATCCAAAATCTGTACTATATGATTATTGAATAATAATGATATGGAGAAATAAAATGCCAAGCTTAGAGAGGGAAGCTGAAAGTCAAGCCAAGAGAGATATAGCCAAACAAAGCGAAGAAGGTGCGGAAGATCTACGACATCAGATCTTTGAAGATGGTGCCAAAACAAGAAAAGCAGAAAAAGAAAAAGAAAGTAGGGCAAGAGCAGCCGAAGTTGAATCTGTAAAGGGTCGTCCACAAGAAGCAGAAAAATATTCCGAACTTATTGCAGAGAAAAAAGAACTAGAAAAATCACTAGAAATGAAAAAAACAGATCTAAAAAAAAGAGAAAATGAAATAGATGATGAATTATATGAAAAATTACCACAAGATATTAAAAATCTCCAGAATAATTATAAAAAAAATGTGCAACTTTTGGAAAAATTGGAAGAACTTTCGAAAGACGGAAATAAAGTCACTGATAATCATTTAACACGTATAAGTGAATTAGTAGATGATGGTAATAGTGATGCGCAAGAACTAAAAAGAGCGATTGAAGAAAGAAAATCTTTGCAAGGAAACTTAGAAAAGTATCAGAGAGAAGATAAAAGCTTAGTGGGTAAAATTAAAGTAGTTTTGGGACTAGTGGATCGAAAAAAAGAGGCTGAAACTAAAAAAGATAATTACAAGGAAAAAATAGAAGATACGCAAGGAAAAATAAGAGCTAAGGAACAAGAAATAGAACAAAAGCTTAGTAAAATTAATGAAAAAATCCGAGTTAAAAACGCTAAAGATAATAAAGAATTAGAAGATTATGATAAGAAATATATATCAGATGTAGAAAGCATGACCAGTACGGATCAGACTTTGATAAGTATAAATGGCGAAATAAAGAAAATTGAAAAAGAAATTGAATCAAAAAGTACTGAGATCGATAAACTAAAAGTAACGATAGCGGCTAAATATCCAGATACACTTGTGTACAATAAAACTCTTGATATGTTTATAAGAAAACAGAATACATCAGAAGGATCCAGGCAACCAAATCCATCTGATTTTAGATTGCCAGTGAGAAAAAGGGGTAATAGAGTAGGCACGCATAAAGAACAAGGAGCAGATAATGTAGAAAAAACAAAAAAACAAGTTATAGCAAAACAAAATAGTGATTCTAATGAAATGACTCCAGAACTTCCTAGACAAGGTCTGGGACGCAGATGACATTGTGCAACAGGTATTCAGTCCTGGGGATTATAAAATAAGGAATTGGATTTACACAGCCACATTGTTTTGGTAATATTTTCGTAAATAGATTAAGGAAGTATTAATGAAGACCAGAACAGAGAGTGACAGTATGGGCCAAATACAAGTTCAGGCAGACAAGTATTGGGGTGCTCAAACAGAAAGATCGTTAAAATATTTTTCCATTGGTAAAGACATCATGCCGATAGAGCTGATACATGCATATGGGACATTGAAGAAAGCCGCTGCGATTGTGAATTGTGATTTGGGATTGCTGGATGCAGATAAAAAAGAACTCATTGTGAAGGTCTCTGATGAGATTGCAAGTGGACAATTGGATGCACATTTTCCCTTACATGTGTGGATGACAGGCAGTGGAACCCAAACCAATATGAACGTCAATGAAGTGATAGCAAATCGCGCATGTGAAATGGCAGGAGGGGTGATGGGCAGTCATATACCGATTCATCCAAATGATCATGTCAATATGTCGCAGTCTACCAATGACAGTTTTCCAGCGGCCATGCATATGGCAGCTGCGATTCACACGACCTCGCATTTATTACCATGTGTGAAAAAAATGAGAGAGGGCCTGCACAAGAAATCATTAATGTGGGCTAAAATCATCAAAGTTGGGCGAACACACATGCAGGATGCAACGCCGTTGACTTTGGGACAGGAGTTTTCAGGGTATGTAAAAATGCTGGATGATGCGATGGGGCGCATCGCGTTTGCCTTAAAAGATGTATACCAATTGGCTTTGGGCGGAACAGCAGTGGGCACAGGAATCAACACACATCCAGATTTTGCCATGCTGGCTGCGCAGGAAATAGCAAAACTGACAGATCTGCCTTTTGTGACAGCGCCCAATAAGTTTGCGGTACAGGGCAGTCATGATGCATTGGTGATGCTCAGTGGCGCATTGCGCAGTTTGGCAGTTGCATTATTTAAGATAGCCAACGACATACGCTTGTTGTCTTGTGGTCCAAGATGTGGTTTTGATGAATTGCGAATACCTGAAAACGAACCGGGATCATCCATTATGCCCGGCAAGGTCAATCCCACTCAGTGTGAGGCCATGGCGATGGTGGCCGCGCAAGTGATGGGCAATGATGTCAGTGTAGGCATTGGAGGATCAAGTGGATATTTGGAAATGAATGTATACAAGCCCATCATGATCAATTCCATCATGCAGTCTATAAAAATTATGGGAGACAGCTGTGAGAATTTTAATGAGTACTTGATTGAAAATATGCAACCCAACGAGGCTAGAATCAAACATTATTTAGATAACTCTTTGATGATGGTGACTGCATTGAGTCCAGAGATTGGTTATGATAAGGCCAGTGAAGTTGCACACCATGCATTTGAAAAAGATTTAACATTGAAAGAAGCCTGTTTGGAGCTTGGGTATATCAGAGAGGAAGCATTTGACAAAATTGTAAGACCTGAGAGTATGATCAAACCGGAAATTCAGTCAAAAAACGAAGGCAAGTAAAAACACCCTGGACAAGATAAATGGCAAAACATCTATGAAGTGCGATTGCTGTATTCGTTGAGGTTGGGTATAGATGATTAAAAAGTAAAGTTTTCGATTGCCACAGCGATGAGAAAACCAAGAAACAATGACTGAACCCGGCCTATAGTAGAATTGATAAAGAAGATCATGCCATTGAGAGTGCAATCAAGGAAAAAATAAAACAACGACTGATACTAAACCATAGATAAGATAGATCTAGTGGTTTATGCTGTAAAGGTGTTCGCAAGAGTTTGGATGACATGTTTGATGCTTCAATAAAGATTGCAGAAGATGTGGTAAGTGAAATAGTCGCAATTGGACATGCACGTTTGAAATAGGCAAGCATGTTGAGGCAAGATTATATTCGAAGGAACAGGCGTAGGGCTGAATATAAGGTCGCGGCATGGGTACAATGAGGTGCCTATCTAAGCGAATGTTTGTAGAAGAATGGATAAAGTAAAAAAAAGCAATAAAAACTGACAATCTGAAAAAAAAGATCTATAAAAATGATAGGAAAAACACTATGGGAGCAATTGTGCAAGATGATGGTAACAAAGCACTATTTGAAAAAATTAAAAGGTTGAAAGAAAATGCGATTGCAAGAAAAAATAGCCCAAAGAGAAAACTAGCATCGCTTATAAAAAAAACGAAAGAAGAAGATAAAGCACGTGATGAATTTATAAAAAAACTAAAAGCTTTAGAAGAAAGATATGAGCAACTAGAACCACAAGACAGCGACGCCCAACTACTTCTGTCAGTAGATGAGGAAAAAACAGCAAGTTCAATTAAACAGGTAGAGGTAATTTATAATAAATTACCAGCAAGAAAAACTACTTTTTGCCTTGACTTTGATGGATGTAGTGATGTGCAACACATGTTGGGAGAACAATTTGACTCAGAGAAATATGCATTCAGATATAGATATGAAGAAAAATGCAAACCAATCATACAGTATGCATTGTTTGGAACAAGATCCGCTCCACAAGGAAATGTAGGAAAACGAGGGCAATGGTTGAGAGATAACACTCCGGCGTTAAAAGAAATCCACCAAACAATACAGACCTCTAAACCAGAGGATACAATCACGATTATAACCGGGTCTAACCGACAATCAGAAAAAGCAGATAAAGACATAGCGGATTCCAAAGAAGGGATCACGTGTGATCAAACATTGAGGATGATTACAGACGTCATGGCAAAAAATGGTGTGAAAGCTGAATTTTCTCCTTCATTACTATCCGAGTTTAATGGAAATGAAAGTTTCACAGAAGGTTGTCTACTAGACGATAGC
>JAZAFR010000005.1:0-22037 GCA_036121365.1 Pseudomonadota bacterium | reverse complement strand
AATATCGAGGAATACGATAACACAGCAGCAAGAATATTCAGTGATCTCAGCATTCCTTTTAGCCACACAATTCTAGATGGATACACAACAATAGCAACAACAGCACCCATCAATAGAGTGATTGGAGCAAACGGAACTGTGGCCTCGGCACTATCAGCAAGCACTACAGAAAAAATATTCCCATTTGACGATCAAAACGATGGTTTATTTTATTATGCCAATGCCAAACTATACACAGAAGCTGACATCAGCAACTACTTTGCAGCAACATATGGAAATGGAATAAAATCTGACTATATCGAAGCATTGACATCAGGAAAAACGGTACAATAGCCTAAAGCTGCAAACACAACAGCATTGAGGTTAAATCAAACACGCAATATGTGTAGAATAAACCAGTTGACTCATTGTATCTATTCTCTAACAGAAAATATAATTAAAGTAGATGTTGACAGATGACAGTACAAGCTTAATTGGCAACAAGTAGAAGCTGATTGTGCAATTGTAAAAAATGACAAAAACACATTGAAAACAACAAAAAATAAAAATATAATATTAACATATACAGTGGAAATCCAACATGCACAAGTTAATTGTAAAAGCCATTGCGTTGACACTTTTAGTATCTGTTCACGCATTCCAAAGACCAGCACAGAATCGAGCCAGGTTTCAAAAAAAACATGAACAAACAACAAGCAGTGTATCTATGGAGATGATTGACAAAAATATAAAACCCACAAAAAAGACAGGCAAAAAAAATATAAAAGCATCTAAGGGTAAAAAAACAACCAAAGGAGCATCTAAAATCAACAGTGGCAGTGTTAAAGAAAAAAACACCGATAGATTAAAAAAAACCAATACAGATAGAACTCTAGAAAACTCTGATCGCAACCTAGTAGATGGTGAAGTCAAAAATGATGTTGAGTCAATTACTAACACATCGGTTAAAGATACAGCCAAAGAAGAAGTTGATGGAACTTCGCTGATAGGCGCTGGGAGAAGGAGCACAAGAAGCACAACAAAATCTGACAGCACAGAGACGCAAACAGAACCGAGCGAAGACAAGTGAATAAGTTATATTGTAGAACAATATAACTAAAAAAGACTTTTTAGTGACTATTAATGGGTTCAACCCAGCACTGTTTATACTTGAGTGATATGAGATTGAGAGTGGTAGGCGGTAAAAATTAAATTAGAAATGCAAAGAGGCGCGTGGTGACAGATAATATACGCCATAATTCAAGCAAAATCCTACAATGCAAAGCATCAGTGCGAACTGTGCATTTTGATGGAACAATCACGAGGATTCTCCAAAGAGATTTATCGATAAAAACCTCACGAGCTAAATTAAATAAAAGTTAAATAGACATTGCAATAAAAACTAGAAGCGATTAAAATACATGAACGCAACATAGTTCCACAATATGTTAATTCATTTAGCAATCATCAGTCTTATGGTATCAACGTACGCTCTAGAAAGAGATATGGTGCACAACACAGTTGATACAAACAACAAAATAGAATTCAGAGCAAACATACCAAATAAGAAAAATATTGGCACTAACAAAAAAAAGACGGGTACGATTGCAAATAAAAAGTCAAATAAAAGCACCGCAGATAGACCCAGTGCAAAAAAAGGAACAGTAAAGGATACGCGGTCAAAAAAAGTAGATCCTGACCAAGCGAAGGAAAAAGTAAAGGATGGATCAAAAAAAGTAAAAGAGGAAGTATGTACAATCGACGGAACAGATGAGTGTAATCAAGTTAGAAAATTCATAGAAAAGTCAAATAAGGTGGTGGACTCCCCTATCGAGCCAGCAGGTTCTGTACGAGAGAACATCAAAAAAAACAAAGACTCTCAAAGTGAGGAAGATGAATTTGAAGAAGTGATCGAGTAATCACTTTAACAAACAACATGCGCTGATCCAAGTATCAAACTGGGTAAAATCAAGAACTCTTAAGTATTTCCTTAGCTTTCTTAATGACATTTTTCATATTAACATCTTCTGATTTAAGTGCATTATCAATTAGAGCAGGCATCTGAGAAATATGTTTCTGTACCAGAGGGTTGCTCAATTGTTTTTTATCAAGTTTACTAATTTTAACCAGAAGCTTATCACAATTTTTAATACTCAAAAGAGCATCATGACTACTCATCCATAAAATAGGGTTATTAACAGCACCGTATTTAGTAATATAAGATTGAATGGATTGACGCATCATTGACAGTTTATCAAGAGTAATGGCTTGAGAAAAGTTCTGCATTAATTTATTGACCTGATTCAGTGTGGTTATTCGTTTGCTTTTTTTCGTAGAAAACTTAATGAAATGAGCCTTAAAATGATTATTTTTAATCAATGCCGCCCCCCTATTTGAAAAAATAAAAGCATGATGTTTCTTTATCATAATTAAAGAGGAAGATACATTAATTAAATTATCAAGTAAAAGTAAAGATTTTTTATACAGAACAGCATCTACTTTTTTAGCGCAAACAATTTTTAGCAGAGATTGCAATTCAGAAATAAGGCCTCCTATAACACTAGATCTGTTAATTTCCAAAGGCCAATGCTTAGATAGAGAAAGACATTGTTGTAAGGAAGATTTTAAATCTTTAAGTTTATTAACATCAGAGATAGAGGGAACTCTAGAGTGCATGAGTGAATAACGATTCATAAAGACAGCAGTAGATTTAAACTGCTTACTATGAATAATTTCTCTTAAACATTGTATAGATTGAATCACATCAGCTTGAAAGTATAATGTTGATGTAAATTTAACGGCAGTGTGTCTTTTAACCAAGCAGTACCTATTAGAGTAAGACAGAGACTGAATCGTTGAGGCAACGGAGTCTAAAAAAAGGATTCTAGTTAAATCGGTAACAAGCATAGAATCAGCATTTAAAGTTGTATCTACAGCTTGACTAAGTTTTGAGTTATGTGCATTCATAAACGGCTTCCTTAAAATTTACTTTTATATAGATGAGAAACCGTAATTTGTCAGCAATATTTAACAAATAATCAGAAGTAGCCATATTGTACATATAAAAAACCAATTATAGCTCTTAGACATAGAGTAAAATTTCTATTTTGAAGAACAAATCAGTGAATAAAAACTTGAAAACACAGAAATAAAAAGGTACTTTAGCTATTTAAAATGATCATATCACATGTTAAAAACAAAACAGAAAAACCTAAACTATGGCGGATTTACAACAATGAACACACCAAGTGGGATCGGCGTAAGAGCATCTGAAGTCAATCAAACTG
Source organism: Pseudomonadota bacterium (assembly GCA_036121365.1). Lineage (GTDB taxonomy): Bacteria > Pseudomonadota > Gammaproteobacteria > Comchoanobacterales > Comchoanobacteraceae > UBA7916. The sequence continues at coordinate 18,771 of JAZAFR010000005.1, read as the reverse complement.
ACCAATGGACTCTATTAGGCACATATACAAGTAAAATTCCAGTAAATACTGGGCAAAGAACAATAGGATCAATAGAACTATCCACACATGAAGAATTCGAACGGAAATTAGATATAGACCCTAACAGTTGTCTAATAGACACAAAACGCAAAATACAGCCCAATGAAACTGGAATTGACTTGGGGGTCTGTTGCAATCAAAGTGTCATCTGCCCAAATACTCAGATGATACCGAACTGGAAAGGCAATGCATTATTTTATACTAACGTAAAAAATACAGAAGAAGAATTATTTTGTTTTTACTCTGATGTTAATTCAGACAATTTAAGGTATTATCAGGCAAAGTCTGCTGACCCCGTATCTCCAAGAGAGATAGAAGAGACAAAAACATGGCTAAAAAGTAAGCAATTCAGCTTCGCAGTGGGAGGAGATTTAGAGGTATTCAAAAGTAAAAAAAACACCTCAGAATTAAAAGCAATAGAGAGAAAACTCCTTCTGACAATACAAAAGGATGAATTTAGAATACAGAAAAATATTGAGGACTATCTAGAGTTTTCGACAAAATTGCAAAGGATCAGGGCATTGGTACAGCATACCTTTTTACGACTTTTGATAGAAGATCAATTCAGTAAAGACAAAGAAATACTTGATAAAATCAATCAACTTGACCAAAACACACCATGGGTGAGTTGCAAAGAATACGATAGAGAAGTCGTAAAAAAGATAATATCAGTTCCGGAGTCTAAGGCTTTAATTGAAAGAGAAGACTTAAATGGGTTATTTGAAAGAAATTTTGTCATATCGATTGGGAGAGACAGCACATCACAAAGAGGCCCGAATGAAATCGTACTACCAGCTAAGATAGGTTTAATTGCTACAGTATTAAATTTAAACAGTATTATAAGCCGGATGCAGCTGATTCACCCAGACGCTGAAAAATTCATCGTGCAATCCGGTAAAACATCAGCGGTGTACAGATGGATTGTCAATATCAATAAAGACATACAGGCAGCAATGAAAAAAAGATACGATTCAGAACCCTATTGCAAAAATCTAATCGAGACAATATATCAATGTATACAAACTCAATATCGCACTACAAAGTGTAATTTGTGGAGGATAAGAGCATTATTAATTCTAAAGAGAACAAGAGGATTGTTCAATCTGCAAAGGATGAGAACAGCAGTCTCCCGGGTAGGGTCAATAAAGAAAAATACCAATAAAAGTATTAAAGAGCCTGAATCAGAACTTTCGAGGGCTTTTGCTGAGGAAATTAAAAAATCAATGGTGCGTGGTCAATTATCTAGACTGCCCAGCAACGAAGTAAAAATAGAATTGAAAAGATGATCCACTACTACTTCTAAAAATAGTACGACATGACTTTTTAGTGAGAATAAGATTCATGTATTATGATTAAAACTAAGTTTTCATCGGCATTAATTATAAATCATCATTAAAAGAGTTTCAGCGTATTTTTCTGACCTGTTAAACTAATGAAGTTAGGCCCTTGAACCAACTACTTGCAGACGCTAGCACTTGAGATTCTGGTTGGTTTTCGTTAAATGGAGTTGGCGCTTGTTTGTCTATGAAAGCAGACGAAGGAGATAAGTGTTCTGATTTTAGTGATATGTGTTTACTCTCAGGAATCTCTTGTTTGATTTTAAAAAAGAAAGACTTAAGACCATCTAGAATTTTGAAAAGCGTGTATCTAAAAATAATTTTTAAAGAAATATCTTCCTCAACATTAAACATGAATAAATCATCCAAAAAATTTGAGTAAGAGAAAACAGTAATGGCAAAACAGTATGCCGTTGTTACAACACAGAATAAAGCTGGATTAAAATGATATTGCAGAGGAAATAAACCACATACCAAAGCCATCATTGTGGATGAGATAAAGGCAGAAAAAGTGAGTAGATAGAAAATCACGTAAGATGTATTGACACAAATAGGCAGCAGATGATGCAACTGTTCCAATCCAGTATTTGATGTTACAAAATGACAGTACGGCAATAATAAGTCATTGTGAGCACAAGCCTCACCCCTTCCGATGGCTGTGGCAACAGTCGCTTCTTTTATTGCACGCACATCATTGATATCGTCGCCTACCATCCAAACGGCTCTCGGATATAGAAAAGAACTGAGATACGTCATGCATCTTTTGATCATACTTGAAGGTTTCTGCATAGCCCCATAATGTTTCAAATTCTTTATAACTTTCCATTTCTCACTATTCTCACCATGATATTTAGAATCGAAAATAACATTATTCTCAACATCTTCGACGCCTAACTCTGCCAACTCTTTACGTGCATTGATGAGATGGTTTTTCCAATCACCCGTGGCATGTCCGCTAAGAATACATACTTTATAACCCTGCTGGACCAATGATTTAAGCATTTTCTTTGACCTCTCAGATATAACAAAAGGCGCATCATCTCTATCATTATTCTTGTCTTTGTGCCAAAGAGTATTGGTACGATCAAATACAATGATGGGTTTACTAAAAAGCAATGGTAAAGATTTTGTGTACATAAATATCCCCAGCTCATCAGATACTTTATGAATTTTATTTTGAATTGCTGGCTTAATCACAAGATAAACGCAAGGACAGGCAACCATCAGAACGAGACACAATTTCTCAATACCCAAAATAATCCCTGCCGTCATAAAAGTATATCCGGATGAAATGATTCCTACAGCATACAATAGAAATAAAAACAATCTGATGCCCCACTCTGATTTTTCTGAATGAATTTGCTTGGCCGCCTTATTTTCTAATGTCGCGTTATTCTGATAACTAGATTCGCAGTAAAATTCCCCTGAAAAAGCCACAGTGCCCAGTATAAACTTTTCATTAGGTTTACAACCGACTCTGGTCTCTGAATGCGTATCCAAAATTTCACAGTCCCCGGAAACACTTTTGAAATGACACGGAATGATTATTCCATCTTTTGATTTCAGTCTAAAAGTCTGTCCCTTTTTCAAGCTTGAGACAGAAGCATCCATATATTCGTCACCAACTCGAATTTTCACCATGCTGCCTTGATGATTATGGAACATATCTGGAGACTCCCAGTGTGATCGGAGCCAGCGACCCAAATTATAAACACCAATCTGAACTAAGGCATCATGAACCATCAAATCACCCGGCATCCCTGTCATTAACATGAAAGCAGATACGGACCATGTACTGAGAGCGGAAAATAACACAATAATGTCTAATGAAGGGAGCCACTCCAATGAAACAAAATCAACCAGATAGTCTCTGATGGCTCTAAAATTTATCAAAAAGTGACGATTACCTTGTGAATAGTCATGGATTGTCTTTAAAACATTGAGGCAAATATTTAAAAATATGGGATATAGTAGTGCCAACAATAAAGACTGAGAATAACCAAAATCCATAAAGACATGAAAAAATAACAAAAAAACGGCAAAAAGAGGTATTTTTTTGCGTATTAAGTGTGCCTCTCTCAAATGGTTGAAATCCGAATAAATAACATAAGCCATGATTGCAGATATTAAAAGAAATGTTGGCATAGCCAGAGAACCGAGAAATAAAAAATGCTCAACGACATGTATCTGCAGCAAAAGACCAAGTGCAAGAATAAAAACGCTTCTACGAAAAAGAGACTTTTTCGCAGCTGTGTCTTTTATATGATGATCGCAACAAGATAAACCCATACTCGTAAAACAATATTATATATGAGATATTATAACACAAGAGACATCTTAGTCAATACCGTTTTTGATAAAAATCAGTCAATATTCATCAAAGTTTTTTATAATCAGCTTGGACAAGCGGTTTGAAAGTGTCATCTTTTCTCTCTAATATCATCATCAAAAGAAAGGGAAACATCAGTAAACTACACATAAAATATCCAGTCCATCCAAAAGCGGACTGTACATATCCTGAAATTGGGTTAATCAATGTCCTCTCCCATGCAATCGCTGCTGTAAAGAAAGCATATTGTGTGGCGGCAAGTGTTGGGTCACAGTTTTTGGTAATGATAACGGTTATCAAAGTAGTCGACAAACCAATACACAGAGATTCCATGTACATTGACATGGTGACTAAAACTGGATGACAGGGCAGTATATCGGCGGCCATAACAACAAACAAAGAGGTGGCAACACATTGAAAAAATATAGTAATCAAGACAGAAGCACGGGTGGATACTGAGCGTGACAACATACCGCCTAATACACCACCTGCAAAAGTTGCCAACATACCAAAAGTCTTGTATGTATATCCTATAAATTCTAGACTCATCTGGGCATGATCAATCAAAAAGACTTGAACAAGACTGGTTAAAAAATTCCCATGATATTTATAAAGAAAAATAAATAGAAGTGCATTGAACACCTGAGCATATGATTTTCTTACCCAAGAATGAACGGCATAAAAAAACTCAAAAACTGAAGCATTGTCTTGCTTTGTATCTTTTGTAAACGCAGTCTGATAACCGTAAACAACAAACAAGTAACCGGAAAATCCAGAAATAAGAGTCAGAACTGACATATAAAAATACAAATTATTCCAACCAGTATGACTCGCAATCACTAAGCCCAAACCTCCGGACAAGATAAAAGCAATGCGATAAAAAATCACAAACCAAGAAGAAACCAGTCCTTGCATTTTTTCATCAACAAAAATCACACGCATGGCATCAACACAAATATCAATGGTTGATGACAAGAAACTTGCAAACAACATTAACAAAGCCAACTTTGTACTAAGGAGTTCGGTCGTACATGAAACAACATATAAGGTGAGAGCAAGCAAGACAACAATAAAAAAATACACCGTCTGTAAGCGAATTCGATAATAAATACGCAACCAATCAATCAATACTGCCCATAACGGTTTCATTGCATATGGGATTGATACAAGTCCAAATAAACCAATACTGGCAATAGAAACATTACCTTGAGTGAGCCACGCTTGAAAAGTCGATGTAACCAAAGCAAAAGGCAAGCCTGAAATAAAACCCAATATAGAAAAAGTTATCAAATCATAATATAAAGTAGAATTTTCATCTTGGGCCATAATGTAAAATCTTGTTTGTATTTGTTGAAATTATACAGAGAAACAACGTAAGATGAAACTAACTCACAAAAAATACTTGATAAATTACATAAACAAAGATCTACAACAGCTTTCAGCCAATCATTTAACAAAAACACATACAAAGACGATTTGAATGCAACAACTTAAATCAAAATATTGAAAAAAATTTACTTTTTGACTAATTTTCATAAATATAGTATCGTATAAAGTATTGATACTTGAGGAAAACCATATTTTTCATATGGCACATAGAAATTAAAGATAGCACTTAAAGGTATAACAATATGCATGGGTCGAATATTTCAGACACGAGTAACAATAAAATTGCTAAACTAGAAGGAAGCACACAATATAAAATAGTTTTATGCCACTTGGTTCCAAAATTTTTAGCACTGCAGGATCTCTTGGTACTCCGATATGCTGTGGGTAAAGAAAAAGTCACTGGTTTAGCAAATAACGAGAAAAAAGAGGCTAATATTATACTGTTGTCTGAATATTATAGAGCCAATGACGAAATTAACATAACCAAAAAACCACAAAAATTATCAACTAAAGGACAACTCCGGATAAAGCGGGCAATGTTCACATTAAGACGTGCCTGTATCAATGTAGCAGACAGGATGGGATATGACGAATTTATAAAAACTCTAAATTTATTTATAAACGTAAGAGAAATAAGTTTAGGTTGGTACAAAGAAGACGGCTTTATAAAAGTTTTAACACCACTAATGATTTCTAAATTTACAAATTTAACTGCGCTTGACCTAAAATTTGCTGTGATCAATCGAGGAGACGTAATATACTTTAAAAATCTCACAAAGTTAATGGATCTTTGTTTGGATGCATGTGATTTCACTGAAAATAGTGAACAGGGACTTTCTATATTAACTCAACTCAGGACTCTTAAGATACATGAACCCAATTACATAGAATATACTGGACATGTGAGTGATGAATATCTAGCAAACTTGACTCAGCTTAAAGAATTAAGTCTAGAAGCTGAAAATGAAGACCGAGATATTAAAGGAATTGAACACATAGGAACACTAACAGGGCTTAATAAACTATCGCTTGTTAATTATCAAACATTATCAGATAACAATATTATAAATTTATCGACACTGACTAACTTATCCAAGTTATATTTACAAGATTGCAGTAATTTCACGATTAATGGGATTGCAGTCCTTACATCTCTAGGTAAGTTAGAAGATCTAAGTATCAATTACTTGTTCTTTAGGAAATGGGAAATGGGAACAAACCTAGAATCATTGGCAAAGTTTGTGAGCTTAAAATCACTCTCGATTAAGGGTTGGGATGGTATTGGCAATGAAGCATTAGAGGATATTGCTATAATGACTGGTTTAACATCATTATCTCTATCTTTCATAGCAAACTCAGCAAATTTTAACATTTTAGAGAGCCTAATAAGCAGACTGACACGACTTGAGTTCCTCTTCATGCGGGTAGATGACAATAGTGAAGAAATGACAAATAATTCAATAAGAAAGTGGCCAGAATCATTAAAAACACTCGTTTTAGATCCTGTAAACGATAAAATACTGCGTGGATTATATGGGCACCCAAATTTAACTTGCCTTGATTTAGAGGATGCTGGTGCTATTGATGACACGGATTCACATCCATCTGCAACAGATGTGACAGATTTTGATCAATTCATTAGCGCGACTCCTAACCTAGTATCTATCATAGGATTGTACGGACCAGAAGAACTAGCAGAGCGCAGAGAAACATTAAGGACCAAAAGTGAAGGCAATGTGGCGACTCTCTCTTAAACTTAGATGTCATATAGTGATCAGAACATCGGTATAAAATTGATTTTACTGAACTATAAAAAATTCAAATACAATGATTACAAAAAGATTTTTTAATCATTAAATAGTAATATAAATCCTTGATAAAGATGCATTCTATTGACAACTATTTTTGTCTCAATTAATATTAATTTCATCTTAGCAATGGAATGTTTATGTTCTCACTAAAAGACAAAGGATTCAAAGTCACAATAGAGCTCAATCATTTACTAAAAGCCATCAAAATAGTGCTGCTACTGATCATTGCGTATAACAGTGGTTATTTAAAGGGCATTTATCATGGCTTAGAAAACTTAAATCAAGAAGATAAAGTCATTGTTAATGTGGGCAGCATTCAGCCAAAAGAACACGGAGTAGTAAAAAATGACGGGAAAAAACCAAGCTCTACTACTGATTCAGCTGTGATCAAACCCAGTCAACCTAAAGAGACAAAAACAGAAAAGACAAAAGCTCAGGCACAAGAAAAAATGGCAACAACACCTGAAGAAAACCTAAATCCTGTAACACACAAAGTAGAAATGCTCAATAACAGTCCTGACGGGGCTATGGTATTTAGCCCACCATTCATTCATATTAAAACCGGGGATTCAATTGAGTTTGTTCCAGCCAGTTATGGACACAATGTACAAACACCAGAGGACATAATTGGAGGAGATCAAGCAATTCCTAAAGGGGCATCACCTTTTAAAGGTGCCATGAACGAAAGCTTAATTGTGAAATTCACAGTACCTGGTGTATATTTATATGTGTGTAACTACCATTATATTGTCGGCCATGTGGGAGTGATTCAAGTTGGAAATGATAGTCATAACTTAGACAGTGTCAAAGAAGCGGGAGAAAAACTCAAAGGAAAAATATTCTCACACCCAGAAAGGGTTGATAAATACCTTGGTGAAGTGAAAACATTTTAAATGAGAGATGCATTATTAAAGAAGCCATCAAGTAAGGTCTACCTCTCCAAGAAGACACAATCAACACAGTTTTTTAAACATCAATTATAATATTTTTGTATCTTTATTTATAGACATAAAAAATACAGTACAAAAAAAAATTGCAGCTTCTAAGAATTAATATTATGATGAAATTATTAATTTAAATATCTCTTCAAAAATGACAAAGGAGCTCAACATATGAATTTTTTATTATACTTATTCCAGCTATATGGAGTAGCACTTGCAGCAATGTTCATTTGCGAATTTTTATTTGCAACACAACAAGATGAAATAGCTTTAAGTAATGAGTTTCTTGGAGGGCAGCTCCCAAAAAACCTATTAGTCTACAACGAGGAAAACAGGTTTGGGATATTTACATTACTCTATTTGTATTTTTGTATGATGATTACAGGACCAATAAGTGTGGCTACAAGTATATGTTTAATTGCAGCATGGATTACAACAAACTTGATTGGTATTATTATTGATTTATTGTCTTTTAATTACTTCATAAAACATTCAAGCAAAGGAGAAACAACCTATCAAAAGGAAAGAAAAACACTAAGAATTAGTGACTCAGAATCTCGCAATCAACTGGTAAATCAGGTTTTGCTACAATTGGAATCAATTGGGATTCAAAGAAATTCTGCAACTGGTTTCATGATATTGAAAAAAATCATTATATTTCTTTTCCAACTCACAGTTTACGCATTAACATTGGTCCCAAGGCAGCTTTTAAATTTGGTAAACATAATTGACAGAAACTGTTTTTCAAGAGAAGTGATCAATCAGGATTTATATTGGTTATTGATAAACACAGGAAACGAGGAAATCAAAGATTTTAATAAAGGACTCACCACCCCATTGAGATTAGCGATTGCTCAACTGAATATCCGTGCTTTAAAAGCATTGGCCAATGACCCCAGTACAGAAATAAATGAGATAAAAAATAAAAGGACACTCCTTGAGGATGCCTTAGATGCAGATTTTAAACCAGGTATAGATGTAATTTTGAAACATTCAGAATACAAATTATATACGGAGAAAAGTGATCTTCTGAGAATTGGAAAAATGGCAATCAAGAAAAGAAATAAAATGGTGCTAAAACACATACTAAAAAACATCTACGACCCCTTGATCCTTGATGATTTACTAAATAAAGCATTACAAACCAGTTTCAATGAAGCCAAAGAAATGATTTTTAAGCATCCAATATTCAAATTATCAGAGGGAGACAATCAATTGACACTGGCAAAATCAGCAATCATTGGAAAAGATATAGTGGCACTCGCAGACATTGTGAAAAATATCAATGAACAGGCCCCCCTTAGAGAACTTTTGGGAGACAGTATTAATAATAGATTCAGTAAAGGGGTGGAGTTTTTGACCAATCGACTGTTTATCGAGAACGGCTGTCAAGTTGAGTTTCTGATTCCTTATTTAACCAGTGCAAACTATGAAGTACTTAAAGACGTGATCAGATCAATGGACTATGATTCAAAAAAGAGGCTACGAGATGTTCATATGGAAGAAATAGAAGACAAAAAAAGAGTAAACATTCATAGATTAGCAATGAAGGCAAGCATTATCAAAAATCTGAATAAATTACAACGTAGCGGTGTGGATATATATGAGGACCTCTCATCTGCCACAAAAGATTCGAATGAAGATCTAAAAGAGATGATGTATCGAATCCAGTATCTCAAATTAATGCATGAAATAGATTATGCATCCCTTGCAAATGCCACAGGACTTGCTTCAAGTGACGAATTTAAGAAATTATACAAATCAAAGAATATGCAGGAAAAAATGCGCGATTACAATTGCGAATGTCCACTATCACTATCTAACATCCAAGTTCCTATACAAATAGAGACATTAGCATGGCGTCCAAAATTACAAATAGAGAAAAAGACATGGCAGCACGATCTCTATGAATACGATGATTTTTTGGAATATTTAAAGACTGAAAAAGAGAATGTCAGAGTCGATTACCCAATCTCCGTATGCGAATCACCAATGAGCAGGGATCCCATAACAAATATCAAACTGGCAGTAGAAGAGTATTCAGGTGCATTGATTTTAGCCTTTCTTGCTATGACGATAGATTTTAATTTAACCATTCTTGCGAAAGAAGATATAGATATGGACGAGAAACAAGCACTGAGAACAAATGACAAACGTATACAACATATAGAAAAGCAAAAAGATATCACACTATCAAAGGAAAACGTTGAAAAGATGAGAGAATTGATTCATGGTTACAGAGAGACAAGAAAAGATGCTGCTGAATCTAGTACGAGTCTAGGTTTTTTTGTGCAACCTCCGAAAAGTTTTCAAAGAAGACCAAAGGAGTTCTAGAAAACAACCAAACCCTTGTATTAATATACACTGCATCAAAAAAAGTAATAATCAGTGCCCATATTTAATACTACCTTGTTATTAAAAGAGATTAGTAATATAGTAAAATGAGTAATTCAATTAAATCTTAAACTAGGAAATAACACCATGCTAATATCCTCTCTCTATCTGGCGCATTTGGGTGTCTTTTGTCTTTTCTCCGTCTATATGGTTGGCACAGATTTCTTAACGACAAAAACCCCATTAGAAATTTTTTTAGCCAATAAAGAGCTTTCTGAAATTTTACCAAAAAAATTGCTGATCTATAACGATGAAAACAGATTCGGAGTATTTACACTATTATTTCTACACAGCAGTTACTTGATCAGTTATTATTTAAACGTATTGACACAACTTAGCCTACTTCTGGCCTTTTGCGTATCATCAATAATTGGGATAGTTAAGTATTTTATTTTTGTCTCCATAAACCCATTCAATCATATAAAGTGCCAGAATTGGTATACACATAAAGAAATTCGAGAACGCAAGAACAAACACGAAGATTCTTGGCTATATCGAACATACTTATCAGAAAAATTCAATAATCTTTTTATTAAAGATATAGAAAATATAGGCCTATCACAAAGCGCCTTGCCAGTATACATTGCTATGAAAACATTGATTTTATCAACAAATTGTATAGCAATTTACATACTGACTATCATACAAAGGACACTTCTAAACTGCGTAAATTTCATAGATGAACATATATTCTCAAAAGCAACTCTAAATCAAGATTTATACTGGTTAACAATTAAAACGGGCAATAAAAGTCTAGATACAGGGTTAACACCAATAGTAAGCGCTATAAAAAATCACAACATACGCGCAATGAAAGCATTGATAAGTGACCCGTATACAAACATCAATGAACCATTAATTTGGCCCAGAACTCTTTATTTTGCAATTGATGAGAAATTTGATCATGGCGTAGAGTTAATTCTATCAGATCCAAGCTACAGGCTAAATCCTAAGTTATCTAGTAAATTGAAAGGTTCCCCGTTGATAGAAGTTTTAATGAAGCTGATAGAGAGAAAAGATGAGTATTGGCTCAAACGGATACTGAATCATGATAAAGCAAAGAACTATAAGCCGTGTCAGATAGTAATCAACAAGTGCATTGAATTGCAATTCATAAGAGGTGTTGAGCTCTTAATAGAAAAATCTTTCAGTGTAAGCCTGGGATTCAATTATCTTGCGATTTTCACCCGAGAGAATCGTAATGTACTGGTACCCATACTACAAGCAATCAACAGTGAAGTAAGATCTAAAGTGGTCAGTGAACTTTACAAATACATATATCATTCTTGTACGACATCGATAACGAGTATCAAAAAAATGATGAAGATCTACCTAAATGATATTTTAAAGAAAGATATCACCGGTCCACTTGCAGAAGCAATTGGAGTAACAAAAGAGGATTTCGACAGGCTCTGTGAAGAAACAGAAGTATTAGAGTCTCTCAGAGACATGGACTTACTAGATGTAGTCACATTCGGTCTAGTAACAACAATACCATTAAGAATTAATGATGAAAAAGAATTTTATGCGCTAGAGACGATAGAAGGTTTGCGAGCTCCTAGACGATCACCAATGACAACTGAAAACATAGAAAAAGTAACTCCTGCAGAGGAAGAATATTTAGAAAAAGTAATATTATGCTTTCTTAAATATGCAATAAATAAGAACGAAAATAGAATGATAGAACATATAAAAAATCAAAAAACCATCAAGCTATCAGATGGAAGCAGGAGAAAAATGGAAAGAATGATTGATTCTTATAATCAGAATATCACACGTGCAAATCAACATACACCTAATGACGCAAATGAATACCAAACGCTAACTGCTGCTGGACTTGCTAGATAACTAAAATAATGTGGTCGAAAGCACTAATATAAATCATCAATCAAACCCTAGAGCGATTACAGTCAGAGTCATTAAAGAAAAGTGGGGGTTAAAAAACAGTCCCATTGAGGGTCAGGCAAAAATTGTCGTTGATACTGATTACACAATGGATTATCGCTTTCAAACATATGAACTGTAACTTATTAACCTAACACCTCAGAGTTAAAATGATATTACTGTATTAAAAAGGATATTTATAAATGGGAGAACATAAAAACATGTTTCACAGGAAAATATAAAAATAAAAATAAAATCAATTAAAACACAAATAGTCAACACCTTAGAACATGGTAACAAAATTACCAATTGGTAAAAAGATGCCTATTTACCAGGTTCCTCACCCAAAAAAAACACATAATCCCCAAAGTTATCCACAGATTTTGTGGATACTCATAAAATTGCTAAAAATAAAGATCTAAAGAGTAGTGCGTGTACGAAAATAGCGGTAAAAATGTATAACGAGGGAAGTAGAATAATTTAGAGTCATTACTAAATTAAAGTAACTCAGGATATTGATTAAGAAGGAGGTCTTAACTTATCAAATATGAGGCAGTTCAAGTTCATACTTGAAATTAAACCAATCGATAAGCACATTACTCTGTAAATGTTTTTGCTGAACAGGATAGTATTTCATATGAAAATGACATTATCATTGTCTAAAAGCTGTTGCATGCGATTCAGATTCATCTTCTTATAAACGTGCATAGAAAAATCATTACAACTTCAGCTGGAACTCAGACATGGCTATAACAACAGTCTTCTATTGAATAAAGGAGTGTGTGGCTTTCAGACCATTACAACTGAGGGAGACCAATTCCAACATCTTCATTAGCGACTGGGCCTTCAGATTCTTCACCCTTGCCACCATGCACATCGCCATCACTATCGCTATCAGAAAACCAGCCTGAGGAAGTGTCGCTAACCCGATTAGTACTAGCCGTTCCCCATGATGATGACTCTAGGTCATCGACGCTTGCGCCTTCCAAAAGTACCATAGGAGGAATCACTATCTCTTTTAACATTTTGCATTCACACCAAAAGAAGGAGTTAGATTCAATACGAAGGTTTCTACTTTGATCTTCATTTTTTACAACACTATCAGGCATATGAACTTCAAGACAAATTTATAGTGATGTTATGATACCAGCAAAGATCAGCTATATCAATTAGAACACAGTACCAACATACTATTAACGATGAGTTCATTAAGTAAAAATTAAAATCCACAAAGTCTGATTAAAAGCATAAAAGCCATGTTTCACAGAAAAATACAAAACAGGCTCAACAAATCAAAAAAAACATAAATATTCAGCATTTTAAAATATGGTAAAAATGTTACCAATTGGTAAGAAGCAGCCTATTTTTCAGGTTCCGCACTCAAAAAAAACACATAATCCCCAAAGTTATCCACAGGTTTTGTGGATAGTACGTTAACTACTTATTTTTTCGTTTTAAAGCTAGCTTTCTTCTTCTTTGCATTGGATCAGAGGGCAAGGGTAAGCTCAATTCAAAACGGTCATTATCTTGCAGTATTGTATCCATTTTAATTCTATCCCCAAATACGCTCATTCCATAAGTGGAATCTTGACAAATATGCCCAAGATCAATCAATATAGAATATAGACCCGACACAGATATGTCTTTGACAACTTTCATACCAAAAGATCGTATTGTATAATCAGATTGCATAATACAAACCTCAATATTAATCATTGTTAGCCCACTCAAAAAAGATGAATCATAACATAAAATAAACTAATCCCAAAGAAATGATCCTCGAAATTGAGATTTCGGAACAGACCCTTTCCATGCAGGAGAAATCACACGACTGGACTGTACCTGACTAAAGACATTCAACAACCGGGCAGGCATGAGTGTTGACCTACCGAATCTTTGATTCACCGATAATAATAAACGCTCTAAGCAGTCATCATGCTTCAACTGTTTAGATGACTTTGTAGACATGAAATCATGTTGAATCACATCTGATAAATTCAATGCAGTCACACTGACCTTCCTAACCATGGCATCCAGTGAAATGGCGTCACATACTGATTTTAACCAACAAAACAAATCTTCATATTGACGACATGGAGAAGACAAAGAGAGCTCGCAATCATAACGTTGACGATTTGATAGTTGTACCGAACACACAAAAGTTAAGGCGTACACATTTTGCAACAGCATACGATAGGTCAACTGAAAGGCCATAACATCCAAATAGCGAATCAAATGCGATCTAGAATTAATACCAGGTGGCAATATTTTACTATGCCCCATTGATTTTGGCCTATCCACATATGATTTGACCATATCAGGATCCTTACCAGCACACATCAGCCACAACCTTTGTCCTTTCACACCAAATTTTTTTGACAATATCGACACTGGAATCTGCCCCACCCCTCCACAAGTCAACGCACCAAATCGTGCCAAATAGCGTTTGGTGTTTGGACCAATACCACAAATTTCAGCAACATTAACAGGCGCCAAGATAGATCGGGAAATCAGCGGAGGAATGACACAAACGCCATTGGGCTTATGTAATTTAGCAGCATACTTAGCAGTGGTCTTATCACCTGAGATACCAACTGAGCAAGGCAAAGAGAGTACTGCAAACACCCGGTTACAAATGGCTTGTGCCAGCAAACGTGCATCAGAAAAACCATGATGAACATGAGTCATGTCTAAAAAAGCTTCGTCCACAGAAAAAACTTCAATGTCGGGTGAAAACTCATCATGTAGTAACTGCATCAAGCGCCTGGAAAAATCAGCATATATTGATGAACGAGATGCCACTTGAATCAAATGTGGACATAGCAAGCGGGCATCAGAAAAACGCATACCAGTCTTAACACCAAACGCACGTGCTTCATAAGAGGATGTAATGATACAAGACCCACGACTACCATTGGTAATGGCAATGGGTTTAGAACCAAGATCAGGTCGTAAAAACTGTTCAATGGATGCAAAAAAAGCATTCATATCCACACAAACAATACATCTTATCCAACGCTTGAACACCTCTAGCCTACTCCAAAATCAATTAGAAGAAAAACGCAATAACCCAATAAAGATGCCTTGAATAGTCACTCTATGACTGGCATACACCTGTATTTGATGTGTTGCATTTGCTGGTAATAAACTGATGGTACCATCTTGATTATTTTGCAAACGTTTCAATGTTGCTTCTGATCGATCGATCAAAGCCACAACAATTTTTCCGTTGTCTGCATGGTCAGCATATTGGCAAATGATAATATCTCCATCATGAATGCCTTCGTCAATCATAGAGTCGCCTTTTACACGCAATGCGTAACGACCAGGTGACAAAAACATTTCAGTGACGTTGACCGTTTCATCATCACACATGGCTTCTATGGGCTGCCCCGCTGCAATAAGACCCAATAGCGGCAAACTAAAATCGGTGGCTTGACTCTGCTCTAACAACACAATATTGCGTTTTTTATAGGGCTCTAAACGGATATAGGATAATTTCTCTAGTGCTTTCAAATAACGATACACCACCCCTCGAGAAGAAATGCCAATACCAGCTGCAATCTCAGCTGTTGTTGGTGCATATTGATGCGTCTGAATATATGTCTGTATAAATCGATATACTTTGTGCTGTCCCAATGTCAACATAAAAACCTCCAAATCAGTGATACACATTTAAGCATAGAGAACAAAAAGAGAACAGTCAAGAGAGCAAACAAAAAACATCTTGCAAAACTAAAAAGACAATGTTATAATATATCTAACAATAAGGACATATATTATGACAAACAAGCAGATTATAGAAAGAAACAGAACAGGTTATGAACTCGATGACAACGACATAAATGGATTGGTCGACTGCTTGCGCAAAGAAAACAAAAAACAGTTAAGCCGTCATAATAAATTCATAGGCAATGCAATTATAGCTGAAGAGAACATTGAACAACAGTTTGATATAATTAACGCTGAACTCACATCAAAATCAGATTGCAAAGGAGTCAAAAAGTATTATATTCCTTTAAACCTTCAAAACTATCATTGGAATATCGTTGAAATAGTGCAAAAAACAGGGTCCGTCACCTGCCGTCAACTAGAAACCGACGGTAGCGCTCGACCTGTCAATGATACTGTCATGAGACAAATACAAAAGAAATTCATAGCCAAAGGATATCAAAAATCTGAAGTATGCAATTCAAAAAAAATAGAGGAGCTGTATACATTCGCAGGACAAAAAGAAAATAATTGCGGAATAATTTGTGCACATATGGCTTTCGATGGTTTATGTAATCGCTTGGATGGCGAGAATAAACTGGAAACTTATGGTGGAAAAATCACAAAAAACATGAACGCAGGAGAAATTCGGAGATCTACATCAAAAACTGTAGACAAACATGGAACAGAGCAGATAAAAAAAGATTTTTGTAGAGAAAAAGAGGAAATGCCAAAAATTTTACCTGGCGGAGGAATACATTTTAGGTATCAAGAAAATTTACCACACCAAAAAAATTTACATGACTGTTTGCTTGCACTGCAACCTGAAGATCTAAAAACCTTGTATGAAATCGTCTCAAACCAGAAGCTTAGTATCCCGGAACAAAATAAAAGATTGAGAAAACTTGACGACGAGAAATCAGACAAAAGATTCAGTTTTCTATTCAAAGAAGAAACTGAAGACAAAGAGATGGTTGAAGATTATAATAATATGATCCTTTATGTCTATAACAATAAAAAACCAACCGAAAAAAATAAAGTAGTCCAAGAAAATAAAGTAGTCCAAAAAAGTCAAAAGATTAAAGCAGTCAACATGGGCAATTTATTGCAAGGAGCAATCTTATCAATAGCTGCGTTCGTATTTTTCAATACAACCATTGCTTTAATATGCACAGCAACCATACTGATGGTACTGTCCATATGTATACTAACAAACAGCAATATTCAAGAAAAAGAAGAGCAAGCAAAAGTGCAACCAAAAACAAAGCCTGAAGCAAAAACAGAAGAAAAATCAGAATCTAAGCCAGAAACAAAGCCAGAAGAAAAACCAGAAGCTAAGCCAGAAACAAAACCAAAAAGTTTTACAGACTATGCAAAATCTGAAATTTTCAATAACAGGTCTAGAAATATTGGCATCTGTATTGCAATTACAGGACTTGTGGCCGCAGCAGTCTATAGTAGAGATCAAATCGTAGAGACTTGCTGCACATCTATCAATGGAATGTTAAATAACACCAGTTTCTGCCCATGAGATTAATGGTCAAAACTGAGATTGTGTAACTGGTAAAGCCATTTTAGAACGTTTGAAACAAGGTAAATATCATCAGTCAGAAATGCTGTCTCAAGACACAGCCCTAACCCGCCATATAACTTGAACCACGTTGAGGATCTTCTTCCTGTTTGACCACTTTCGAAACTTTTCTATTCTTTTTCATGAGAGAATCTATAGCAGGATAATAACCTCCTGAAAACTTCAAAACTGATATTCTTGATAAATTTGAATATGACGATATAAGTTGATCATGCTTCAATAACTTATCTTGTGTACCACTCACGCCATTTGGATCACAGATGACATAATCATTCTCTCTTTCTATCCACACAACCTGATGCCAAACACCTCCAAGATCCAAACCCATCAATCCCCAAGCATAACCTCTTTTTTCATTCAATCTCATTTCTTTTTCGATGTTCATTGCCGCAAAAAAAGAATTGATACCATTACTTTCAACCACATCTGTCACACATCTGTCTTCTGTGATATCCAAAACAGCGACATCATTTTCAAACAATATAAATTCAGACTCACGGACCAAGTCTAGATAATTGTCTTTGACCAAATCAGAACCAATCATAGATCCCCATCTCTTGCGATTTTCGGGGTAAAAATAATTAACACCCCGAATTTTCATACTCACACTAGAAATATCTCTTCCTTGTAGGGACCTTACAAACCTTGCTGCTTGTATTTCACAATTGTCACTATCTATATCCTTGGAAATTTTTGCCTGATTATTGACTTTTTGCATCGTCTGCGTCAAATTATCATCACTGACATCTAAGTTCAATAACATACGCCTACTTTTAAAACCATTTTCCTCCTTTACAGGTCTTAAATTTCTCATTGCAATATTATCGCTAGCAACAGGCAAGTTTCCTTTGTCAATAATATCAACTTGAAATTGCTCATCTAGCATAATCTGTTTACTCTTTTTTCTTCTCTTTAACCTGTCATGATCCGCAGATTTTTCACACGCATCTTGTTTATTTTGCTTATGAAAAAAACCACCTGTAGAAATAACATCTTGGCCATCACTTGGCTCACCTGCAGATGAGGCTGCTCTTTTTTTTCTATAAAACTCTGCTCTTGAAATGGCGTTTGGGGCATCACTTGGCTTTCCTGTAACGGGATCGACTGGTCTTATTTTGTGAAAAATATATCTTGGGATAGCATCTGAAGCATTGCTGATCTCTCCTGTCCGGGGATCTACCAATTTTCTAGAATGGTAGCAATTCTGAGTTATAGCATCTGAAGCATCACTTGGCTTTCCTGTGACAGGATCGACTTTTCGTCTTTGCTCAAAAGTATATCTAAAAATAGTATTTGGAGCATCACTTCGCTCACCTGTGATCGG
>JAZAFR010000004.1:0-54401 GCA_036121365.1 Pseudomonadota bacterium | reverse complement strand
TACAAACTAGCATTTATGATCAATCTTGACCTATAATTTATTAAAAAAAACAGACAAGATTACAAAATATAGTCTATACTAAAATATATTAGAAATATATTTGTATAAGTGTTTATTTGAATATATAATTATCAATTAATTTAAATGGGGATTGTATGGATTATCAGCATGAAGAAAAAAATGACAGAGTAAAGAATTCTACCATAAAAGACAGTGGCGAGGTGGATAATCTGCATACAGAAATGGCCAGTAAGCATAAAAAAGCAACTACTTCTGAAGCCCTTAAAAACGCTCAGCCTGATTTACTGATCAATGAGAAGTTAAAGGCTTTGATCAATCTCGGCAAGCAGCAGCAATACGTCACTTACAGTCAACTCAATGACTATTTACCCACAGGAGTCGATGAGCAGGCCATTGCACGAGTTTGGAGAATATTGACTGATATTGGTATCCGTGTTGTTGAAACAGTCCCTGATGAAGAGGTTCTCTTGCTTCAACAAACCGCCATTTCTGATGTTGATGTGATAGATGAAATTACGCCGGAAATTGGAACACAAGATCCTGTACGCGCCTACATGAGAGAAATGGGTAGTGTTGACTTGTTAACGCGTGATGGCGAAATAGAAATTGCCAAACGTATTGAAGAAGGGGTTATTGCAAGTATTTCTGCTTTATCTCAATATCACCGCGTTATTAAAACTTTTATTAAAGATGTCAATGACTCTTTTGATACAGAATCTCAATTGTCTGATATTGTGATAGGCTTTACTGATTCAGCCATGCAAAACCATACTAAAAAAAATCCAGTATCTGTATCCGTATCAGAGTCTGAAAATGCCATACTTGAAGAGTCAGATACCCTGTCAAGCTCTGCTCCGGATGATGACCCAGAGACAAAATGCCAAACTGAAGCACTTACCGATTCAAAACAGGTTGATAATGAACATATTGATTTTGTCCATGAAGGCCCTGATGAAATTGTTGTACGTGAATTCATTGATAAGATAGAAAAACTCTATGAAGAATACCTTGAAGTAAAATCAACCAATGTTTTGGAATCTGAGCAGATTTATAAAGAAATAACAGATATGTTTATAAAAATAAAACTGTCCAATAATAAGATACGAGAATATCGTCAAATGGTTTTAAACATTCACACAAAAATTAAATCTCGAATTAGCCAGATAGAAAAAATATTCCTAGAATCAGTTTGCTTACCTCGCTCTGCGCTTCCAATGATTCAAAAATATATCTACTGTGATATTGACTACCAGTCTTTTTTAGATAAGTTTCCAAAGTACTCTGAATCATTATTGAAATCTCAGGCCACCATTGAGAGGCAGTTATTACATATGAAAGCTGTTGAGCAAAATAATGATATTGACAGAAACAACTTAAAACACATCAATCGCAAACTGGTGATTGCGGACGCAAAAACTAATCGTGCAAAGAAAGAAATGATTGAGGCGAATTTGCGCTTGGTTATATCATTGGCTAAAAAATATACCAATCGTGGTCTACAATTTCTTGACCTCATTCAAGAAGGCAATATTGGCTTGATGAAAGCGGTAGATAAGTTTGAGTATAAAAGAGGATTTAAGTTTTCTACTTATGCAACATGGTGGATTCGACAGGCGATTACACGATCCATCGCAGACCAAGCAAGAACCATTAGAATACCTGTTCATATGATAGAAACAATCAATAAAATGAATAGAATAATTCGTCAAGTTTTACAAGAAACTGGCAAAGAGCCAACACAAGACGAACTTGCAGTACTTATGGATATGTCTGTAGAAAAAATCAGAAAAGTACAAAAAATTGCAAAAGAACCCGTCTCTACTGAAACACCGATTGGTGATGATGACGATAGTTCAAGTGTCGGGGACTTTATTCCAGATCCGAGAGGCAGTCAGCCAATTGACGCAGCAACTCAGTATAGCTTAGAAGATGCAATTAACGAGGTTCTAACTGGCCTCTCTCAACGTGAGGCCAAGGTTTTACGTATGCGATTTGGTATAAAAATGAATACCGACCATACTTTGGAAGAAGTCGGTAAGCAATTTGATGTCACTAGAGAGCGGATTAGACAAATAGAGGCAAAGGCATTGAGAAAACTACGACATCCAAATCGCAGCAGTGCGCTGATTAACTTCTTTGAAGATAAAAAACAGGATGAAGAGTTTTAATCTCCCTGGATTACATCTAGATTTCATCTGTTTTTTATGTCACTATTAATCCAGTTGTTAATTGCTATATATGATTGATTCATTGCTCACCATACTGTTTTTTTTACTTGGGCTAATTGGCACACTATTGATAATCAGTTTAATCATTGTCGTTCACGAGTTGGGTCATTACTATGCTGCTCGTCTGTGTGGCTTAGTATCACACTCTGTCAATATTGGGTTTGGTCGAGTTCTGTTTCGAGCAAAAGATGTACACAAGACATTGTGGCAATTACACTTATGGCCACTCGGCGGTTATGTTGACTTGTGCGGAGAAAGTAAAGCAAAGATCAATAAATTTCTCAAACTTTCCTACCCTAAAAAGGTTTTTATCATGCTCGGTGGCATTATTGTCAATGTATTGTGTGCTGTGCTTCTATTTTGGTGTTGTAATTCTTTGGGCTATGAATATAAAAAAACTGTGGTTGGCACAGTTATCAAACCAACACTTGCTAGTCAATCTGGCATGTTGTCTGGAGATTTGATTACTCAGATGAATGGCAATAAGGTTATCACATGGAAAGATGTTGCTTTTAATCTGATTCTTACCAAGGCCTTTGGAGACAAACTTAGGATACAAGTCATGAGATCTGGACAGCCTATCAAGCTTAAGACCATCTCAACACAGGATCTGAGCTTACTGGCCAAAGGAGGACTTTTTAATGTCTTTGGCATCCTTCCTCGCGCAGAGGAATGGAAACCAGTGATTGACTTTGTCATGCCTGATTCACCTGCGCAACTTGCTGGTTTGCAAAAAGGAGACCATGTGGTGTCTATTGGCAATATCACCATCAATGATGCCAATGAGCTGTTGACTTTTATCCGCAATCATCCAAATCAAACGGTTAAAATTACTTTCATACGCGCGCAAAATAAGTATACTAAAATGGTTAATATATCTTCTCAGGGCTTTATTTCAGACACAGGGTATCTAGGCATCAAAACAGCTATCCCAGACAAAACACCAGCATTATATGGACGTATTGATCGATCAGTTCTACACAACTTGTCTTATGCTATTTATGAGACCTATCAATATGTCTTACTTCAGTTCGCCACTCTGTGTCTTTTATTCACGGGATCAGTATCTACTGATACGCTTGGTGGTCCAATCATCATCTTATCTATGACATTCTCGCTTTTCTCTCTGCAAACTTTGATATCACTTTTACACTGGATTGCTGTGATTAATATTAGCCTTGCCTTTATCAATCTTTTGCCCATTCCCGTGTTCGATGGTGGTAGAATCTTGATACTCACAATTGAACGTATTTTGGGAAAGAGAATTAAACCAAGCACGCAAGGTTTTATTGATCGTTTGACACTTTCACTGCTGCTCGGTCTCTTTGCGATGATTACATATAACGATGTTGCCAGAATTTTGGGTCTTTTGTGATGTTTAAAAAGAAAGTGCAATCTTTTTTTCTTCGTGTATGGTCTACCAATTCTTCATGGCATCTTGTATTTTATCCACTATCATTTCTTTTTTATCTATTGACTCGAATCAGGAAAGCTCTGTTACTTTTCATTCAAAAGCCTTTAGCCTGCCCCGTCGTTGTTGTTGGCAATGTGACTGTTGGTGGTACCGGAAAAACCACGTTTGTGATTGCTTTGATCCGACATTTTAGGAGCAAGGGCTACCATGTTGGAGTTGTTTCTCGTGGATACAAGAGAAAATATTCTAAAACAACTCTGTTGATAGACCATGATATGGGTCATGAAGTAATGGGTGATGAGGCAAGAATGATTTGGTTACAGACTCAAACTCCAATTTGCTTAAGTCCAAACCGTCATGCTGCAGCTGTTCTTTTGTCTGAGATGGGTGCTGATTTGATTATTTCTGATGATGGTTTACAGAACTATGCTCTCCCTAGGGGTGTTGAAATTTGCTTGATGCCTGATGAATCTGGTTTTGGGAATGGATTGCTTTTGCCATTAGGGCCTCTGAGAGAACTAAAGTCGAGAGCAGAGATGTCCGACTTTGTCATATATCCTCATCAAAAAAGTTCTCTTTGTGAATCGCATACCATGTCTTATGAAATAGATTGTTTTGAATCGCTTGATAGGCGCCTGCAGTATTCTCTGGATGATTGGCCTCATCAAAAAAACATCAGTGCACTCTGTGCGATTGGTAACCCAGATGGCTTTTTCTCTCTACTTTCTGATCTTGGTTTTACTTTTGATAGATATGAGTTACATGATCATTCGGTGATTTCTCTAACTGATATTCTTGATTTACCAGATGATAAGCCGATATTGATCACCGAAAAAGATGCTGTAAAAATCGATTTTCCAACTAATAGATCAATTTGGGTTGTTAAAATAAAACCAAAATTTAATCATGATGTTTGTCAGATGGTTGAAGATTGTTTACTCAGTAAACATTTGCTTAAACTACCTCTTAATCATTGTGATTCCCAGATTTAGTCAATAAGCTTTTAACATTTTAATTCCTTTATTAATTATTTATTGTTTTTTATTGTGATTTAACTTTCAATTCTGTCCTGATTGTCGTACAATATGCACAATTGCCGGGGTGGCGAAATTGGTAGACGCGCCAGATTCAAAATCTGGTAGTGGAAACACTGTGTCGGTTCGACTCCGACCCTCGGTAGTCAGAATAAAGAGGATTTTATTATGAACACACGTCCTTTATCACATTATCTATTTATAATGGTGACCTTATTCATAGGAATCGTATATACATGCGTTAATTTCTATCCAGATCTACCCGTTGTCTCTGTACTTTCTACAAAAACTGAGTCGCATCTAGACCAGACAGATTTAGAGACATTGATGAATAAAGCGCCATCTAAAATATTCAAGGGTCATCAACTGATTCATGATGAATCAATAGGACATTATTTGATTGCCTTTCCATCTGTTGACCAACAAATGATTGCCAAAGATTATATTAACTCAATCTATAAAGACACTTATATCGCAAGCCCCAATTTAAAGTCTAACTATCCTGCTTGGTTACGATACCTAGGAGCATCGCCAATGAAACTTGGATTGGATTTGCGAGGCGGTGTGCACTTGACTTTGAATGTTGATCTCGAAAAGCACACTGGGTCTGAATCACAGGCACAGAAAAACATGATCAAAAGAATACAATCATTGGGTGCAGATTATGACAGTGCTACCTTTGAGGGTTCTAAGTTGGTCTTAGGTTTTGCTAACCATCAGGCATTAGAAAGTGCTAAGAAAATAATTGAATCTAGTCAGTTTGCCAAGATACACACTGAATCAGACAATAAGCTTGTTGTACAAAATAACGCGCAAACCGAACTTGATAAAACCAATTACATTATGCAAAGGACTTTAGAAAGTATTAACAGACGAGTCAATGAGCTTGGTCTCAGTGAAGCAGTGATTCAAAGACAGGGGCTATCTCAAATTAATATTGATCTACCTGGCATTCAGGATATTCAACGTGCAAAATCCATCATTGGAAATACAGCCACATTGAGCTTCCATATTGTCTCAAGCTTTAATCCTTCAAAACCCGTCAATGACGATGACTTTAAGATTTCTACCAAAGAAGGCTCTCAGATATGGCTGCAAAGTGATTCTGTTTTGACAGGGGATGCGATCAATTTTGCAGTGGCAAGCAATGAAAAAGGCAAGCCAATAATACAGATTAATCTGGCTGGGGGCGCCTCGGAACAAGCTTTTTATACTGCCACTTCAGAGAATAAGGGCGGTCACTTAGCGATAGTTTATCAGGAAATATTAACAGATCCTATTACTAAAGAACGCACAGTCAAAAAATCAGTACTCAGTGCCCCAAGGATCAATCAAGCACTCGGCAGTAGTTTTATTATTGAAGGAATGCGTTCTCATGAAGAAGCCAGCACACTTGCTTTGTTGCTTCGCTCCGGTTCATTGGCAGCACCAATTGACATTGTGCATGAAACCACTGTTGGCCCAAGTCTGGGCGAGGACAACATCCAAAAAGGGTTGTTTTCTATCGCTATAGGATTTTTTGTGATTGTGATATTTATGGTCTTTTATTATCGACTTTTTGGATTGATTGCCAATCTTGGTTTGCTTTATAACCTGCTGCTGATAGTCACTTGTCTTTCTTTCTTAGATGCCACCATTTCTTTACCCTCTATGGCTGCCATAGTATTGACTGTTGGAATGGCTGTAGATGCCAATGTTTTGATCAATGAAAGAATACGTGAAGAGATTAGACTTGGTTCATCTTTGAACCAAGCAATAAGATTAGGCTATGATAAGGCTTTTGCTACGATTTTGGATGCCAATGTAACCACTTTTATTGTTTCTATTGTATTGTATACACTTGGTTCAGGTATGATTAAAGGATTTGCAATTACCCTAATTATAGGCCTTGTCTGTTCAATGCTTAGCTCAGTTTATGCCACTAGAATTTTCACTCGAGCAGTCCAGCACCGAATCACTGATTTACCAAAAGCAATAGGAATCTGATATGGAGTTTTTTAGCCATCAAACAAAAATACCTTTTATGGCCCTTAGGAATAAGGCCTTTGGGCTTTCTGTGATCATACTCGTTGTTTCTTGCATTAGTATCGCTTTTTTTGGATTAAAAATGGGTCTTGAGTTTACAGGGGGGATTCAAATGGAAGTTGGATTTTCCCAACAACATGACCTGGCTGAAATAAGACACCTGTTTGCAGACCACTCAGAAAACATAAGTATACAATCATTGGGAGGATCTAAGAATATATTGTTGAGAATCCCAAAAACTAACGATAAAGAGCTGCAGCATTCAATTGAAAAGACTCTAGCAGATAATTTTCCTGATTCAAAAATCTCGCAGGTAGAGTATATAGGACCACAAATCGGTAAAGAACTTTTGACAGATGGACTCAATGCCATAATATTTGCTCTGATATTGACCATGTTATATATTGCACTTCGTTTCGAATATCGATTTGCGATCGCTGCAATTGTAGCTCTGTTGCATGATCCTATCGTGACTCTGGGTGTTTTTTCATACTGTCAAATTGAGTTTGATCTGATCAGTCTTGCCGGTATATTGACTGTATTGGGATACTCTTTGAACGACACCATTGTTGTTTATGATAGAATAAGAGAGAATTTCAACAATTATCCTGATAGAGGCATCGAATCTATTGTTAACATGGCTATCAATGAAACTTTATCAAGAACAATCATTACCTCTCTATTGACCTTGCTTGCCGTGCTATCTCTTTTGTTTTTTGGTGGAGAGTCCTTGCACGGATTTTCAGTTGCATTGACCATTGGTATTATTATAGGAACATATTCCAGTATTTATATTGCAGGTGCGCTTGCAGTTGTTCTAGGATTGACGCATACCCCCGCTAAAAAGCCAACCCCAGTTATACTACAATCATAAGGAATCAAATGAATAGAGCTTATTTTAATGCTGCAAGTTCTCTGTTGAGAAATGCCAGTAGGCAACTCTTACAAAATATGGATAGAACAGATAGAGTCAAAGTAATCATGAACTCTAAAACTCAGGTTTATGAAAATATGCTGGAGATCAGTATTGAAAATGAAATAATCAATAGACTTCATGAATTATATCCAACACACCGAATTTTATCAGAACATAAGGGATTAACACCTTCTCTTGAAGATCCAGCAGACAAGCGGTTTACTTGGGTTGTAGACCCTGTCGATGGCATCACCAATTTTATGAACATGATACCGTCGTATTGCATGGCTCTGTCTCTCTATGAAGATAAGGAATGCATTATGTCTGTGATTTATCAACCAGTGACAGATGAGGTTTTTTCAGCCATCAAGAACCAAGGCGCTTTGTTTAATGGCAAGAAAATGCGTGCACAAAAAGTCACGCCTGATAAAACACCATTGATCGCGATTGCTGGTCAATTTCAAATGCAGACAGCAATCATTGATATGGACAAGCGCTTAGATAGAGAGCTAACCATTGATCAATTTCGTTTATTTGGCTCATCTGGACTTGCACTTGCTTATCATGCATTGGGAGCATTCGATGTACTCTATGCTAGAAACATCCCTATATATAGTTTCTCTGCAGGGCTGTTGATTGCACAAGAATCTGGCTGTGTGATTAAATATGAACAAGAATCAGATCTTTTGGTCAAACGAGTGTTTAGTCATCTTAAAAAATCTAGGTAGTTATGTCCATTGCCATATCTAATCTTCATTCGAATTTTTCAAAAACAAAATACAATATCTACTATCACTACTTTAAATACTTCTTGACTATTACACTCAGTGCTTTCTTGATGTCTTATAGCTTGTACTCAGAAAGCACACTGGTGGCTCTGTTTGCACTTTTTTCCTTTATGTATCTATTCACCATACCGCTTTCTTTTCTGTCCCAATTATTGACTTATTCTCTTTTTTTTATATTTTTTCTTAGCCATTCTTCCTACTGGCTTGTGTATTGTTTATCTGATTTTTCAGGCTTGAGCTTTTCTCTCTCTGTTTGCTTTTTATTCCTGGTGTTCATTCCCTTTTCTATTATCATGTCCCTGCCCTGCTTCTTATTTCAGAGATTCAATAACAAGTACAAGTTTTTTTACTCATTGTCATTCTTTTTAATACTGTTTGACTATCTCAGAATGCATTCTTTTTTAGCTGCACCATGGCTTTTTTATGGGACTATTCCCATGAACTTTTCCTTTTTTAAATTATTTTATTCCTATGGTGGTGTCTTTTTTACAGGTTATGTCTGTCTTAGGACTTTTGAAGTGCTTGTCAATGTCATTAACGGCCGTATCGATAAGGATGGACGTTATTTACTGCTTTTTTTCGTGTTTTCTTCTGTTTCTCTGGCCAGTTTATACGTCTTTTCTTTGCTTTCACCTCACTCAGGCCCTGCAACAAAACCATTGCGCATTAACCTTATACAACCCAATTTCTCCCATCTTGAACTACGGGATCCAATGATTGATTGGCAGACCTCTCTTCACTTACTCTCACTTAATCAGAAATCAAGTCACTATGTCAATGTTTTACCAGAGGGGATTCTTTCTTTATCCAAATCCCAATTGTCGTTGTCCGATCTTGAAAAATCTCAATTCTTACAAAACAGCATTTTGGGACTCAATTACTTTTCTGATTCTGGATTTAATCCTTTGTTGATTGGCACCAATCAAGTTCATGGCCGTTATGTCAAACAACATCTTGTACCATTTGGCGAATATTTACCGTTTTCCAATTTATTAAAACCTTATATCGCTTATTTTGATAACCATAGAACCGCAGCTGGTAATCGTTCTGCCTTTTCGTTGTTGACTTACTCTGGGTTTAAATTGTATCCACTGATTTGTTATGATCTTTTTTTCCCGCTCAATCATAAGTCTTTTATCCACTCATCTGATGCAATCATCGCAATTGCAGAAAACACATGGTATAGAGACAGTGTGTTCCAGCGCCTCTTCCTGAAGGCCGCAAAAATTAGAGCACTTGAGGCTCAAACACCATTACTTCTAGACATGAATCGTGGTCATACGTCACACATAGATCAATATGGCCGTGTTGAATCTTCTTTGCCTTATGACACCCGCTCAACATTGAATACAACTGTTTACAAGAAGAATCAGCAATATCCACCATTTTACTCTTATTTGTCTGATGGCTTTATTGTTTTTCTGTTGTTTTTATTTGAAACAACCACATTGGTTTACTTTAATATACTTTTTAAGCGTGATAATCACCTCAATAAAACATGAAATCTTCATCGTATACAGTTGTTCTTTCTCATACGTCTCATCCGGGAAATGTTGGCGCATGTGCCCGCGCCATGAAAACCATGGGCATCACTGATTTACGATTGGTCAATTGTGTTGATTATAAAAATGAGACAGCATATAACCGTTCAAGCGGAGCTGATGACGTTCTTTTCAATGCACAAGAGTTTTCAAGTTTAGAAGAGGCGCTATCTGACTGTCATTTGGCCATTGGCACAACTGCAAGATCTAGAAAAATCCCAAATCCTCCTTCTCTCTGTGCTTCACAATTACCAGTTTTCCTTCAAGATAATCAATCAAGTTCACCCATTGCACTGGTTTTTGGAAATGAACAAAATGGCTTAGACAATGCGGAGATCTCACTCTGTCATATGCAAGTTACGGTTCCTACAAGTCCAGACTTTAGTTCTTTAAACTTGGCATCTTGCGTGCAAATTATTACATTTCTAGCCATGCAGATGGGCAATAATCAATCGCCAGCAGCACTGCATCACGAGATTGCATCGCATCAGAAAATCAGTGCCTTGACCAACACACTTTCGCGTTATGCATTTTCAAAAACGCATAAAAAGTCTGAAATCGATGCTGCTAAGTTTCGTCAATTACTCTTCCGTTTGAGACCAAATGACGAGGAAATCGATTTCTTGCATGGTATCTTTAAACGGTTACTGAAGACTGATCCAATGTCTTAGGTTCTGCTCGGAGTTTCTCAGCATCTTTCTTTCCTCTCATCACACAATCTTGGGCATTCAACTAGTATTTGAGGCATTTATTTTGCTTATATCAGTGTTTCTTAAACATGAGAACGGGAATGCTAAATTTGTTGTGGGGAATGCATTTACTCAGCAGTTATATGGATGGCGAATGACCAATGATGATAAAAAGGATAGAAAGATGAACGGATGGCATCAATTGGTTTTGTTTTTTGATGCTTCTCAGTTAGATCAAGTGATGGATCAGCTGAACTACTTGGTTTTGAAGTTGGTCGTAGTGTTTGGTTAAATTTATTAGAATCTATAGCGTCATACTTGGTATTGATTTGATGTCAAAAAGGTATTTATTATCTCCCGAGTTATTGACGAGTATTTGACTGAGTGATTTTTCAATCTCTTTTGTAAACATCATATTTTAAAACGCCCGATTGTGGAATGCGCATGAGCATATTCTTCTCATCATCAGACAATTTACCTGAAAGCGCCTTTTCATTCTCTTGAATTTTTTGTAATAATTGTAATTCTAATATTTTATCATCCTTTTTTTTCTAAAACGTTCTTGACCAATTAAATCATTAATTTCTATAATACTTTTCAAGTAATCACTATGGAGAATACACTATGCATCTGCTCTAATACCTCTTTGTGCTTTCCATTCATCTGTTACAACATTGTCGTCAAACAGACTATCTTGCAAAATAATCGTCTGTAGGTTGTCGCAGTCTTAGAATACATCTCCTTTAATACTTCTCGCTTTTGGAAAATATCCCACTTTAAATGTTGTGCAATGCTCGAATGCATCTGAACCAATACTAGTCGCTTTTGGAAAATTGGCTTCTTTAAGCGATTCGCAGCGATGAAATCCATAATCCCCAATACTAGTCGCTTCTGGAAATTTGCCTCTTTAAGTGATATACATTTCTTCAATGCACCAAATCCAATTCTTTTCGCTAATGGAGCTTTTATGGTTAATATTCCCTTTGTAGTATACTACAACGCAATAACTTGCTCTTCATTATCTATAATATCATTACCACACGATTGATGATATACTGCTACTCCTGTGATAATAGCGCTCAATACGGTTCCTATGAATATCTGATTCTGCATAATCATTCCTTGTTATAATTACTTATTCCTATAGACAAATAATCGTAATTTGTCAGTTTTTTAATCATCTTATTCATTAATACCGATTATTATAAATTTTATACAAGCATTTTTAGTCATCGTCTTTAGATTTGGCGGATTTAAATTCTATATAATTGTTAATCTCTCATCCTATTAATGGCCAACTGTTGGGGGTGATTTTTTTGATCGTCTTACAGCATCAAATAGTGTTTGTACTTGCTTACTAATGATGTCTAAATCACATTCCCTTTTGTCTGGTTTTTGTATATAGTCGTCAAGTTGTTGTTTGTATTCGTTCAGTGTGTTTTCTCTTATGGTTCTTTCCGAGTTGAATGGTAACCCAATATCGTCTGTTTTGCTTATTTGTTCCAATCTCATCATTTCTTTGAGCGATAGATATTTGTGTAGAGGGTTTGCGCACTTTGTAATCATCTTGTCTAGTTCAATATCCAAGGCTATTGTCTCCAATTGTTGCCTTATTGAGGTTGCTTTTTCTGTATCTTCAGCTTCGCCACTATTTTCTGTCTTTGCTTTTGTGATCTCTACTTTAACACCTAAAACTCTAGCCCATTCTTTTTTGCGTTCGTAATCGTCATCCTTTATTGAACTGACTATTTTGTACAGATCTGATGCACAGCTACCATTCAATGTTCTTTTCTCATCATCTGATAAATTATTAGGAAATGCCCCATCGTGAATGTTTTTTAGTAATAGTAATTCAGCAATCTTTTTATCACCATCTTTAATTTGAATATCAGATCCAATCAATGAATTGATTTCTTCCATGGTGCTTTGTAAGTAATCACTTTGGCTAATACACTGCGTCTCATTTCTGATACCTCTTTGTTCTTTCCATTCATCGGTTATTTCATCACTTTCAATTAGTGAGTCTGGTAGTACGATTGTCTCTAGTTTTTTGCAACCAAAGAATGCTCCCCAGCCTATGGTTTCACTTTCTGGTAGATATACCATTCTAAGTTCACTACATCTTGCGAATGCGAAGGCGCCAACATCAACTGCTTTAGGAAAATTAGCCAATTGTAGTTCGATGCACCCTGCCAATACATTTCCATCCATACTGATTGCTTCAGGAAAATATGCTGTTCTAAGACTAATGCAGTTTTCAAATGAAGACCCACCAATAGTACTCGCTCTAGGAAAACACGCCACTCTAAGATCTATACATTGACAAAGTGCATCTCTCTGAATATCTCTGGCTTTTGGAAATTCTACTATTTTTAGTCTCGAACAATATGACAATACACTTTGACCAGTGTCAGTTATTTCTGGAAATCTTGCTTTTTGGATTTCTTTACAATAAGAAAATGCATCGTTGCCCATTCTCGTTGCTACCGGAAAATAAATCTCCTTAAGTTCTTTACACGCATGAAATGAATAGTTAGCAATGGTTCTTGCATTCGGACACTCTATTGATGCTATATTACTCTCGGAGTACTTATATTCAGTAATTGTGTCTTCATTGTCTATAATTGAACTGTTTCGAGTCGTCATAATCATTCCCTATAATTTTTCATCATTTTCCTAGTCGTTTTTATAGTTCATCAATCATATTTTGTCAGATTTTTTTCAATTTTTAAAATGATAGAACTTTTCCTATAGATCGAACTCACTTTAAAAATTGTTTTAATTGTGATATAATCGTGTAAAAATCAATGTTTACTCATGAATAAAACGCTCTATTTTGATCATATGGCATCTAGCCCCTTACATCCAGACGTCATCGATGTGATGCATCATTATCTCTCTAGTCCCGAGTATTACTCTAACCCACACGCCAATCATACAATGGCACAGACTGCCAATGCCAAAATCAATGAGCTCACATATACTATGCTCGATCTCATTAGCAAACAACCCGGTCAATTGATCTGGACCAGCGGTGCAACAGAATCAATCAATATGGCAATACTGGGTGCTTGTCGCCAATATCAACACGCGGGGAAACATGTCCTATCCCTGGCAACCGAACACAGCGCTACATTGGAAAGCCTAAAAACATTAGAAAAAGAAGGATTCAATGTCACTCTCCTGCCGGTAAAAAAGAATGGCTTATTGGATTTGAATACACTGAAAAATGCGATTCAAACTGATAGTATTATGCTGAGTCTTTCTCATGTGAATAATGAAATTGGCGTCATTCAAGACATTCAATCCATATCTTCACTTTGCAAACAACATGGGATTTTATTGCATCTAGACTGTGCACAAAGCATCGGTAAGACTGACATTCCTCTTTGCGCAGAAGTTGACTTTGCAAGTTTTTCATCACACAAATGCCAAGGCCCCAAAGGCATCGGCGCACTATTTATCTCGTCTAATCCTAAAAAGAAAATTCAAAAAATTATTCATGGCGGCGCTCAGCAACAAAACCTACGTGCCGGGACGATGGCATTATTTTTGATTGCCGGTTTTGTTAAAGCTTGTCAGATCAATCACAATCATCTGGACAATCAATCACACTACCAAAATTTACTCCGCTGCTTTTCTACTGGACTTGATTCAAGAATTTCATGGAATGGTTGTCGCACCAATCGAGTTTTACAAAATATACATCTCACACTACCAGAAAATGTTGATACGCGTGCACTCGAAGTCCTGAAAAATAATTATTCCCTATCGTCTCAATCATCATGCCATAGTGGTCGATCATCACACGTATTAAATGCCATTGGTTTGACTCCGGATCAACAACAACGTTCAATCAGAATTGCCATGGGCAGTGACACCACTCAATCTCAGGTGCTAGCACTACAAACTTCAATCAATTCACTCTGCCAGTTCTCATAACATTGATCTTCTCTGCACATAATCTCTTGTTGCTACAGCTGACATTGTCATTTTTCTCAGTCCCAGAACTCTTTGTCTGTTAATCCATTCTTTTTTTATTATTTGATTGAATGTCTTTTCGAATTATATTCCATGCCTTCTATGAGGGTATCGTTCATCGTTCTAAGCTTTCGCTGCTCAATTCAATTTAAATTCATGCATTGATTGGCCACCTACTCCATATCAATGCTTGTACTTCGAAGACTTGCCCTTGAGAGCCGTTTAACATACATGCTATTTACTTAATTGGCAGTGAAACACAGCGAATCCCCCCTCCCAGTTTCTCGCAATTTGTAAAGTCAATACAAGTTACTTCAAACCCCAATTTTCTAATCTTTTTGCCAATAGACGTACTATTTGAACAAATAAAGTGATTTTCTGATATTTGTAAGATGTTACATGCGAAATGTATCATTTCTTCATCATTCACTGTGATTATCTGACCTGAAAATATTTTGTGCAGTAAGGCAACGTCTCGTCCTGTGGTAAAGCTTCTCTCATGCATCACACATGCTCTACTCCCTAGTGGCATGAAAACGCAATCCAAATGTAATCCGTTTTCTTTTGGCTCAGATTCGGACTTTTTTATCTGTAATCCAATCACTCTTTTTTTGTGAAATTTCTTTTCTATCTCTTCCACTGCATTTACATTTGTTCTTGCAGTTATCACCTTTTCAAATACGTCATCCTCATTATATCCCATAAAGATAATATCATCCCATAGTATAATATCGCCACCTTCAAGACTTGTTTCTTTACTTAGTACATACGGTTCTATTTTCTTCTTTCTGAGTATACTGTCTATGCATATAAACTCTGATTCTCTTTGCCTTACTGGTCTGGCTTTTATGAATGTGCCATCGATCATACAACCCAAATCTCTGACGAATAACGGACAAATTTTATCGTTTTTCTTTGGTCTGTGAACAGTGATGCTGTTTTTTTCTAGTATATCAGTCAATGTATTGAGTTCTCTGTTGATTGATTCTTCATCTGGCATTGTCTGCCCAGTGAGGTTCCCCGCTGTGATTGGATCGATGTTCAATATGGAATTTTCTAATTTTTCTAGGTTATCACAACGTCCGATGATGACTTCCTGCAACTGCTCGTTTTTGTTATGGTCCATGCCCATTTCCTCCTTTGTGAATTTTATGATAGCTCAATTGTTCTGATATTTTAATATGTTTTTATTATTACTTTCATTTAATAAAATTCAATTTTCCAGATCCATAGTATCTACTCTAACTCTAAATAACCCTTATCAATCACGATATGTCTATCAGGTAGGCGCCGCTGTTTTAAATTAGGGTTGAACAATATGGCAGTGGTATTCACTACAGCACTGAAAAAAACCTCAATCTAAACACAGTCCTTAATTCTATGCTATGTGTCATTCTTTAATTTGTCTATATCGAGAACCTTTGTCATTGAATCGTTTTTTAATTTTTACTGAGAATTAATTCGGAATCTTTGTATACTCATCCGATAACTCACTCATTCAGGTTCTATTGTACTTAAATATTTCGTATTTCATTTATAACTTTGCGATCCCCTACCCCACTTTTTTTATATTTCGTTCAATCAGAAAACGTCGAAATATTCGGCTTATATTTCACCAACCTTCGACTTCTCTATCAAACCCCGTTATTAAAATAGATATAAAATCTATAATTCGTAGTCTTACTCCACATACTTCGTTATAATTGGGTTAAACATAATTGAGAATGCTCGTGGAACAACAATACTTAAATCTTTGTAACAGAATCATCAATGAAGGACAATGGGTCTTTAATGACCGCACGCAAAAGCGTTGCCTCACCGTCATCAATGCCGACTTTAGCTATGATGTGTCATCAAATCAGTTGCCATTGTGTACTACTAGAAAAAGCTTCTGGAAATCAGCTGTCGCCGAAATCATAGGCTATCTTCGTGGCTATGATAATGCAGCAGATTTTCGTCGCATCGGCACAAAAACATGGGATATGAATGCCAATGACAACCCAGATTGGCTCAATAACCCAATTCGAAAGGGCCATGACGATATGGGTCTTGTCTATGGAGCAATTGGTCGAAACTTTCCAAGCCCCAACGGTACTAAGAACGACCTACTCAAAAAAATCTATACAAATTTACGCGCAGGTATCGATGACAGAGCTGAAATCTATACCTTCTACCACCCTGGTGCATTCGATCTCGGTTGCCTCAGACCATGTATGTATAGCCATCATTTTTCATTACTCGGCGATGAACTTTTCTTAAATAGCACTCAACGCTCATGCGATGTGCCTCTTGGCTTGAATTTCAATATGGTTCAAGTCTATATTCTGCTCGCATTAATGGCACAAATCACCGGTAAAAAACCTAGAATGGCTTTTCATAAAATAGTCAACTGTCACATCTATGAAGACCAACTCGAACAGATGAAAGTTCAAGTGCAAAGAACACCTTTTCCAGCACCAACCATTGACATTAACCCTGATATCAAAACGCTCGAAGACATAGAGACTTGGGTCAGCATGGACGATTTTAAAATATCAAATTATCAATATCATCCTGCCATCGCATATCCTTTCAGTGTTTAATTGCTATCTTTGTCAATGATTGCCTGTATTAAGGTTCACCTGTAGATATCACAACGTATGCTCTATCGCTGTAGAATATCGTCAGTGATATTTTCACGCGTATTTAATTATATCACCAATTACATATTGTTCTTGACAGCCGTGATTTATTATTAGATTAATATCTTTTGGATAGACCATTTAAAGCTCATTTTTTTGGCAATCTTTGCTGCGGGTCTGCATACTCCCGAAAAATTGCTTGTTTTTGACAAAGCCCTGTTTTTATTGTATAATATGTAACGGTAAGAATATAATAAAATGAATAAAATTATAAAAAAATGGCGTGACTATTCAAATTATTTTTTTAATTTAATTTTTACGACACTTGTTTTCTACACCATCGTTAACCATTTTTACTCTTTTGTTTTTGAGTATTTGCTCTTTCAGAAATGGGTACCTCTGTCTATCAGAGCTCTTAGGCCAATTTTTTGTTTGATTGCTCTGCAATTTGATGTACTTAATCAACTTATTTTGCACCAATTCTCGTTATTAACAAGTTATACCCTCTTGTCTCAATTTCATGGGAATAAAAAACTGAACTGGGGTTTTCTTGCCCTAATCAATCGCTTAATGTCAATGCTTATCAATTTATTTGGCTTAAGCATCCCTGAGTTTTTACTCACTGCCTCTTTATTTGCGGTCTCATATCCTCTATTCACTTTCAATTTTATACTTTCATTGGCTGGCGTT
The DNA here is from genome assembly GCA_036121365.1 of Pseudomonadota bacterium. GTDB lineage: Bacteria > Pseudomonadota > Gammaproteobacteria > Comchoanobacterales > Comchoanobacteraceae > UBA7916. Next base: position 36,453 of record JAZAFR010000004.1, on the reverse strand, counting down.
GCAATCACTGAATGGATCTATTCACATGCCATATTTGAAATAACAGCACTCTCTTTAATTTTAACTTCTTTATTATTTCCAGACCTTTTTAATGCTAAAAGTCCGAATATCCGTTTTCGCTTTGTCGTCAGTTTTATCATCTTACTTAAACTATACTCTCAACCATTACTCCACCTGCCCTTGATTAAAGTACTGCACGACACCAGCTGTCATTTATCCGATACTTTGTTACTTGCCATGACACTTACCTTTTGTATAGAATCAGAAAAGCATTGGCAAACTGTTAGCTACTCTGATCCTACTTCAAATTGGAAAACCTCTTTAAAAATTGAATCTGAGCCAATTATTTCAAGTATACCTTCTTCAAATTTCTCACCTAACAATCAACACCCAACCTCAGCTCATGGCAATAACATCTCTAATGAATCGTCAAAACCTCTTATTATACCCCAGCAGCAATCCTCTTTAACAAAAAACTTTCCTCAACCACCTTCATTAAATAAACTAGCTATAGGAAAATAACCATGAAATATCCACAATCATTTATTAATTTTATCAAACCAATTGTCTCTTTCATTTCTAGTACAGCCTTTCATACATTTAACTTTTGTTATGATTTTCTTCTTGAAAGTGTCAATTATTTTTTGACTGCATCTTTCCTGTTTTTTATATTATATCAGTCACGGCACTTTGTTTTACAAATTGCAGATATTACTATTTCTTATTACTTATTGATTGCTGTGTCATCACTACTTCCATTACTCATTAATGCCAGCACTCATATAGATGGTTCAAAATATTGGGGATTTTTTGAAATCATTGTCTGTTTAAAAACCTTTTTATTGTCCATATTCAATGTTTCATTTTTAGATTTAATCGCACTGGCCTCTGTGTTTTTGTATATTTTTCAAACACCGTTCTTAGTTGCTCTTTCATCATTATTTGTTGTTCCTCAAGCTTTAGCTGTATCTTGCATTGAAGGTGTATTGTTGTTCAGTCGGGTCCGTGCACTGGTTCTATGCCTTTTTGATTGTGAAAATTACCCACGTGGATTGGCGTTGATTAATTTCTTGTCCATCTGTCTTATCCTTGAATTCAATACCCCTATTTTCTATGACTTTTTATCAAAGACACCATTGATGGAATCCTTAGATCATGATGCTTATCGATTGCTTCAATTTTCTTTGTCATCACCCGCAATTTCAAAATCATTTCATGTTCTTAAATCTTCATACCACAAAACTTCTTCGTCTTTTTCATCTTCTGATTCTACTTCATTGGACTCTAAAACCCCCGAAGAACAACCGTCGTCATCACAAAAACCTGCAGCACATACCGGATCATGACTGAATACGACTACATGGAATTTTTTTTTTAGATAGGCTATTGTTATGGTTTAATGATAAATAGTATTATTTCAATACTATGATTTAATTACTTTATCTTATTCTATTTTTATTGAATTGTTGTGTTGTGTTCAATCTATTTTTCTTTTAGAATGATGTTATATTATTCACTTTTATTTCTATGAAAAAATCTACATCTGAACCTACTGACAATCCATTTATCTCTGATGAACCAGATTCAGGTTCTACAGAAGTGGAATTGATTCGCTCTCCTGTTCCTCAAGATGGCTCTAAAGCGAGTAGTGAGTGCCATGCTGCCGATGATAAGGTTGCCAAGAGAGAAAAAGATTCTCTTTTTCCCACTATGCCAACAGATAAATTTGCATATATTAGAGCCAGAGGAAACGGATCATGTGGGCCTAACAGCCTCGCTATAATCTTTTGTTCTTATCTCTTATCAGGTCGTTACAATCAACTCTATTCAAATCGTCACAATCAACTCTATGCCTTTGAAACAAAAGCTGTTGACTTAAGAGAGTTTGCTGTTTGTTGGAACCTATATTATGCGGATAATAAAAAAAGTCATGATGATTACATCGAAATACCTAGTGATGAGGATCCGTTGAGAAGGAATGCAGAACTCAATCGTAACATTTTAGAAAAAGTAAAATCCAAACTTGATGGCTATGCAGAAGAATATGGAGGACATAGCTTCAAGCACTGTGAGGCATTGATTGCCCCCGTTTTGCGTTTTGCTTTCAATTTGAACACCGAACTTGATAACTGTAATTTTGGGGGCTACTCTCCCGATTATTTTCTTAATCTATTTCCTTTGGAAGATGTTAGACAACAGGCAGATGATGAACAACAGAAAGAGTACATTTTCGCTATGGAAGTATCACAAAAGGTAAAGACTGCTATGTCTATGGGAGAAACTATAATCAGGAAACATGCTTTTGATCTCACAAATTCAGATAACTCACCAAACTACGGCTCTTTTTTTAATGAAAACGGACTGGATTTTGCATCACGTATTTTACGTATATCCACTATTTATGCCCTCTTAAGTATGAATAGTGAAAATCGCAGATATACATACTCTTGGCCAGATTTGTCGGCACGCTCTGGCTTCAATTTTAATACCGAAGAGATTAATACATGGATTGATGAACAAATTTCCCTCAAAGCCATAGTTTTTAATAGGAGTCTGTGCCATTTTGATGCCTGCTTGCCTATTTCGGTATGTGAACACCATCTTGTTAAACCTTTTTATGACGACTCTTTAAACCCCATTGAACAACAGGCATCTTATCCTAATGATAGAGACGTCTATAATCCGGCAAATCTCCCTGATTCAACAAGATTTCCACAAAGACGTACTCCGTCCTATGTGACTTCAAAAACTCAAGACGATACAAGTTTCTCTTATCGTTTTTTGAATTACACTGGCTATTTTGCCATTTCAGTCCTGGCTGCAATATCTATTTTTTATGCGCCAATGACATCAATCATATCACTGTTGATTCTAATCCCATCATATCTATATCGTGATAAGATTATAAATGTATTCAATAAACGGCAAGAATTGACTGTTCCCAAATTGACAAGTCGTCCAGCTTTGTCTTCATGGTATAAAAAAATTAGACTTGATTCTATTCCACTCCCTTTTAAACGAATGACTTGTCTGAAAAGAACTGGCGTGTATAAGCCGAGATCTGCTTGATTGCTTTGTTTCTCATCAATCCAGTTGTCGTGTTTTATTTGATTGATATGCTTGCATCACTTGTTGTCTCCATGAAAGATGCCGATAAACATTCACTTTTTATTCTTTTTGTCTTATAATCATATGGTTTCTTTACGGTATTAAAATGATCTATTTGTGGTTAAAAGCATTCCATCTGATTGCGATTGTTTGCTGGTTTGCTGGCTTATTTTATCTGCCGCGTCTATTTGTTTATCATGCAGACGCTGACGATACCATATCCAATGAACGCTTTAAAATCATGGAAAGAAAATTACATAATATTATTATGATTCCTTCTTTACTTGCTGTATTAATTACTGGTATTGGACTGTTCTCTCTGAACTGGCCCGTTTATCTCAAAAACGGTTGGTTTCATCTTAAAATCACCAGTGTGCTTCTTTTAATCTTATATCAAATTCGTCTGGTCTGGCATATGCGTCAATTCCGAGCAGATTCAAATTGCTTTAGCAGGAAATATTTTATCATCTTGAATGAAATTCCATCAATCTTCTTAATCTTTATCATCATTCTGGTCGTGGTAAAACCCTTTTCTTAATATGCGGTTCTTCTTACTTTTTATTTATATTTTCATGCATCCTTTCTTTTAATCTTCTTCATGTAGCACTACCGTCTTAATAAAAAAAAGCCCTTTCGGGCTTTTTTTCCATTTACATATAAGGCATGTGTCTTGTTTTGGTTTTTGTTATTCTTCTTGCTTGAACTGGAACCAAAACAGTTTTCTGATTGATTCTTAGTGTTGTTTCTGTTGTGAACAATAATGATTTTATCTGTTCTATAAATCGCATTTTTTCCTCCATGATACGCGTGAGGTTCTCATATAGACCATATTATCAGATTTGTCAGTTTTTTTTTAAAAAAATACGGTGAAACACATTTCCTTATTTTTAATAAGATTTTTCCCCAATTTATTTTTCATTATTTAGTTTAATGCCACTTAACACTTATGCTATCTATATTGAGTTTTCTATTTTCTTAGTCAATTATTGTGACAAAGCTATCGTTTTGTATTCTACTTCTCATACTGATTTCCTGGCTCTGTTTTGCTTGTATATTTTTTAATATCGTGTTAATTTTATAAAAATGTGATTTATTTCTGCATAAATTATAATGTTTGCTATAAGAAAGCCATCATCAACTCAGAGACACTATGAATACAGTTAAAATGCAAATCAATAACGTTACTAGCGACTTTATAATTTCAAAAGCCACGCTGGGTAATTCAGTGGTTGACATCGGAAGCTTTGATCAAAACTATTATTTTCAAGATATTGGGCTTAAACATACCTCCTTTTGCCAATCTGCTATCTGCTATATTGATGGCACTCAAAGCATATTGCTATATCGTGGATACCCGATTGAAAAACTGGCAAAAGCTTATGATTTCCCTTCTATTATCTACTTACTGCAACACGGAGACCTTCCAAATAAAAAAGCGCTTTCATCTTTCATTCAAGACTACCAAGCTTATCTCAATATACCCGATTATTGTTATCAAGCGCTATCGACTTTGCCACGTAATTTGCACCCCATGAGTGTTCTCCTGATTTTGGTCGGAATTCTATCTGGTAATGAATCTGATCTTGAAACAGACGCCGTTCAAATGAGCCGTAAAGTCATCGCACAAATGCCCATACTCGTTGCGCTTGCTCAAAGACACTCTGCTGGAAAACAACCAATCATGCCGAGAAAAGATCTGGGGTATGTTGAAAACTTTCTTTATATGTTAAACGGGGAAGTTCCCGATGATTTATCTGTTGAGGTATTTGAAAGTATTTTGACACTGCATGCTGAACATGAACAAAATGCATCGACTTGTACTCTACGTGTTAGTGGTTCCACCGGCAATAACGCCTATGCTGCACTTGCTGCAGCCGTAACAGCATTGTGGGGACCTGCTCATGGTGGTGCGAATGAAGCTTGTATCAATATGCTCGAAGAAATAAATCATAGCGATAGAATTCAAGAATATATAGACAAAGCCAAGTCCAAGGAAGATCCGTTCCGTTTATTCGGTTTTGGCCACCGCGTCTATAGAAATAAAGACCCGCGTGCTATGATCATGAAGTCTCTATGCAAAAGAGTTTTGGACAAAAAACAAGACAACCCATTGTTCACTCTTGCTAGAAAGCTTGAAAAAATTGCTCTGGAAGACCCTTATTTTATTAGTCACAAACTTTACCCAAATGTAGACTACTATTCAGGTATTGTGCAACGAGCGCTTGGTATACAAAATAATTGCTTTACCACTGTTTTTGCATTGGCACGTGTCTCTGGATGGATGAGCCATTGGTTGGAGATGAAGGCCAGTAACACCCCTATTATACGACCGAGACAGCATTATATCGGACATTCTATCAGAGAGCTCCCTAAAGAGGGTTGATCGATCCATTCATCATTCGTGTGTTCGTTGCGCGGTATCGTTGTCTTTTTTTGATTGTCTAACAATCATTGTCGATTCTATCGTACGATTGACACATGCCTATGTTTTACTCTTTCTACTGAGAAAACACCATGCGCATACGACATAAGGCAAAGCCCACAATATTGCATTATTGGTATTAAATTTAGGCTTCAGCAATTTATCTTGGCCATAATCTTTTTCTATTGTCTCTAGAATCTCTTTTTCGCTTTTCCCATTGATTAACCATCTTTCTATCTTCTTCCTCAAGTCAATTGCCTCCTGTGTTTGGCTTTCTGCCAATGATTGACTTTGACAGACAGGACATCGTATATTTTTTATTATATTTTTATATGTCTTATCTGTCTTAAAATCCATGGCTTGACTGACCACCACCATCAAAACCAGTAGTATTCCAAGCAGAGATCTTTTCATATCAATTCACTTTCCCAACTGAAGCAATCGCTTTTTGTAACTTTTCACCGGTGAATTTTTCAAATTTATCTTTGTTCATAGTGCCTCGATTTCTTGCCAAAATCTTATTGTTATACATCACAATCGTATCTGGTATCATATGTACATTTATTTTCTTGGCATTGTCCAAATCTAGCATTAGATGTCGATCAAAAGGATTGTTACCGCTTGTCTCTAAAAAACGTTTTCCATATTCCCCTTGTTCTCTATAACTGACTGCGTAATACTCTACACCCTCTATTTTATTGATTCCTTTCCATAACTCATGCTCTTTTCTGCAATAACCACACCAGCTTGCAAAAACATGTAATACGACCACTTTCTTATTGTTACTCATTTTTATATCAGCTTTTCCATCCAGTGCATAAAGCTCTATTGTATTTGTTACATCCACCCCACCACTCTGAGGTACGTAAGCATTAATACCAACCGTAGCCCACAATAATACGAAACAAACTACTAATTTTTTCATTTTCCTACCTCTTTCTTTATTTGAATCTCTTTCCTTGACCTCTCATTAGGCGCAAATGATATTGCAAGTCCAATTGCTCCCAGCATGATACCACTGAACCAAAAAACAGACTGCAACGGCTTTATGTATACACGTGCTGTGTATGCTGAAGCGCTATTTTTTGACATCACCACGTAGACATCATACATTAATTGACTACCAATAGCAGCTTTTGTTTTGACTATTTGACGAGTTACATATTGTCTAATTTCTGGCGACAATATATGTTCACTCTCTCTGGTTTTCAGTTTTATCAATAACTGCTCTGTTAACCCTTGAGTGGTTTGTATCTCATTTACTTTTTCTAATTGTATTTCTATGTCGCCAGTATTGACGACTTTGCCTTTTTCCAACTCTATGATTTTTTCCACTCCATATGTCTGATTGATATAGATGCTGATAGCCATCAGCAGCCAAATACAGTGTGATAGTATGTGCATGTTTTTATTCCATTGTTTACGCATTTTACTTAGGATTTGCCCCAGTAATACATAACTGATATAGCCAACAAAGAGAATACTTTGAACTTCGATTTCTCGAACTTTAGCACAAAAAAACCAATTTGCTATCAGCGTAATGATTACTGAGCCTGCGATCATTATTGCATTTTTTCCTTTTGACCTTTTTCTAGTACTGCTTTGATCCAGAAACCATAGCAAGACTAAGAACATAGGCATCAAAGCCGTTTGGAAATATCCAGCACCTACTGAGATTTTATTGTTAAACACATATTCAATCAATACCGGATACATTGTCCCAAACCAGACGACAAAGCAAATGCCTAACATGATTTTATTTTGTATAATCAAATAGGCCTCCCTACTTTTATTTTCAACTATCTTGAGCTTGCTTTTATGTATAGAAGACTCTAAAACCTTCTTCATTGGCCAGCAGGCCAGTACACACATCAATAATAATAGGATGCCGTGCAGTCTATCTGTTGCAAAACTGTGTACCGATACAAGTATTCCTGATCGTGTGATAAAACTACCAAACAGACTTAGCACGAATGCACTCAATCCAGTCACACAAACCCATGCCTTTTTTGAGTTGCTCTTTATCTTAACAGCATGTGTCAGTGCTGTTACACATAACCATGGCATTAGGGCAGCATTCTCTACCGGATCCCAAAACCAAAACCCTCCCCAGCCCAATTCTCTATAGGCCCACCAGCTCCCAATGGTAATTCCAATGGTTAACCAACCCCACGACCATAATCCCCATACAGTCAGCCATTGGTATATCTTTGACTCAAAATACTCATTCTTTGTCATTAGCAAATTCCATGCCAAAATAAATGTGACTAATAAACCACATTCCCCCATATATAGACATGGAGGATGGATGATAAAACCAGGATCTTGCAATAAAGGATTTAGATCCATTCCATCGGCGGGGGCAATTGGCATGATTCTAACAAATGGATTGGATGCCACCAATGCATATATTCCATACAGTGCCAACATGGCACTCAGGCCAATGACATCGAATTTCTCTTCTACACCATGACCATTTATCTTATGGAGTAAACTTTTGGAATAGTACATGCTAATTGCCATCCATAACAACCATGATCCTTCATGACCACCCCATATATTTGATAACTTATATAATGTTGGCAATACTCGACTACCATTTGCCCATACATACTTGACGCTAAAATCATTGGTCATGAAGGCAAAAAACAATATGACGAATGCAACTGTTATTGCCACTGTACTTAATTCATATATTGGTAGCACTTTCTTTAAATTTGTTCTGTTTCCTTGCCAATGTTTTTCATATAACAGATAGCCTGTGTTACAACACATCAAGGTGGTTGCCAGTATCAGTGCAAAATAGCCCAGTTCAGGAAACATGGCAATTCTCTCTGTGTGCTTTTCTACTATCTTTTGACATATTTATTTACTCATCGGTATCTGATAGTTCTCATCATGTTTGGCCAGCACCTCCTGTGCATAGAAAACCCCTTTTTTTAATGTCCCATCTGCGACCATTGCTTTTCCTTCCTTGAATAAACTTGGTGGCACACCATTAAAAACAACTTTCAGAAAACTGGTATTTTCTTCACTATCTATATCTCTTGCCTCAAACTCAATGCTGCCTTGTTTTTGAATCACCGATCCCTCTTTTACAATTGCACCCAATCTTAAATGTTTTCCTTCATACTCTTGCTCATGAGTTTTTAACTTCGCAACACCTATGAACAAGTTGACATTCTCTCTTAGCCCGTAAACAATCAATCCCACCGACAATAATATCCAGAAGAGATGCTTAAACTCTTCTTGCATTCTGATTTTTATTTTTTGTATTGCGCTTTTAACTTTCACCATTGTCACGATACTTTTTTGCAAGCATGGTCACTACTGCTATATACAAGATGAACATCACTGTGAAAATTGCATACGCAATCATAACGTAATGCTTATTTGATTCCATTTCTTCAATCGACTTTGTGTTCTTTATCCTACTGTATATTTTCTAAAATCTCAACTTTTGAGTCGTTCCTGTTTTCTTTTTTTTTCAATCAACAATACGACACTGGTTGTATGCATCACCATGACTGCTATCAAGCCAAAACTTGCCAGTATACAAATCAATAACGGCCATAGCATCATCCATGGCATTTTTGGCTTTGCAAAATGTAAGATGGTTGAGCCTTGATGCAATGTGTACCACCATTCCACCGAATAATGAACAAAGGGGATATCAATCATCCCTAACATTGCAATATAAGCCGCAATTTTTCTTGATACTTCAATCGGCTTTATACACATTCTTACTGAAATATAACTGATATATAACATTAACAAAATTAGCTCACTTGTTAGCCTTGCATCCCAGACCCACCATGTTCCCCATGTTGGTTTGGCCCAAATTGCCCCTGTAATTATTGCCAATAACGTACATAATGCACCAACTATAGACAGTGATAAGGCATACGCACTCGCAATTTTCATATGCAATCCTCTTTCTAAAATGGCACACATGCCCACACCACAATATAACCCCAATGACAATACTGCCAGAGGAACATGAATGTAGATAATTCGAAACACTTCACCTTGTGTGACGTCAACTGGCACCGTATATAGCCCATGATACAGTCCAAATCCCAATAAACCGACACATAGGTAATAACTTGGCCACAAGGCTTTTTCAATCCAAGCCAAAAATACCCTACTCACAAATACATGCTTAAACAAAAACTGCACACTTTTACCCATACTATCTTTTGTTTATCCTATGCTAAAATTCATTCAATCTCAATTTATAATGGACTTTTTATGTGTACTATCTTTGTCTTCTCGAAACTCGTTATTTAGTTTCATGAATACGCTAATTTTTTTTGTGAGTCCCAAAATCTTCAGTTGTAGATTTCTATTGTCTTTCAAACTTTTAATTGCTGTCGATCCAGTTATTTTTTTTAGTGTCACTTTGTCTTTGATCATATTTTCTACCATTGTGCTCTCAGCAACAAATATTTCTGGCAGCTCTAGGATAACTTCTGGGTTGAGTGTTGCCACTTTACCTATCCAATCCACATTCAGCTTATGGCTATCAGGGAGGCATGCTATGAAGCGTGGTTGTTTTGTTGATATAGTTGCAATGAGCGTAGAGTTTTCTGTCAGGAACCCAGGAGTCACACTTTCAATTACTTGTGGATAGCCTCGTGCCACATGTTTCACCCATTCAATATCACTGACGCAATCTTCTGGAATGCTTGTGCTGAATAATCCCTTAATTTTTTCGTTCCACAGATGGTCCAAAGTATTCTCTTGACTCTTTACTGTGGCATCAAATAAATCCCAGTTTCTTCTTAACTTTTCACTGGCAAAACGAAAACTCATGGCCTTGTTATTTACTGCGACTTTAACTACCTCTTCATCATCTTTAATTTCTTCTGGTGCATATTGAAGAAAATCTCCATCTATGTCGCATAATTCTTTCATTAGCTTCTTATTGGATTCAAGAGATTCAAAAACCAATTTGGACTTTTCTGTTAAAACACCTATCGTGGAAAAGTCTTTTAATGCTGCTTCTTTAACCAACTCTATCCATTGGTCATCTTTTTCATATTCTTCTTTATTAAGAAATAATATTTTAAATGGAGAGTCTTTTATTGCTTCTAGAGTTTTTCGGAAAGTTTCTTTTTGATCTGTACTTTTCATATATTGCATCCTCTTTTTTTATCTTATATCTGGGATGATGTATTGTCAATGCAATTTTTATTGATGTCTGATTACTGATGTCGGTGATTACTGAATTTTATTGATGTGTCTTAAACTAGATGAGCACTCTGGTTTCGTTTATTTTCTATCTTTAATCGTTCATTCATATGGGTCTACCATAGGATCCTTATTTTTATATTGAACATATGCTTCGTGACTCACTTTGTTAATACCTTACTTTTAGGTTCTATCATCCATGCTTCGTATATAACTTTCTTTCTATCCTGCATTATTGTTCGTCAAGACTTCTTGCTTTCCTATATGCCGCCAATGCCTTTTCTTCTTCACCCATTTGGTGATAACTCATACTGAGAATTTTCCATGCCATTTGATCTTTTGGGTTCTTTTGTATTCTAGTCAGCATCATTTTGTTCAATTTTTCCGGACTCTGCATTATTTCATTGACCTTCTGTGTGTCTTTACTTGTTAAGTAGACTCCCGAAATCAATCTATCATAATTTCCATTCACTAAGTATATCACCAGTGCCACAACGAACGCGCTTGCTATCTGTGAAAATGTGTCGCTTTTCATGGTGATTTACTATTTTTTTTCAAGACCTCTAACTCTTTTTCCGTCAGCATCCTGCTTTTTCCTAAACCTATATTTTGGGGTAAAAAAATACCGCCATAGCCAGTTCTAACCAAACGACTGACCTGCATACCCAATGCATCCCACATTTTTCTTATCATTCGGTTGTGTCCTGTTTTTAATTCCATTTCATACCACTGGTTCATTCCATCTCTCTGATTATGCAATGCACGACAGCTGATGCATTGTAATTTCACGCCATCGCATATCACACCCTCTTCTAATTTTTCTGCATGACTTTCGCACGCCTTCCCATATACTCTCACCCTATATGTTCTGACCAGCTCATGTCGAGGATGCATTAACAGATTGGCCATATCGCCATTGTTACAAAAGAGAATCAAACCACTGCTGTTGATATCTAGGCGTCCAACCATAAACCATTTTTCCTCTGACTTTTTTGGTAGTAGACTATAAATAGAGGGCCTGTCTTTTTCGTCTTTTTTGCTGCATATGACGCCCAATGGCTTATTGACCATCAGCACTTTGTCTTGCTGGACTTCTTCTAAATTAACCGTTATTTTTCTTCTTTCAAGCTGTATCCTATCGCCATGCTTTACATTTTGCCCGGCTTGTATATAAGTACCGTTAACCTTGATTTTCTTTTCTTCAATCAATTGTTCTATGGCTCTTCTAGAGTAGTGACTTTTACTGGCGAGATATTTCTGAATTCGCATTATGTGCTTTAGACTTTTTTTCATTTTACCATAATTTATCTATCATTTACAGTCATTTCCATCATTTTTGTTTTGTTCTGTATTGGTCCTTTCATCATGCAAACATGTGAAATAAGTTATAATATAATTTTAAATATTAGACTCCTTGCAATGACTTAATCTCGAATTTCAATAGTTTAAAGTGATGTAAAAATAAGGATGAGAGAACTATTCGAGTACGATAATTTGTACACCGAAAGGTTTTCAAAAGAATATATCGCAAGTACATGTCTAATCGAATAAAACACACAGTCATACAATCGGTAAATGTGCTCACTCAATGAAATGATGCAAGCTTTGCTAATATGACGAATGTAAATTACATCAAGTCAGAAGATAGGCAGTTTTTTCATTATTAAAAATAAGATTCATTAAGGCTTACTTTTTCTATTCCTTCCAGCAAAGATTTACTCTTTTTATTTCCTCCAACACCTGATTTTTCACTTTCAGAATCACGCTCGAACATACCAGGACGACGCCTTTTCCTTTCAGATACAGTAGTTAACTTTCTATTATTCTCTGATTTTATTGTCTTTGACCTTTTCTCATAGTAGTTTTTAATAACATTAGTCACTGATTCATGATGATCTTTCCATTCTTCGTAGTCATGATTGTTGTTTCTTTTTATTTTTTTTATCTCACCAGATAAAACTTCTATGTCTCTTTCCACTACAGACACTCTATTTTTATTTCTATACTGATTTCTTTTTTTTATTCTCTTTAATTGATTTCTTTTCTGAGCCAACTTAGTGTAACTATACAACAAGATATTACATCTCTCTAAGAACTCTTTTGACAAAGTCAGACTGTTGGCCTCGTCTGAATTCAAAGCCTTAAAAATATATTCACTTGATGGCATATCTTCCCTTGTATTATCTTTATTTCTTGTTCATCTCATTTACTTAATAACGTGTAAACAAAGAAATCATATGTTAAATTATTGCCTACTTGTTTTCAACTTTTTAATGCTACATATTGTTCTTTTATTGTTAATATTTCAATTTTTTATTGGCTTATTCAGTCATATTTACTAGAGCCAATCAATCAAATTATCATGTCGCTTGGTATTTTGTCATGGGCCATATTTTTTAATTGTTTCTCTACAACAATTAATAATCCCTCTTTTTGACGAGCAGTGTTGTTCATTTTTGCATATATATCATCTTTTTTGATTTCATTTTTTGTCTATTTTAGTCCATATTGATGTACTTTTTTTAACTTATATTGCACTACTACACAACTATTTGTTTGTATTGTTATCCTTTTAAGATTGCTGTATAATAATATTTATTTTATCATTTCTTATGGCTGAGATTCTTCAAATATTTTCGACCCTTTCTTTCTTTATAATTTATTACAATTACGACATTTATGTTGCAAGTTTATCCCTCTCGATCATATCTGTTGCTCACATTATATTAGGCAGAGTTTTTAACTTAGCAAAAACGAATTTCAGTGAATCAAGCTTAATGATGATTGCAATGTTTTCCTTTGCAACATGGTATTTTTCAAATCCATTATTTGTGCAATGGAAAATCACCATTGTCAATTTTATTTTCGCTTTCATGCTTTATATGTATCGCCATTTCAATGATACTTCATTTTTTACGAGTACATTTAAATCATCAAATCTGTTGATTCCTGATGCAGTAGGACTTCGTGCTGACAACTCACTCGCTGTTTTTTTTGTCATCGTTGGAATCATAAATTACTTTGTATTTACCTACTATTCCGAAGCAACGTGGGTTTTATTTAAGACCAGCATTGTGTTTGTCAACGTTTTTTATCTGCTCCTTATCAGTATTTACATAAGCAAATTTATCAAACACGAAACTGTAAAATGAATCCTGACCCACATCAAGAAACTTTATCGTCTATGTATTCACTGTTGAGCACAGAGTTTTCACCTGATCTCTTGGAAATTGCTAATGATTCAGAGAGGCATAAGAACCACAGGGAAGCCAGAAATAATCCTAATAAAGGGCACTTCTTGCTTAAAATACGTTCTGTGGCATTTCTTGATAAAACCCGAGTTCAACAACATAGAATGATTTATACATGCCTAAGCCCTATTATGGACAGAATCCACGCACTGAATATATTAATTCTTTAGATTACTTATCTTTCCAAACAATGCAATTAAATCTTTTCTCCCGTCGGTGTTAAGCCTGGTCTTGTCATCCCAGCTCCATATTTGGAATGTTGCTATTGATTTTGCTTTGTTCTCCCAACTTAATTCAACTTTGAATAAAGGGGATCCGCTTCTGTCTTTTAACCAGTAAATCCATTTATCTTCATTTTGCCGAGTGCGCTTTTTAAATAATCGATAGCCACAGTTTTTTAGAATAACTGCCATGTGTGTTGTATTGGCCAATTCACCATGCGTTGTCAGTCTGATTTCTTCTATTTTCTTTATGTGTTTTTTTTCCTCTATTAACCTGATTGGGGGATAGGTATTCTCCTCAGCTTCCTGATGTTTTATTTTCACTTGATGTCTGCCTTGCATTTCTAATTTTTTTTGCAGTTTTGGTATGACCATGCCCTGTGGTATTTTTAATTCCTCTAACGCTGTTCCCGTGCACAAAACAGTGCTTGATAGAATACATAACAAAATGACGTAACTTTTATTCATTGATAGCTCCTTTTTGTAATATCCTATACCAATGGATTTTTTTTTTCAATTAAAAAATAGAGAATGCTTCTATAATCTATTCTATTTCTACCCTAACCATACACTGGTAATCACTCGTATCTCACACTCATAGGCTCTATTTGCAGTGACTCATCTCACTCTACATACCGCCACATACCGCTCGCGCCACTTTCTTAGTGCTTGGTCAATGTCTCTATCAATGCTGGACATTTAGAAATTGTAGAATGATAATAATCAATACGCCCCGAACCACAAAGTAAAATTTCCCATATCTCTAGTATCAACTGATTGACTACCCAATCTCTTCTGGTTCTAAACCGCATTCAAATAAACATTTAGAAATATCTTTCTGTTTGCTTTCCTCTAATTCGGTTAGAGGCAAACGCAAGGTTGAGGGAATACTAAAAATACTTTTCACCATCTGCTTTATCGCTTGAGGATTTCCATTGAGCTCTATTTGTTGAATAATATCTCTAATTCCGTTGAATTTCCCCTTTGACCACTGTGGATTGGCCTTGTAATTATCTACTATACTCTGTATCAAGTTTGGCAATATATTAGCAATCACTGATATTGTTCCATCGCCTTTGTTTTCAAGATTGCAGATTATCTCACTGTCATTTCCGCCTAAAAAAATGAAATTATTTGGTAGAACTTGTTTTAACTCTTTCATTCGTTCTAGCTTTCCTGATGCATCCTTTATACCAATAATATTCGAATCATGTGCAAGTGTTAGGAGTGTCTTCTCTGAAAAATCAATACCTGTTCGACTTGGCACTGTATATAAAATGATTGGCATATTGACTGCTTGCGAGATCTTTTGATAATGCTGGCATAACCCGTTTTGATCTGGCTTCACGTAATATGGACATGTCAGTAATATGGCTTGTGCTCCTTGTTGCTTGGCTTGGTTTGCTTGAATGATTGCTTGTTCGGTGTGCGATGATGCAATACCAACAATCATTGCGGAAGAATTTAAGTTTTTCCTAGCGGTTGCTAGTAACATTTCTCTTTCACTGAATGTTAAGCTTAACCCCTCACCTGTACTACCAAAAACTACAACTGCCCTGCTCGACTGCTTGTCATGCCAACTGACCCACTTTTTCCAAGAAACCAGATCAATTGATTGATCTTTATCAAAAGGTGTCACCAACGCAGGAATTGACCCTGTAACCAAAATATTTTTCATATATCTACCAATAATCGGTTGTCTATATTGACATGTTTTTTACCTTTTATCAAATTTAAATGTAGACAGATTGTAGAGAACTTTCTTTAATTTCACACTCATTGATTACATATTCAGTTAACTCTTTACATCTACTTGTAAACAGAATATATTAAAATATACACTTAAGTGAGTATTATGTGAATTTTTTTATTACTCTAGCAGCACTGATTTTAACCAGTCAAATCACCGCATACGATTACGATCCCGATAATAAACTGAATCAGCTCGCAATGACAATGGCCATATTAAAACACAACTATATCTCTGATATGGACAATGATGTTATCGCCGAGAAAGCCATCCGAGGATTATTGAACCAACTGGATCCACACTCAGATTATTTGGATATGAATGAATTAGATGCCCTTGAGGATACCACTAACGGAAAAGTGACTGGAATCGGTGTTGAAGTCACCATGGAAAATGGTCTATTGAAAGTCATTGCACCACTTGACAACTCCCCTGCTGACATTGCCGGACTTAAAAATGGTGACTACATCACGCATGTTGACAACTCGCTTGTTTTAGAGATAGGGATAGCTGAAGCAGTAAATAGAATTAAAGGAAAGGCAGGAACTAAGGTCAAAATAACGGTCGCTCGACCTGGTGAGAAAAAACCACTATATTTTCATATCAAAAGAAAAGAAGTGTCAGCACCCTCTGTCAAAGCTGAAATGATCTCAGATACAATTGGTTATGTTAAAATAGGATATTTTGGATTACCCACAAAAGATGAAACAGAAAATGCTGTCAAAAAACTCATGCGAGAGAATTCAAATATCGCGGGACTCATCATTGATTTACGTAATAATCCCGGAGGTGTGTTAAGTTCTGCTGTTGAAATCACCGATTTATTCTTAGATAACAATAAAATTGGTTATGACAAAGTCATCACTGTCGCCAAAGAGAGAAACATGAATATCACACAATCCTTCCAATCTAAGAATGGAGATATCACTGATAATCTGCCGCTGGCTGTCGTGATAAACTCGGGATCAGCATCAGCCTCTGAGATTATGGCGGCTGCGTTGAAAGATCACAAACGTGCAATCATAGTTGGCGAAACAAGTTTTGGTAAGGGTTCAATTCAATCTGTCATGCCATTGAGTGATGAGACTGCCATTAAAATCACAACCGGACTTTACTACACGCCTGCTGGCAGCGTAGTACAAAAGAAGGGTGTTTCTCCCAATGTTTATGCAGAATCACTGCAGCCCTCTGATAAAAACTTACTCGATTTTAGAGAGAGTGATTATCTCAACTCTATCAAATCTTCAAAATCTAAATCTTCAAACTCAACTTCCAATGTTGAAATGAAAATTGTACACAAATTTGGGTTTGAAATTTATCAAGCCATGCAGACCTTATTGAACAATCAGAGGCAAGCCAAATGTCAATAAAGCGATACACCTACTCACTTTTATTTATTATTATTTCTTATGCCAGCTGCATTGCAAAGGATGATGATACAGATCTGGAAACACACATCAAACACACTGTAAGATTGATAATAAATACACTTTATAATCATGATTTTTCTAACCCCTTTACTGTCAATGCTGCTCTTGATCAATATTTAAACCCTAATGCACCTTTTGATCTATATAAGACATTGCTTGCGCAAGAGCCCATTCATCTTGCTCAAGAAAATCAAATGCAAATGACAGAAGTACATCGCGCAACAACTTTGAAAAACATCAGTGAAACGATCGATACAAATAGCGAAGCACTGTCCAAATGGCAATGCATAACGCCTATCTCCTTATCATTGATAAAAGGACCAATTGAAATCACTTATCCAGCAGAAAATTCAATCACCTTTGTAAGCAAATCAAATGGTTCACTATATATAGAATCATTCGGCTTGGAAGTTTCTGGTCAACCAACAATCGTTGACTACTTGAAGATCAGAAAAAAAAATTGTAGTTAGTAAATTCAACTTCAAGGTATTTTTATCTTAAGTGATATAGTTTATAATATTTATTTTACTGAAATATATTATGTTAGTTGTCGCAATCAGTACTAGGGCTCTGTTCGATTTCTCCGAAGAAAATATGGTATTCGAAAAGAAGGGCATCGCCTCCTATACTGAGTATCAACATAAAAACGAGAACATTCCTTTGTCACAAGGTGTTTGCTTCCCACTTGTAAAGAAATTACTTCATCTCAATACCATATCTGATCAACCACTTGTAGAGGTGATATTGTGCTCCAGAAATAGCGCCGACTCAGGGCTTAGAGTCTTTAACAGCATCAGTCATTATCAACTTCCCATCACTCGTGCTATTTTTTCAGATGGCCAGCCTGTACACCATTATTTAAAATCCTACGATGCTGATTTATTCCTTTCTGCAAACGCTGACGATGTAAAGCAATCTCTTGCACTTGGCATTGCCTCTGCTACCATCATGTCTATGCCACAACAGCCTTTTGATGAACGTGATAACACACAATTAAGAATTGCATTTGATGCAGATTGCGTCTTATTTTCAGATGCCATTGAAAAAATAAATAAAGAACAAGGCTTAGCTGCATTCAGTGAAAATGAAAAAAAGCATGCACACATTGCACTGCCAGATGGGCCTTTCTCTTCTTTTATCAAGAAATTCTCGAACATACAAAGCAGTCTAGCAGCCCCCTCTCAGATTCGAACTGCACTTGTCACCGCACGATCTGCACCAGCCCATGAGCGTGTCATCCGTACACTGCGACTATGGAATGTCGTTATTGACGAATCTTTCTTTCTAGGCGGCCATAATAAAGCTGCAATTCTATCTGCGTTCAAACCTGATATATTTTTTGATGATCGTTTTTCAAACTGCAGCCTGTCCTCTCAACACGTTGCTACGGGCCATGTTCCTTATGGTATTACCAATGAGGAAGTGGAAGGACTGTGATTCCTTACTTAGACTAAACTTTGATTACTGTATATTGGCCCAGAGCTATAAAAATTTAACCACAAAGGATAAAGTGCCTATTTAATTTATCTCGTGCCAATGGGCTTGAGTTTAAAGATTGTGTAGAAATAAATATATAATTAATTTCTTATTTGTTGATCTCTTCTATTCTGACTTTGCAATTATCATTAATACCTTTCTCTTTTTTTTCCTTATGCTTTTTCTTGGGGTTATTATTATTTAGTTCTACTATTGTGAGCTTTGTTACTGGCAACTTTTCAGATTCTTCTGTACTGCGTATTTGTACCGGAAATGCAAATCCGTCAGGAAGACATTCCTGATTTTGATTTTTTACTCGTAACAATGAATCTTTACAGTTATTTGCTATTGTAACCACATATGATCTCGTTTCATTGGCTTGAATTTTACTATCAGAATTCATATCAAGATTTAAACCATCTATCTTATGATTTCTCTCTACTGTAATCTCGTTGTTGGTATTGTTTTCTACTATCAGCTGATAATGATCTATGCCTAAAGCTGAAATGACCATGCATATTGGAATTATTTTTTTCATATATAAAAACTCTTGTTTGATTATTGATAGGTTAACTTTCTTTTCGTTTCATTTCAATACCCTCTTAGGTCAACTTTTCAATATATTCATAATCCAGATATTCTGGTTGCCACTGTAACTCTTTGAGTCTTTTCATTGCTTCCTCTTCTGACAACTTTATCATGTTTTGACTCGCCCCTCTTTTTATGATGGCTTCTGCAACAGCAGTTGTCACATTTTGTAAGTCGCCCAGCTTTGGTGTGATCATCTCTTTCTCTGAATATTTTCGATGGGTATACTCTGAAATTGCTTCTGCAGCAGCTTGCATCATTTCTACTGTTAAAGCTTTTGCTTTTGCAGCCACCATTGCTGCTCCAATAGCTGGGAATGCGTAAATATTATTACACTGAGAGACCTCTTTTTCTACGCCTTCTTTCATTATTGTAAAAGGGCTACCTGTTGCTATATGAACTTTTTTATCACTTGTGTCAACGATATCTTGTGGCACACACTCGGATTGTGATGAAGGATTTGACAGGGGTAAAATAATCGGCGCTTCTGTCTGATTCAGTATCATTTCTATCACCTCTTTATCAAATAATTTTGCCTGTCCTGTCATGCCAATTATTATCGTTGGTTTTACCTGAGAGATTACTTCTTTTAAGTCGTTCCTGCTCCAACTACTCAGGATAGATTCATCGCGTGCGTATCTCTTTAGGTCAAGATCTATATTTTCATGATCTATCAAAAGGCCGTTACGTCCAACTACCCATATTTTATCTAGTGCTTCTTCTTTATTTCCGATCTCTTTTTCCATATGATGTCTAATGGCATCAATAACACCCAATCCAGCCGCACCTGGACCCACTAAAACAATTCTTTGATCTGAAATTTTTTCTTTCTTATATTTTAGTGAAGTCATGATAGCAGCCAAAACAATCACTGCGGTCCCTTGAATATCATCATTGAAACACGGTCTTTTTTCACCATAATGTTTCATCAACATTCTTGCATTATTTTTTGAAAAATCTTCAAAATGGATGACAATATCCGGAAATTCCTTATAAATCTTGTCTATCACTTTTTGTATAAAACCCACATAGTCCTTTCCTCTTAATCTATTGCGCCGCAATCCAAGATACATAGCATCATTTTTTAGATCACTATTGTCAGTTCCGACATCAATGAATAAGGGCGCTATTCTATACGGTGATATCCCACCTGCTGCTACATGCATGGCTGCTTTTGCAACTGGAATTCCCATTCCACCAATGCCTTGATCACCTATCCCTAGTATGGCTTCTCCATCACTGACAACCAGCAAATCTAGCTCTTTATTTGTTCTATTTGCCAACACATTGTTAATTTTATCTGTGTCTTCAAGACTAATAAACATCCCCCTTGGTTGTCGATATTGCATGCTATAATGCTTTACAGTCATACTCACTGTTGGCGTGTATAATTTTGCTGTAATCTCATTGATATATTCTGTAATTAATTTGTAAAAAAGTATCTCATTTGTATTGTATAGAACATGTAGAAATATGCTCTTTGCTTCATCGTTTTTAAAACCTTCATATTGCTTATAAGCCCTTTCAGTTTGTATTTTAAGAGACTCTTTTGCTGGTGGCAACTTGCCCTCTAAGTTAAACTGCAATCTTTCTTTTTCTGAAAATGCGTTGCTTTTATTTAATAAAGGATGAAACATCAGTGCTTTCCCCTTTAAGCTTGTTTGCAGAAACTTCTTACCGTCTTTATCTTGCCTTATTTTGTATATCATTGCCTCTCCTTGCTTTAAATATCTATCTTCTTCAACCGTGCCGAAGCATGTCTTTCTTCTAAATCAATTTCTATGTATCTATCTGTTATCTGAATAGATTGATGACCTGCATCATCTCTCACATGCTCCCTTGGGCGCATTTGTACATCTTTTGATATTGAGGTATGACGTAACCAGTGCACTGTTGCTGTTTTCATCACTTCTGCTTCTTGCTCTTTGCCCTTTCTGACTAACTCTTCTACTCCCATATCAAAACCACTTTGTACTATTTTTCTAAGCTGCCTGATACCTATTCCGCCAATACCTCTTTTTTTTGGCAACAATGGTGTCAACTCCCCAGGTAATGGTAGCTCTGACAACCCTAAGTATCTACGGTAACGTTTCAATGCCTTGATCATATCATCTGAAACGGCAACCTCCCTTGCTTTGTTGCCTTTACCAATGGTCTTAAACCACCAATTTCCAATTGAATCTTGATAGAAATCTCCCATCATTGTCTTTCTATCATTGAGATCGCCAAGTTCAGATATCCTGAGCCCCAACAAATAAAATGCTGAAAATATGAACAATAACCTTTCTGCTTCTGTGTCTTTCTCACACTTTTCTCTAATTTGAGTAATTAAAACACCCCATTGTATATCATTTAACTTTCTCGTTATCCTTGCCTGCTGAGTTTTTTGTATGTACTTACTCTTTTGCCTGATGAGCAATACCGGATTGGATAAAATATAATTTTCTTGCTGTAAATAGGTAAAAAATGTACTCGTTCCTGCAATCACTGACCGTATTGATGCTTGCGACAACCCCTCCTGTGATGTTTTTTTCGTATTTTTTCTAATCAGGAACGGTCTCCATTCTGGCACACAAACTCGCTTACCATGCTCGTCTGTTTTAAATCGTTGGGCATGTTTTTTTCCAACCCATGCCTCTGGTGGGTTTTGTACAAATTGAAAATATTCATCCAGATCATGCCTATCTAAATCTTTTATTGATTTACTCTTATTGATCCACGCCCATTGATAAAGTCGCTCTATCTCTCTTCTATAACTGTTAAAGGTATCATCTGAACCGGAATACGACAATAAAAAACGTTTTGCCAACTCATATTCTCTGAGAGCATTGTTTAGATTTAATGCATCCAAATGCTCTTTTATTTCATTGGTCATTGGATCAGATAACCAAGTTAGATTATCAAATAATGGCTTAGGTGATGTCTTTTTCATCACTTTATTATATCCAATTTACATCTGATTGCAATTTGATTCCTTTTGTTTATTTAAATGACCCACTTTTTTCATTGATTCTTTAACAATCATAATTATCTCGTATTTTACTCATCTTACAATTCTTTTATTTTTTGCATTTGTCCAAAGTCATTTATTTATATCATCGATTCTGCATTTATACAAACAAGTTCTTAACACATCAATAAATTTGTACTTTTTTAATTATGATACTATTCAAAAACAAAAAAGGCCTGCACTGCAGGCCTTTTTGCTGTATGAGTTGCTGATTTACATCATGCCGCCCATACCGCCCATGCCGCCCATGCCGCCCATGCCGCCCATGGCGCCAGCACCACCTTGGGCTTCACTGCCTTCGGTTGACTTTGGCTCATCGGTTACCAAGTAACTGGTGATGATCAACATACCAGCTATAGATACTGCGTTTTCCAATGCAGTCTTAGTCACTTTAGTTGGATCTATAATGCCCATTTCTACCATGTCTCCATATGTGTCATCTGCAGCATTATAACCATAGTTGCCATTTTCAGACTGTATCTTGTGCACTACAACAGCAGGTTCTCCTCCAGCATTCTTAACAATTTGCCTTAACGGACCTGTTAAAGCTTTTAGTACTGCCTTTATACCCATTGTTTCTGCTTCACTGTCACCTTTCAAGCTGTTCAGTTTCTGCGCGACTCTGATTAGAGCAACACCACCGCCTGGTACGATGCCCTGCTCAACAGCTGCTCTTGTTGCATTTAAAGCATCTTCTACTCGAGCTTTCTTTTCTTTCATCTCAACTTCAGTTGCTGCACCGACTCGAATCACCGCTACGCCACCAGCAAGCTTTGCAACACGTTCTTGCATTTTTTCTTTATCATAGCTGGATGTGCTTTTCTCAATTTCACAACGAATCAATTCGACTCTTGATTTAATGCTTTCTTGGTCGCCACTTCCATCAATGATGGTTGTCTCATCTTTGCTTATAACCACACGTTTGGCTGATCCCAATTGATCAACAGTTGTACTTTCCAATGATAGTCCAACCTCTTCTGCTATGACCTGACCGCCAGTTAATACCGCTAAATCTTCTAGCATTGCTTTCTTTCTGTCCCCAAATCCTGGAGCCTTTACTGCACAGACCTTCACTATTCCACGCATATTATTGACCACTAGTGTTGCCAAGGCTTCACCTTCAACATCTTCTGCAACGACTAGTAACGGACGGCCTGCTTTTGCTACACCTTCTAGCAAGGTTAACATATCTCTAATATTGGTTATTTTCTTGTCGACCAATAGAATGAGTGGATTTTCTAATTCAGCACACATGTTTTGTTGATTTGTCATGAAGTATGGTGACAGATAACCTCTTTCAAACTGCATACCTTCTACAATCTTTGTGCTGTCATTTACCTCAGAACCTTCTTCGACAGTGATGACCCCTTCTTTGCCAACAGCATCCATTGCCTTCGCAATGATTTGACCAACGTTTTCATCATTGTTAGCTGAAATTGATCCAACTTGTTTGATCATATCATTGGTTTTGCATGAAATTGAAATCTCATCCAATACCTTGATCGCTTCCTCAGCTGCTTTGGTCATTCCTTTTTTCAGCTTTTGCTTACATGTACCTGCTGCTGCAATCTTGTAAGCCTCTCCAAAAATCTCTCTTGTCAATACGGTTGCTGTTGTTGTCCCGTCACCAGCTTTGTCGTTTGTAGTCTTTGCTGCCTCTTTTACTGTTTGTATAATTGCATTGAGTTTTTTGTCCTTGACTTCAATCTCTTTTGCGACAGTCACACCATCCTTGGTTAACTTTGGAGCTCCAAAACTTGATTCTAATAATACACAATCTCCTCTCGGACCTAAAGTTACAGCAACCACATCTGCGAGCATATTGACCGCTGTTACCATATCCATTTGTTTTGTAATTTCTTTTGCCATTTTTCTCTCCTTAATTGACTACTCAACAACTGCTATGATGTCTTCATCACGCAATACCAACATGTCTTCATTATTGACCTTAACTTCTGTTCCTGAGAACTTGCTAAATAGTACTTTCATTCCAGTCTTTAAATCCACAGGGATGGTTTTACCATTCTCCACTTTGCCACTTCCCACTGAGATAATTTCACCTCTTTGTGGCTTCTCTTTATTTGCAGAGGGTGCTAGCATTATCCCGCCAGATGATTTTTCTTCCTGTTGCTCAGGTTTAACCAGTACCCGGTCATGCCTGGGTGTTAGTTTTATTTCCATAGTGTACTCCTTTTCCTTAATTACGTTCATCAAAATATGTATACTTAGTGATATTGTGTTTTATAATTATTTTTCAAGCCCATTTGTAAAAATATTTACTAAAATATAAATTTAAATTATTTTTTTTCTCACTTTTCGTTATTTTCTGTTATTATTTTCACTTAAAGTCCTAGGGTAATATTATGAAAGCTGTCATTATGTCTGAACCTGTTTTTACAAATGGCTTCAGTTCTGTCGATAATCAACATGCACATCAGCAATGGCAACAGCTACATGATCTCATATTAAAATTGGGCATCCCGGTTTATAGATTGCCCAATGTTCCTTATATTGATCGATTTTATGCTATGTCTCAGCACGGGCTTATTTATGGTAATCAATGTCTATTGGCACACAATCGTGATGCTAGGTGTCAATACGGTCCCTATCTCAAGGCTTGGATTTCTGAATCGCCAAATTTTAGCAGTCTTCATACAGCCTATCCCCGCTACCACAGAGACAACAAACATCCGCAGGTCTTTTCTGGAAGCGCCGACGCCATACTTGTCGATTCCACTTTCTATATGGGATATGGGACTTACACTAATATTGAAGTGGCCAATGATCTAACATCTGTTATGAAAACTAGAACAGTTGAACTTTCCCTACTGAAGCCAAATAGCCACCTTATTGATTCCATTTTACCTATTAATTCTGGTCAAATTTTTTATCAAGATGCATCATTGAATCCACAGTCAGCTTCCACATTGGCTGAATCTTTCTCACTGATTTGTGCTCAGGATGACCCCACTCTTTACCCCACCCACTCACTCATTTATGGACTCAATGCCATTTGTAGTGACAACTGTGTAGAAACCATAAAGAATCTCATTCAGCTTGGTTATGAAGTGCATACTGTAGAGATGAGCTTCTTTCAATCATTGGGACTTGGGCCACTTGCTCTGACTCTTCCTGTGTTGTGAGTGAATTTTATTCGAATAATCTTTCAAAATCTCAAGATCATGCCTGAATGATTTGCCATATCTTAATCATTAGACTTTCTCTTAAGTAATTTCCTGTGTAAACAATGCCACCTTCTGTTATATTTTTCACTTCTAAAAGTTCTTTTTGTATTTTTTCTAGATTTAATAAAGACACTGTTGACTTCTCAATCTGTCTAAATTCTTTTTTCAATGCATCATATAACTCTTTGTGCTTGCATTTCAGGTTTGTACTGTCTGCCCATATCGCTCCTATACAGTTTAGATAACATTCAATGGTCTCATCTAAACCGTGAGTTGCCATCCTCTCACTCAACATAAGCGGTTGCCAGATACTTGTCGACATTGACTCAACTATGATCTTATATAACTCATATGTCTTTTCCTCCTGCATGACCTTTTCTAACTCCAAAGGCTTGTTTCTATGTGTGTACTTTAAAAATCCATATTTTTTATTTCTGTTTATCATTTTGTCAATTTCGGAGTCTAACATGTCACTGTCTACCATTATGGTATCGATTTGACAACGACTTTTAATGGTGGCCATCAGTTGATTTAGGCTCTCCGTATGTAACACGATGAACAATGATCTCTTAGGTTCTTCCAGTGTTTTCAGTAAAGCATTGGCACATTGCACTGTCATTTTTTCACAGTTTTCAATATATAACACCTGATGTTGGCTAAGTACTGGCGTTTTTTCTGACTTTGTTATCGCTTCTCTTAAATCATCAATTTTGATTGACTTTGCTCCCTCTTCTCTTTTAACCTCTAAAACATCGGGGTTTGAATCAGCTAGGTATGCGCTACATGCCTCACAACTTTTACATCCGGGATTTTCTTCATTGGTACATAACAATTGTATGATTATTTCCCTTGCCAATTCATTTGCACCAAGATGACCATTCAGTTCGTATAAATAACTACCAGGCCACTTTTTATTTTTGATTCTCTGCCTAATCTTCTTTGCCTGTGGCCTCAACCATTCATACAACACGCTTTCACCTTATTTTCAATCTGTGCCTTTACTTGTTCTAACACTGCCTGTTCTGTTTGCGTCCCCTCAATTACAACCACTCTACTTGGGTCTTCTTTTGCCCTACTGTTGAACTCCGCTTGAACATTCATAAAAAAATCCACACCTTGTTCATCAAATCTGTCCACTTTCCCCCTTTGATTGACTCGTTCTAGGCAAGTTTCAATTGGCACTTTTAGCAAAATGGTTAAATTTGGAATGGCTTCTTTTACCACCCAACTGTCTAATGCTTCTAATATACTTGGATTGATTTTTTGACCGCCAACCTGATAGGCGTAACTTGAATCATAGTATCGGTCTGTAATCACCACATGTCCTTTTTCTAGGGAAGGGTTTATTACCTTATCAATGTGCTCATTTCTTGCTGCATATATCATCAGCAGCTCTGTTAAATACGCTATGTCATCATTTTCTCTACTTGATACTATTTTTCTTATTTCCTCAGATATTTTACAACCACCAGGCTCTCTCGTATAAATAATTTGACGCCCTTCGCACATCAAATCATTCTTCAACCCTGATATTAATGTGCTTTTTCCACAACCTTCTATTCCTTCAATACTAATTAAAACCCCTTTTTTCACACCACTGCCTCGCATGATCATTTCACAATTTATACCACTTTATCTCATATTACTCAAATAATATTCATTATTTTAACTATTGTAACCACCCTTATTTTTGCTTACAACCTTTATGACTATTAGTGAGCTTTGTTTCAATCTATATTCTTAATTCTTATTCGTAGTGCTCCTTTTATTTTTTGCCTGTAAATGTTCTCTAAAATTATTGCTGAATGTGTGCTGATTGTTTTTGACTGAATCTAAGACATAAAATATGGCATCGAATTTATATGGATGCAGTGCTGCATGTATGGCTTCTTTGCTGGGCATGGCAATTGGCGTTGGTGGCAAACCTTTGTTTAGATAGGTGTTATATGGCCCTTTTTTCTTTAAGTCACTGTAATACAATCTCTTTTTATGCTTTTCCAAACCATAAATAACTGCAGCATCAATCTGAATTGGTATTTTCTTTTGTATTCTATTTAATATCACTGCAGCTATCTTTGAATACTCAGGCGTATAACGACTTTCTTTTTCTATCAGTGAAGCCACTATCAGTGCCTCATAAGGGTTGTTATACTGGGTGCTCAAATCTCGGTTTGACCATTCTCCTTCTATATATTTCACCTGCTTTATTATTGACTCTTCTAAGATTGTATGATCATTGATGCCACGTTTGAATTTATATGTATCAGGCATTAACAACCCCTCTAGCGACAAGATCTTTTCACCGTAGATTTTCAACAACCCCTTTGATTTGAACATCTTCAATAAATCACTGTCTTTATGATTGATAAACTGTTTGTTTGACCTTATCTGTCTTTTGATTTGCTGCCAGTTGGATCCTTCAATGAATGTAATTGACTCCAGTTTTGATTTCCCTTTTGCTATTTTTTCTACCAAATCGACAATGGTGTCCTGATCTGATATTTCGTAAAGACCAGCCTGCATTGATTTGGATGGATACTGTGATACATAAGCGACTGTAAAGAATGTTGCACTAGAGACATAACCATTTTTTTCAAGTATCTTAGCAAAATCTCTTACCTTCACTCCTCTATTGACTACTATTTCTGCTCGTTTTTCTTTGTGTAGTATTTTTGTCAGCGCGACTTCAATATAGATATTTCCGATGTAAAACCCTAGTAATAGGATAAAAAACATCAATAAGACAATTGTTAATCGTAGTAAAGTTTTTAGTTTCATTTTCGAGAGTTTGTTCATGTATCTACATTGTAATGAATCTGAGCGAAAGATCAATTTGTTTCTTTTTCTGAAATCATAATTTTTGATCTGACTTACCCATGTGAATTTCTTCAATATCTCTGAATTCATAATGCCTCATTTTTTTCCTTTAAATATATTGTTTATTGACAATATGGTTCACAATGCTAATATTTCGGAATACTATAATTTAATTCTTGTATGAATATAGATAAACTCCCCGAAATTGTCAGACGTCAAACTCAAAGTATAAAGGATGGCCAATGGCTTTTTGATTGGCAAAGACAAGAACCGTCAAGATCAATTAAAATTACTGGACTTCTTGACCGATGAAGATAATAACACGTACTTCAACTCTCCTGAGGAAACGAATGACAAGGTTAACTTTTCTTTAGAAATGACAAAAGCTGCCTTGCTTAGGATGAAACTCAGCGGAACCGAGAAACCACAATGCCCAATAATACAGAATCAACTCGTAAACACTTTGGACAGTGCTGCTCACATCATTCTTAAGAGAATCGAATCAGTTCATGACCAATGGAATATAGACGCACTTTTACACATTTATTGCTTTGTTGTCCTTGGAGATTATAGGTCTGAATCATTCACTAGAGTCAAGAGCAAATGCATAGAACTGAAGTTAATCGATAATCTTCAGGATATTCCTGAACTCAGTTCCAAGCAAATCAGTGTACTGTGGAAGCTAGGCTATAAGTATTCAGTGGGTAAAACAGAGGAAGGCTTTGATCAAAATTTCAAACTTGCTCATGATTATCTATACAAATCTTTTGTCTCTGCGAAAAATTTTATTGCATCGGATCAAATATCTGATGACGTCACATTATGGCACATTGGACTCATCTACACATTAATTTTAGAAAATGCCATTAAACAACAAACCAGTCAAATACCTCATTCTGATCATCAGCAACAATATTTACTGCAATCACTTGATTGCAATCTATCTCAATCTAGCCATTCTTGTGGTGGTTTTTGTTTTGGTTTTTTTTCAATGGGGATAAACCGGCCATCTTCCAATGGCCACTCCAATCATGCTCCTGATTCTGAAAATGCTGATATAGAAAACAGGGGACTACAGAAATTTTATGAAAAACAACCGATCCTGCTTTTGAGATTAATACAAATTCAACTGATAGAAACTCTAAAATCAGACAATGCCACGAATCAAGAACTTGAAACGTTAAAGTCAAATGTTACTCGGTTATTAATACCAGGATGTTGCGCAGGTATGTTTAATTGCTCACCAATTTTAGATAAGCGCCTCATAGAAAGGCTGCGACTACTAAAATTATGCCATCAAAAACCTTCATCACTGACCAATTGGCCGTCTACACTTAAAGACAAAAATATGTCTGATTTTATAGATGAGCTGTTTGTACCTGCAAGCGCTTATTTAGAAAATCTTTCCTCGTTGCCAAACCAATTGGCAGTGAGAGGAGCTCATAGAACATAGATCGCACAAATCTATTGCCCGGTCTTTTGCGTAATCGCAATTATTTTTTCATAAGATATTGAGTTTATTATGTGGATTTCATCTGTAAACGAGTGATGGTTTATGTACCCATAACATATCTCCAACTGTAGAAAAGTCTTTCATTTCATTTTCGATTGCTCGTTCAAGTCTCTTCATTGTAATGAGTCTGAGTGAGGGATCCATTTGTTTCTTTAGTTTACTCATACTTATTCATCTAACATGTCACTCCATGATATCTTTCACTATAAAACCCAGTTCCCTTATTTATACTTAAGTCGAATGCCATTCATGCTTTGCATTTTGGTGTTGACCTCTTCCAATAACTCAATACCATTCTCATAACTTTGTCTAATTTTTTCCTTTTGTCTAGCTAGGTTCTCTTTATTTCTTTTAATTTCTTCACAGATTTTATTAATTTCCTTTGCTCTTTTTATTTTTCTTTCCTCCTGCTCGCAGTCATTGGTCTTTTCTTTGCTTAATCCTTCGGCATCCTCTAGTCTTATTTGAAGCAATTTTGTTAGAAGTATTCCAGTTTTAGTCATGAGTTCTTTTTCTGATCTGTGAATTTTTTCTATTTCTAAAACTTTTTTATCAGCTTCTGAACAAACATTTTTAATTTTTTCCTTTATTGACACATCATTCTCTTGTGTTTTACTCATATTCTCACCAAATTTCATCTCTAGTTCTAACCCACTGCCTATTTCTTGAATCATTCTTATCTTATCTCTTAGCCATTCTAATAATTTTTCAGAATCAGTGCTTTCTATCCTAACCCTCTTCAAGGACTCATTCATGTCTTTAGTACTTTCTGCTGCACCTGCTTGTGCTTTTTTCGCCATATCTTGACTTACTTTTCTAGTAAAGTGAATTGTATGTTGCCTTGAAAGTAATATTGCAATAAATGTCAGACACACAGCCCACTTCATAGTTATCAGTTGATTTGCATTCAGTGTATCCAAGAGTTTATCACTGAAAAAAGTCAATGTTGCATTGAACATTTTTTTCCTTTCGCAATATGAAGTGATGCTAACACCTCAATCTGATACTGTCAACATGTTGAATTATTAATTTATTCTCATTTTACTTGACTCAAGTACATTCCAAACTCATGAATTCTTATATTCTGTGTCAATTTTATGCGCTCAAAATTGTTTTTATTTTACTTACTTTTCACACCGCGTGATGCATTTGATTTATGGGCATAACAGAATTTAACTTATCTTCTTCTAATAAACACACACTTTACTCCATTTCCCATTTTTATAACACCTGATGACACCGTATTCAACGAATCTGTCAATACACCGGTTGACACAATATCAGATCAGGTTTTCAGCATCCATAATGGTATGAGAACATAACATCCGATCTCTTTGCCACTGATTATGACCAAATATACCCTCTCAAAAGTATCACATATTCACCCTTCCTTCATCGCTTTGGTCATTTAAACTGGAACTGGTCCTGCCTTTCTCACGTACTAGCTGCAGATCCTCACGAATAATCACATTGATCTAGTTCTGCTGACCGATTCTTCATCTTCTGGCATATCATTGATATCATCAAAAAATGCTCTTAGCTTTATGGGTTCAGGATTCCCACCTCTGATCTCTCAAATCTCTGAGAAGCTAAATAATCCTCGTGGGAACAAGGTGTATGAATAGTCTCTGCAGCTTGACGGCGCCATATAGAAAACACCCCTGCTATGTGTGCTAACCTCTAAATAATCTTTTACATCGTTCTTCATAGACTTTTATATAGTATTGACGTTCTTTATCTCTAGGAAACTGACTTATCTCCTCTGGTGTAAGTCGATTAACACGACTATCTCGAAGCAGCATTAAGAGCATATCTTTATTCCCACTGAAAATCGCAGCCTCAAGCGTAGAGCAGCCACTATCATTGGTAGTATTAGGCTCGATGCGGTCTTTTTTGAGTAGTACTCTGGCTATATCAACATGCCCATTGAAACATGCCATCTAAAAACGCAGTGCTGCCAAATTCATTTTTTATATTTAGATCAACTCGCTCATCATACTAGTTCTTCTACTATTTTGCGGTCGGCTCTGAATTCACATTCACTGGCCTCAATTCTTTGCTGTCAAGCCCTTAAGGACCCATGAGTTTCAGCGCCTAAAGACCACCTTGCATAGGCCTAAAAATTTCTGACATGTAGGTAATCCCAATTTTGGTCTTTTTAGATTTAAACTTGGGGAGTCCGGCACGTGATCTGATAGCGTCTACGTCATTTCTAATCGCTGTACATTCAGTATCCATTTTACATGCTGAGAGAATATTAGGTATCCTTGTCAAAATCATCATTGATACGGGACAGCCACACCTATCATGATACTCATGAGTATATTAAAATATACTCATGAAGCACAGGGTGCAACTACTCTCACTCTGGCGCAGTGCTCCCATTTAATGCCTTTTTCAATGAGTCCAAAACTTTTTTAGCGAGTTCAAACCTTTTATCAAGGTCGACCAGTTTTTTACAATCCGCTTCTAGTTCTTTTATTTCTTTTTCAAAATCTTCTTTTGAAACTTGCATATTATCATCCTATTTTTTTAAAATACTATGTTGTCACATTTCATAAAGTTTCAATGTCCTGTTTATTCATTAAGAAACTTCATATGACATCATTTTTTTGCGAATATCAATGAAGCGTTCGTGCCCCCAAAACCAAATGAATTACTCATTGCATATTCAAGCTTTTGAGATCTCATTCCCCCTACTACAAAATCCAAGTCACATCCCTCTGACGGATTGTCACAATTTAATGTGCCAGGCACTGCCTGATTTTCTAGTGCCATGATTGTTATGACCGCTTCTGATGCTCCTGCAGCTCCTAACATATGCCCATGCATTGATTTGGTGGAAGATACTGCAAGCTTGTCCGCCTGTTCCATAAAGGCTGCCCTAATCGCAATTGGTTCAATTTGATCACCAATGGGCGTTGATGTAGCATGAGCATTGATATACGCAATTTTTTCTGGCCCAACTTCTGCTTTTTGCATTGCCATTTCCATGCATTTCTTTGCTCCGGAACCATTGGAAGATGGTTGTATCATGTGATACGCATCGGCGTTCATACCATAGCCAGAAAACTCTGCAATGATTTGTGCTCCTCTCTTTTTGGCATTTTCTTCGCTTTCTAAGATCAATATCCCTGCACCATCACTGATAACAAAACCATCTCTGTCTCTGTCCCATGGCCGGCTGGCTGCTTGTGGATTGTCATTGTAGTTTGTGCTCAGCGCTCTCATTGAAGAAAAGCCACCACTTCCCAAAGCAATGGTCGCATACTCACTTCCACCACAGATCATAACATCACACATTCCCATCTCGATTTGCTGAGCTGCAAATATAATACTGTGTGCTCCAGATGCACATGCTGACACCAAAGATAGGTTGGGTCCCCTAAAGCCTGTCTCCAATGAAATAAAACCAGACGCCATATTGATTAACGATGATGGTATGAAAAATGGGGATATTCGACCTGCTCCATCTTGGTGTAGCTTTTTTGATTCATCTTGTATTGTATTTAGTCCACCAATGCCGGAGCCAACAGCAACACCTGCTCTATCTAGATTGATCTTGCTGTCATTGTTTTCAATGCCCGCTTGTCTTAGCGCCTCCCTGGTAGCGAGCAGGGCATACTGCATGAATGGATCATACCGCCTTAGCTCTTTCTTTTTAAAATGATCTGTTGGGACATAATCCCAGACCTTCCCAGCTACTTTAGATGCGATATGATCAAATCCAGCTTCTTCGCTTATACTCTTAACACCACTTTTTGATAATTTAAGAGATTGCCAGTTTTGTTCGGCGCTTAAACCGAGTGATGATAGTATCCCGTAGCCTGTTACTACAACTTTCTTCATCTATTTCGACTTTTTAACGTGTGCCTCAATCTTTTCAATTGCCTGTGCCACTGTTGTTATCTTTTCAGCTTCTTCATCTGGAATATTGACTTCAAACTCTTCCTCTAACGCCAACACTAATTCCACTGTATCCAGTGAATCTGCACCCAAATCGTCGACAAATGACGAATCTGTTTTAATTTCTGATTGGTCCAAATCCAGTTGATCTGCAATGATACTTAACACTTTATCTTTTACACTGCTTGTAGCTGACATCACGTCCTCCCTAAAATTTATGACCTAATGATACCCATTTCTTCATAGCATTACAAGCCCACCGTTTATATGAAGGGAAGTTCCTGTTATGTAGCCTGATTCTTCGTCAATTAAGTAGCTCACGGCATGTGCAATATCAGCCGCCTGGCCCAATCTTTTCATTGGAATTTTCTCAAGCACTAAATTCTTTTGTTCATCTGTTAGAAAATCTAACATTTCAGTTTCAATAAAGCCCGGACAAATAGAATTGACTGTAATATTTCTACTTGCAATTTCAGCTGCCAATGATTTTGTAAACCCAACCATTCCTGCTTTTGCTGCCGCGTAATTTGCTTGCCCTGGGTTTCCTATCCCTGCAACAACGGAACTGATATTGACGATTCTTCCCCATTTGCGCTTCAACATGCCTTTTACGCATAACTGTGTTAACTCAAAGCAAGCTGTCAGATTTGCTTGTATGACATCATCCCACTCTTCCTTTTTCATTCTCAATAACAAATTATCTCTGGTTATTCCTGCATTGTTAACAAGAATGTGTGGTGACTGCCCATACTTTTCTTTTATTTGTTCAATGAGCTGACTTGATTCATTATTAAGCGCATTCCATTCTAGCCCACATCCGGCATTGCTCTTGTCTGCCAAATAACCGTCTATCTCCTTTATTCCTTTAGCACTGGTTGCTGTTCCTATTACAACATTATTTTCATCTTTTGCTAGTCTTGAACAGATTTCTCTGCCAATACCTCGACTTGCTCCAGTAACTAAAATGACTTTTTTTTCAACCATGCTATACCTTGTTTAATTCATATGTATTCTATATATCTATTTAAAGATTTTCAACGTCTCTCCATTAAGCTTGCAGAAGTCTTCTTTTAATTTTGCAATTTTATAGGATTGCTCTATCCTTTAATGATGATATTTTTGTCTGTGCAGAAATATCTCGTTCCAATAGATTCTTATCAAACCATAAAACTTAACTAGACATCTATATTTTTTGCTTTTTATACGTCGCTATTGTATAGTTGATATAATTTAATACAGATTAATGATGAAATATTCGCGCATACACGCAGCTTCCTCTTATCTTCCAAACAGACAAGTCACCAACGACATGTTGTCAGAAACATTGGACACGACCCATGAGTGGATAGCCAAAAGAACAGGTATTCATAACAGACACATACTCTCCGACAACGAAAATGCAACCACTATGGCCATAGCTGCATGCAAAAAACTTTTTGACGAAGCTGATGTTCTGCCTAGTCAGATTTCATCTGTGATTGTTGCTTGCAATACATCTGGATCAGTGATGCCATCCATTGCTTGTCAAATATGTAATTCTTTTTCTATTGATAGTGCATTTGCACTTGATGTCAATGCAGCTTGTTCCGGATTCATCTACGCGCTGAGCATTGCGAATGATAGAATCCGCTTACATGGTGATGAATTCACCTTGGTTGTCGGGGTAGATGCGATGAGTAGAATTGTCAACTGGAAGGATAGGCAAAGTGCCGTCTTATTCGGAGATGGTGCCGGCTGTGTTCTACTTAAAAAATCTTCTACTCCCGGGATATTTGCTATTGACTGCGGCTCGGAGTCGACAGGCGCTTCTCTTTTGAAAGTTACTGGTGATGTACATTTGCAAAATAACTGTTATCTCTCCATGCAAGGTAAGGAAGTTTTCAAATTTGCTGTTGATAAACTATCATCCTGTTTTAACTCATTAACCAGTAAATACAACATCCCCAAATCCAGTATTGATTGGTTGATTCCGCATCAAGCCAATGAAAGAATTTTAGATCAGGTTGCAAAAAAACTCGCCCTAGACCCCAACATTATCATAAAAACTGTCAAGAATCATGCAAATACCAGTGCAGCGTCTATTCCTCTGGCACTTACGTACGGCATCGATAATGGCAAAATCAGACCAGGGAACCGTCTGGTCTTGCAAGCGTTTGGAGCAGGATTTACCTGGGGTGTTGCCGCAATTGATTATTGATCATACTTGACTTTCAACAATGTGCTCATGACATGCTCTTTGTTTTTTTCTGATTTCTGCATGATTATATTATCTATACAATCTAATCAGTCAACTATGTTACTTTTTAAGTGGTGTCTTGATTAACCTAGCTTATGGATTTATTCGCAACTTCTTTCATATAGGTAATATTAAAGCAATCCTGACTTTTATCAAATCAAATATGATATTTGGAACACTTATTGACTTTTCTTCACTTTATGCGGGTAGAGCAGCGTCTGTCCGAAAAGAGTGATTTGATTCCATTTTTTCCCACTTGCTTTCTTTCTCTTGGCTGCCTATGCCTTTTGATGCTGACACCTCTTTAAATTCAGGACTTTTTATAGGCTCCATATTGATTTTTATAT
>JAZAFR010000003.1:0-47210 GCA_036121365.1 Pseudomonadota bacterium | reverse complement strand
TTTAAATGCTATTGCTGATGGGTTGATTTCTAGAATATAAATGAATGAATCAGTTGACTGTTTATATGTTCAATCTAATAGATGAGTCGATTCAGACTGTTTTTTGTAGTCGCTTAGACGTGGTATTAGTACAATCTTCTGTTATTCACGATACAAAAATTCCTTAAATTGCCTATATGGTTATGCAAAATAGCAGTTGTCTATTTTTAAAATTCTTTGTTAAGAACCTCGTGTGACAGTTTGGTCTGTATCTGTCGCGCGCGTTGGATGTTTGAGAGGAGCTGTTCCTAGTCCGAGAGGGCAGGAATGGACATACTTCAGGTGTTTCGGTTGTTGCGCCAGCAGCATTGCCGAGTAGCTGTGTATGGACGGGATAACTGTTGAAAGCATATAAGCGGGAAGCCTCCCTCGAGATAAGACATCCCATCGACTTCGGTCGACTAAAGGTCCGTCGCAGATTACGACATTGATAGGCTGGGTGTGGAAGCACAGCAATGTGTGGAGCTAACCAGTACTAATTGACCGTGAGGCTTAAATTGATTACTTTTGCAAGAAACGTTCAGTAGTGTTAGTTTGTGTTGATATTTCATGTTTATGTAAGGTTTGCTTGATTGCTATAGTGAGTTGGAACCACCTGATCCCATCCCGAACTCAGAAGTGAAACGACTTAACGCCGATGATAGTGTGGGTTACCCATGTGAAAGTAGGTCGTAGTCAGGCATTTTATTTTAAAAACCGAGGTTAACTCCTCGGTTTTTTTTTGTCTACGATAAATTATTCAAACTTTTGATAATCAGTTATATTCTGATTAATGTGAACTACATGGAGGATTTGATGGTGCTAAAGGCAAGAACAATAAAGTACTCTCCCGGAACGTTCTGAAGATAATGTAAAGCAAGAAACAAATGACTTCAATGCTAAATGTGTTTTAAATTGGTAATGAGTTTTTCTAAGTTCGATGAAAAAGATATTGAGACGAAATTCTAATGTGTTGTAAATGCTTCATAGACCTAAGTATTTCTAATCGTTATAATTTAGAATAGAGGGGCAAGCGCCTAAAAAGGATGTTTAAAGAGTCGCTCGATAAAAATCTAAACAATAAATTGATATAAGATCCTAACTTTTCGATGATTCTTTAGATCGCATTTCTAGCGAGGAAATGGATCGGAATAATAACGATGATGAAATAAAATGATTCATAGTGTTTTATGTTTTGGTGATATCTTTCAATCTTTAATATTGATTCGTATTGTATCTTTCCATTGATAGATTTACGGTAACATACAGAGAGTTTTTGGAGCTACTCTTTCTGTAGGATTTATATTGTTTCTTTTGTGTCAGCGACGTGTGTCTCTGGATTAGATGTCGTCAAACTTTCAGTGCGTACAATACTTTATGCGTTAAAAAAAGGGCGGGTAATAGCCCGCCCTTTTTAAGTGTGAGTTGCTTATTGGTCAAAACGATATTGAACTGCTGTAAAGAATCCACCTAAATAAGCTTTCGTGTAGCAGTCTTCATCTGACGGCTCTCCAAACGGTGAATCTAACTTACCATAAACCAGCGTTCCTACTAATAATTTGATATTTCTATTGGGTTTGTGTGTTCCCCCAATATGTAATGAATAACCTTTTGATGATTCAACATCCGAGTCAGTAATCAGTTCGTTGTCATTGTCCTTGTATATGCCTTCTAGATTGAGAAAAATACCCATATTTCTCTTCATGGGCATTTCATATCTTAAGAACCCAGAATATTCAGTAGATTTTGATTCAATTTCAAGTGGTGATCTTAGGATTGAAGCTTTGATGTCCATTTCGGTTGTTGCTGGTACTCCGATACCTAGTGTTAGATTGTTAAACGTGTATGTTCCGTAGAGAGACGAGGATTTTAAATAGTTAGATACTTGTGTTTCAACACCGAATGGTCCTACGCTTTTTGAATCATCGACTAGATTTCCTGCGTACATTGCTGAGGTAATAATAGCCGCGCCGATTGCTAATAAGTTTCTGTATTGCATGTTTGTTTCCTTTAAGGTTATCAGATTATATTATGTTTAATTATTCCTTAATTCAAGTTTTTTCATAAAAGTTCAGATAAATTGTATTTCTTAATAAAAGGGCTGCTTAAATGTTATATCGAAATGTGCTGCAAAAATCCCCAGTTGTTTCTTAATTGTATTGGACGGTTAAGTTCCTATGATTTTTCTATTTGATTTTTAAGTCCGTTCAATAAAAGTATACTTTATTTCTTCGTGTGCAGCTTTTGAGGTATGTCCTTGAAACTGTTCACTCTTAATTTTGTAACCAGCTAGAAATATTTTCAGTAATGTTCCTGTGTCTAAGCCTTGTATTGACCTCATTGCGTTTTCAGAAACGTCATTGGCAGGAATATTGATGATTTTTGATTTTCTATGTGCAATGGCTCTAGTATTAGCAATTGTTCGATTTGCCCATGTTGATTCCATCGTATTTGGGTTCCTCCAGCGAGACTTTGGCATCTTTAGATTCATTACAATGTCAGATTTTCTATAAAGATGAAAATCAAAACTATTGGGATAGTTCCAATCTCCCTCTTTGTCTTGATCGAAATTCCACTGTATCATGTTGCTTTGTATTTTATCGAACTCTGGGATAGTAGTGACTTTGTTAATTGTCCATGTTTCTTTAATATTGAGTCCCAAACGGTATGACAGCGTATAAGCTTGCTGCTTTTCAAATGTTTCTATGTCTTTTTTGAGATTGATTCTATCTGTCACAATGATGTCATCAACAGCAAATATGACATAAGGAGATTGGCTTATAGACGTGTTGAATGTCGCATCATAAAATAGCTTTTCTAAAGGCATGCTGATTAAGTTTAAATTATTTATGAATTTTGGAAGCTTGCCTTGAATTGCGTTGTTTGATTCATAAAAATATTTTGCGGACGGAAAACGATGAGAGACCAACTGGTAACCTTTTATGAAATCTTCGTTGGAAGCTCTGACTAAAATATGAAGATTATAACTGTCTTTTGGTGTTATATTCTGTTCAATAGATTCTAATAAAGCGTATAACTGTATGGGCCGATCGTAACTGAATATCACAATATCGACAGGTTTTGTGTTGATTGCCTGAACTTGAAAATGACTAAAGAATATGATGAGTACCAAGGTAATCTTACTGATTGATTTGAGCTTCATTTTGTTTTTCCCTATGGATAACTTATTATGCCATTTTTCTGTTGATATACAAGTTAACTCTTGTTTTTTAATAAGGATTGAAGAATCTGTTTTTTCTTTAAACTTTCTCTTTTACCAGCGATAGTGGAGGCGTATTCTTTTCTGATGTCATTTGATTGTATGTTTTGCTTAAGCCTGTTATCGCCCATATCCAACCGAGAGATATAATGCTACAAATTCCAAGTAGAATAGGTGCTATTTGTGTAAAATCGTTGCCTGCTGCAGCTATGATAGCAATGGACTGTACCATCCCACTTGAAATGTTTCCAATTCGTGAACCAACCCCATCCGCTACTGTTTTTCCATACGTTCGTTGCTCATCATTCAGAGGAATATAGGCCATTTCTTTTGTCGGGTCAAAAAATGCATATTTCACCGCGAAGTTTAATTGTAATAAAATGGCCAGTCCCCATAGTACATTTTGCGTATTGGCCATTGCATGCGGGTCTATTTGGAAGCTTGGAATTGACAAAATCAGATGAATAGAAATGATGCTTATGATGGGCGTAGTGATGGCAACATAAAACCAACCAACACGTTTCAGTAAAGCTTTACTGATGATATTTGCTGAGATGACCAATAGCCCTTTCCCAAAGAAAAAATTCCCCCAAAATTTGAATACTTCTTGTTCAGTCCCATAATGATTTAATATGATGTTTCGTACTGCATTTTCGTAAACATTGCATAATATGCTAAAACTAATAATACAAGTGGTTAAATAAAGAATGTGTGGTGTGGATAATGCCATTTTTATGCCTTCTTTCATGCTTATTGATATTTTTTGTTTGTGTTTGATGTCGCTATTCTCTTTTTTTTGCTGCCATATTTTGGTGACCAGCCAAAGGTTGCAGATGCCAATCAAAGTGATGATTTCTGTGGTTATGAGTGTGATGTTTTCGTATTTTCCCATTTTCTTTATGAGTAATGATGAAATGATGATTCCTGCACCCCCTAACATTGAAAAGATTGGATAGTATTTTGATGCTTGCTTTGGGGTATAGGTTTCGTTGGCAATTTGCCAAAATAAAATTACCAACGTAAATGAGCCCCAAGCCTCACAAAAAACATAGTATAAAGTTTTATCCCAATGTATGGTAATACCGGCAATGAATTCTAGAGGTGGATATATTTCTATCCATGATGTGATCCATACCGGCATGGTTTCTGTGTTGATGACCCCAGGAGCAGAAAATAAACCATAGGTAATGAAATATAACAGCAGTGGGACGGTCAGTGCATAGTATGCGATCAGTGTGTTGGTTCTTTTTTTTATGCTTAAATAATAGACAAATAGCAATGCCGAAATCGGCAAAATACACATGATTCTAATGAACGGGGTGTACAAAGCACCATTTTTACCAAATTGGAATATGACGGTTTCTCGCATACCTCTCATGATGTTGAACCCTATGGTCGTAAGTAATATGAGTGTCCCCATGTATAAGTTTTTTGCTTTTTTCTGAGATATGACTCTGTTGAAGTTGAACATATTTTTACACAAAGTTTGTTTCTGTATACTATGGTATCTCGTTGTCTTTTCAAATGCCAGAGTGTTTTGGATTCTTTTAAGATTGATTGATTTATTTTCTGTATATTTTCTGTCTAGAATCGTGATTTTTTTTTTGTATATGGGTATACTGTCATTTGTTAAACAGAGTAGTGCTATGGAGTGTTGAATGAGTGTGAAAAATATGCTGCTTTCCTGTGTTGTCGGATTGATGAGCGTGAATTGTTTTTCTGAATTTTCTGTTCCAGGTGTTCAGAAATCCTCTGGTTTTGACAAAGGAGAGCTACCAACAGATTCTTTTTCTTCAAAAGCAGAGGCAGGTTTTGAAAAAAGGAAAATTGTTGTCAAAGTGCCTGAGCAAGATAAAAGCATTTTGAATCACAAAGGGCTTCTATCTGGTTTTCAGGAATATCTAGAGGAAAAATATGATGTCAGCTATACGACTGATTTGAATGAAGATGCTGATATTTTCTTTGTTATGGGTTTTTCTCGTCCTTTTTCTCATTTTTCTCATTTTTTTAAAGATTTTTTTCGTTGGTTGAGAGGCTTGGATAAAAATATTGTTTCTCCTCATATGATTTGTAGGGATTCAGCGCAGATGAAAGTTTTATTTTCTCAAGAAACATGGACTAGTTTTCCAGACGGATTTGACCAGTGTTTTGATTTTATGTTGGGGTTTGACCATCAATTTGATAATCCTCGTTACATGACTGTGCCAGGTGTTGCTTATGAGTATTTTCAAGATAAGATCTCAACGCATTATGATGCAAGTAAAGATGTATGGCGCTCTGCAGGGTGTCAGCCTGCAAATCGAAAATATGATGTGTGTTTTTTGAATTCGAATGCGGGTAGTAAAGCGTTTATGGATGCCGCAAAAACAAGGGTAGATCTTTTTCATGCCTTTTCGAAACGGACTTTTGTGGCTTCTGGAGGTAAAATAGAGAACAATATTGGGTATACTGTTCCCAGAGGAGATGAACTGGACTGGATGATGAATTGTAAATTTGTCATTGCTTATGAGAATCGAATTTATCCTGGATATATCACAGAAAAGCCATATCAAGCATGGCTTGCAGGTGCGATACCAATTTACTCTGCAGATAGGAGTGTTTTAGGAAGTGTTAACAAGGATGCGTTGATATATGCTCCTGATTTTGATTCTAACGATCAAATTGTTGATTATGTTATGAATCTTTTGGATGATAAGGAAGCGTATTGTTCGATTTGGAATAACGCTTTGCATGTGGATCCTGATAAAAATTTTGATGTACTGCAAAAGGAAATAAAAAGTAAATTGATTGAAATTGCTGATAATCGTCTTGACTGATTGTGACGATTGTTTAGTGGTGCTTTTTTATTTTAGCTGCATAAGGTTGTTGTTATTTTGAGTCATAAGTGATTTCTTGTGCGTTTATATATTGGTTTTGAAACGTTGGCGGGGCTAGGCTTCCAGTTTTGAGCTGAAGATTTGTTTGTTATCAATGAGAGATTATTGAAACTTTAATTGTACGATGCCTATGATGCCATAGTCGTCATCGAAAGGCTCATAGTTTTTGAAGCCTTTAAAGTTAGATCTGAAGCTTTTGAAGTTATAAGCTTTGATGATGCCAGATATGGTCTTGTTAAATTCATAAATGAGATTGAAGTCAAAATGTCTTCCAGTGTGTTTCCAGTAGCCATATTCTAAATTGAAACTGTAATAATCACCTATTTTTCGTGGTTTATGTTGAACATGTACGTATTCGTTCCACATTTCGTAGCTGGCTGCTTGGTGGTATTCTATTGAGGTTGTTTCTCCTTTGTTATATGTTACCTCAAAACCCAATAAATCAACTTCTGCTTCAAATATTTTGACCGGCTTAATCTTGCCCACTTCAGTCAATGAATTTGTGATGTTGTTTACCCATATGTTTCCCCCTGGCCACATCACTATGCCCCCTGATATTGCAACCGACATGCTTGATATGGGATTTACGATTATACCGACTTTAGATTCAGTCATAATGTCTGCAATATCTGTATAGGTTGTTACTATTGTTTGTTTTTTGGGGTTGTAACTCATTGCATTGACACTTGCGAAGGTTTCTGCAAAGCCGTGTTCAACTCGTAGCTCTGTCTTGCTCGATATGCCTGGTTGCTCGTCAGTTAGGGATATGTCTCTCCATCTTAGATCATTGTATATGGATGTTGTGTTGAAGATGTGCACTTTTTGTTTCACAGAGGTTTGTTGTTTTTTTGAAACGACAACAGGTGGCTCAATTGTTTGCCCGTAGACTTGATGTGTTGTTATGACACCAAGACTTGCCATTAAAAGCATGTATCTCTTAGATGTCTGAAATAGACATTTGAAAAGCTGTTTTTCCTGCCTGTTCACGTTGCCTGCCTTGATTTTGTTTGTGTTTTGTATATGAATTGTATACCGGCATTGATGCCTGTATCGTCTTCATTATCTTGATAACCTTTAATCGTGTAAAGGTTAAGTATACCATGAATTTTTTCGCTGAACCGATAGCTAAAATTGGCTTCTACTCCTTTGCTTACATTTTCCCAGTTGGTCAGTTTGAAGCTGTATGTGTATAGCTTCTGTAATGTTGTTTTGGGGGTTGTGATTTCAAAATAGTTGCCCCAGTTTTTTCCTTGCTCTATGCCGTGTACTGTCGTTTTAGTGCTTTGATCTGCTATTGTATATAGTAGTTTGAAGTTATTCCACTGAATGGTCAGTTCTGTTGATTTGATCGGTTTTATCTTTGAGGATTCACTTATTTTTGTTTTCGTTATATTCCATTGATAATTCTGTCCTCCTGGCCACATATAGATTGCCCTTGCAATCCCCCAAAAAATAGGTCTACATCTTAATGTTCCAAA
This sequence comes from Pseudomonadota bacterium, assembly GCA_036121365.1. GTDB lineage: Bacteria > Pseudomonadota > Gammaproteobacteria > Comchoanobacterales > Comchoanobacteraceae > UBA7916. The sequence goes on along the minus strand of JAZAFR010000003.1, from coordinate 39,618 downwards.
TGGATGCTGAGCTCCGATTTTTGTTTCAGCCATGAGATGATTTAGGGTGACCGATCTGTCTTCTTTAGATGTGTCGCTGCTATTGGTGAATAGGTTTAAGTCAACACGGGACTTTAAATTAAAGTAGTCCATTGTTGCATGACTATAATTCGCCATGCCAGGCTGTTCATTCTGAAGACTTAGGTTGCGCCAGCGTAAATCGCTTTCCAATGATGTTTTGTTTTTGAAATGAAAGGTAGTGTGTGTTGCTCTTTTGACTGTGTCTGATGACTTTACCGGTGGCTCAATTGGTATTAATGCGTGGCTAATTTGACATGTTGCTGCCAAGAAATACAGAATAGAGATTGACTTTTTGAATGTCATTGCCGACTCATAACATGCTATTTATTCATTGTAGCTTGTGTCACAACACAATACAATATTAACTTTGTATTAATTACAGACTGGTGTTGTTGTATTTTGAAAATAAACAGATGTTTTATGTTGCGAGATTGATTTTTCTTAGCATTTCTTGGGCTTGTGTGACTGTTTTTCCTCGGTGTTGTTTGATGATGTCTTGTAGTATTGTTTTTGCACCTTCCACGTCTTGCATGTTGATATATGCTTGAGCAAGATCTAATTTGATTGGAACGCCTTCGCTGGTTGCAAATATGTCGTAGTCTCCTGATTCTTCTTCAGCATAGGCTACTGATAAAGGTTGTGGCTTGTTTTGGTTTTTAATGCCTTGTTTGTTCTTAACTAGGTTATTGATTTTTGAAGTTTGTTCTTGCTTGAAACTGCTGTAGGCAAACCAGAGTACTGTGCTTAATAGTAAGAGTCCAAACATGATGATCAACAGAGGAATGCCTTGTTTGGAAAATATTAGGTTGGAATAACTTTGTATTTCCATTTGTACATGTCTAATAACGGTTATGGTTTGGATTAGAAATTTTTCCCATGGAGATGCATCAATGATCATGTTCTGTTTAGGTTTTGTTTGTATTGTCTGTGTGCTTGAGATGTCTTGATGAGGTGCTGCTCTTTTGTATGTTTGTATGCTGGCTGTAGTGTTCTCTGTTGTGTTTGTAAGCTCTTTAATGGCGTACCCATCATGAATGTTGTTTTGTTGGGTTTCATATTCAGGTTTTTCCTTTGATGTTTGGAAAGGTTGTTCAGTGGGCTGCTGGTCAGCGAAAGTCGAAGACGAGGCTTCTTTGTTAGGAGTTATTTCTGGGTTCTCAGAGCTTAGGTTGATTGTTGTCGCAGTCTCTTGCTCTATACCTGACTTAAATGTTTCTGTTGATGGTTGTGTGGGGTTGGGCTCTATTTCTGCGGGTGTGGTAATTTCTTGTTCTGTGTATGGCTCTTGCTCTTGTTGGAGCGTGTTTGTTTCCTCTTGATAGTTAATTGGGTGTTCTTTTAATGTGTTCTCTTGTGTTATCCCGTGGACGCTATTTGTTTCGATTGCTTGCTCTTGGAGGTCGCTGGATTGAGCATATAATGTTGAATTGATCAGGATTGCTGTTGTCCAAAGTAAACATGTGATTTGGTTTTTCATGGTTTGATCCTAAGCATTTCTCTAGATTGATTATGCGATAATCTCATTGGGCTTGCAAGTAAAAAGTCAGTTATCTCTTCTTGCCTTCTAGAGGATGGGGTTGTTTTTTGCTATTATATGGGGAATGTTTAAGTTTAAAAGTTTGAGGTGGTTGTATGCAGAGGTGGGCGTGTGGTTTGAGTTATCATGGTGGTCGATATCACGGTTGGCAAAAACAGACTCATCTACGCGAAACAATAGAGGAAAAACTACAAGAAGCGCTTGAATCAGTTGCTGATGCTCCTTGTGTCTTGTGTTGTGCAGGTAGAACAGATCAAGGTGTTCATGCAACCGGTCAAGTGGTGCATTTTGAGTCTGAGCAAAAGCGGACAGCTCAAAATTGGCTTTATGGGGGCAACGCTCTCTTGCCGGAAGATATAAAGTTGCAATGGGTTTTGCCAGTGGAAGATGATTTTCATGCCCGCTTCAGTGCGCGCAGTCGATCTTATTGTTATGTGATTTATCAAAATGAGGTGAGTCACCCTTTGCTTGCTGGTCGTGTTTGGTGGGTACGGAAAGACCTTGATGTTAATGCAATGCAACAGGCTGCAAATCAATGGCTAGGTGAGTTTGACTTTTCAAGTTTTCGTGACAGTGATTGTCAGGCTAAACATGCAGTTCGTAAATTAATGAACTTTAATATTGTTGCTCAAGGCCGTTTTTGTGTATTTTATATTGAGGCCAATGCTTTTTTGCATCATATGATTCGTAATATGATGGGTGTTTTGATTGAGATCGGTCGAGGTGATAAGCCAGTTTCTTGGGCTTTGGATGTTCTGAGAGCTCAAGATCGAACACAGGCAGGTGTTACTGCTCCTCCACAAGGATTGTACCTTTGTCAGGTCAGTTATGGTTTGCCATGGGCAAATAGGTTTCCCCTTGCAATGGATCCATTTAAGTTTGTTTTTTAGGAGATGATATGTCGCAAAATATTTTTATGGGTAGGAGTATTTACTCAGGAAAAAAGCGTTTACAGATACCCTTAGGTGCTAAAATATACCCGGTCCATTCCGGTCGGTCTCGTTTGAATATGCCTGTTTTTAAAGATGTGTGTTCGATGTTTAAACAACTGACTGTTGCTCCAGATGATCTTTTTGGAGGGACTTATAAAAAGTTGCTTGAATCGTACAGTGAGTTTGTACAGTTAATTCCTGAGCATGAAGATATCCCGTCACACAGTATGTTGGGCAACAGTTTGAAACGCAGTTTTGCGATGACGCGGTCGTTTGTGGAGAAGATGAAAATTAGAGAAGGTGATAGATTTTATGAGACTGATCGAGGCTCTCGATGGGTGTTTGCTGTGTTTTCTTCTTCTTTGTTATTTCGAGTTGCTAAGTTATTTGTAGATAAGCAGATTAGTTTGTGTGATCAAAAAGGTGGGTTTATTTGTCATTGGCCGTATTATCATAAATCGATGTTGGCATATGGAAAGTACTTTAAGATGCGTCACATGCCTGCTGTCTCTTCTGATGTGGTTTCTGATCTGAGCGTTGTTCTTGCTAAGCAATTGATGCCCGATTGTGCGTTTAATTGGATTGCAGAAGATAAAAATGTATTGATTCATTGGTTTAAAGCATTGAATATTTTAGATGAGATGTTCAGTGTTCATCAAATGAGTCTAGATGTGGAAGCGCTTATGCGGAGTGTGGATTTGTATTTTGAGACGAAGAATGAGCATGAAGTTGAGAAAGATCTACTGTTGGGAGAAGAGTATTGGGAGTGGATGTTGGAGCAAATTGATTGTCATAAAGATCAGTGGCAGATTGACTCAGATGGTTTGGGGGTTGTTGATGGAGAGCTTTTGTTTGATATAGATCGTTATGTAGAAGAGTTCGCAAAAGTTAAAGGCGTGTCTTCCGATAAGGTTAAAACACAATTGGGTGCTTTGGGGCTTGTTTCTATGCAGGGGTCTGACTTTTCTTATAAGAGTCTGCAAAAGCTTGGGTCATCTGGACTTTCTTCAACAGGCCTGTATTCAGGAGGGAGTAATACTGATATGTTGGATGCTAAGCGTTTTGTTGCAGTTGATATGTCTGTTGCCAGTGCCATTATGAATCGTTATAAAGGTTTTGAAGACTCAAATGAGTATGGTCTTTTAGGTTCAACAGATGGTATTTACTCACGGATTATGGGATCATTTTTAGGTAATTTGATTGATGGATCTGTTTTGGATAAAACTGGAGGAGGTATTTTATGAGTTGGGTTGATCAAGTTTGGCCGATTGCAAAGCATCGAACTGAGTATCGTGTGTCTAAATGTGTTGATGTCATTGACTGTGTCACTTGTCAGTCTTGTCATTCCCAGATCTCAAAAGTTGATTTTGATGCATGTTTTCGTGTTTGTCCATCATGTGGCCATCATCATTTGATGACGGCAAAACAGCGTTTAGACTTTTTAACTGGATCAGCGCCTTATGAAGAAATTGGCGAGGATCTTCGTTCTCAAGATCTGTTGTCCTTTTGCGATACTAAGCCGTATGCTAAGCGTCTGATTGATGCGCGTAAAAAAACTCAACTGTCTGAGTCTGTGTTGTCTGTGGTTAGTTCTATAGATAAGATTGATGTGGTTTTGAGTATTTTTGAATTTGGTTTTATAGGAGGGTCTTTAGGGGCGGTTGCAGGTGGAAGAGTTGTTCGTGCAATACAAACTGCTATCAAAAGAAAATTGCCATTTATTTGTGTGACTGCCAGTGGTGGTGCGCGTATGCAAGAAGGTATGTTGTCCTTGTTGCAGATGGCAAAAATGAGTGCGGCTGTGAACCAGCTTCGTCAAACTCGTTTGCCGTTTTTTAATGTGTTGACCCATCCAACATTTGGTGGTGTTTCTGCTAGTATTGCCATGCAGGGAGACATCATTGTCGCAGAAAAAGGTGCTCATATTGGTTTTACAGGTGCGCGGGTTATCGCCAATTCTATGGGAGGTAAATTGCCAGAGGGGTTTCAGACGGCTGAGTTTTTATGTCAGCATGGTGGTGTAGATTGTGTATTAGAGAGGAAGGACTTAGTGGCGTTCTTGTCCAGAATGCTAAAAAAGGCGACTGCAAATGGCGTTGACAAATAAATTCTTTATCTTTTGTTTTGGTATGTTTGCTTTATTTGCAGATGTGCTGTCAGAGCCTTTGAAGCATGTTAAATATCAATTGAGTCATGGTGAAGTGATTCATGTTGTGAAAGCAAGTCCTGAAGATTATCGCTTAGAAATAATGGTTGATCAGGATAGAAAACGGCAATATTTTTCATGGTTTTTGAATCAAAAGTCGGGGGTGTCTGCAGCAGTTAATGGTGGTTTTTTTCATGGCAGTGGTCAGCCCAGTGGTTTTTTTAAGTATGGACAATGGTGGACATATGCAAGAAAGCATCGAGCAGTTATAGGCATTTCGGATGATGGTGGCCAGCAGGAGTTGTATTTTGATCGTTTAAAGCTTGTAGATGGTGCTGTGTTTTCTCGTTTTCATCAGGACCCTTGGTGGGATCAAGCAGATTTTGTTTTGGGAGGAGCGCCTCTTTTGATTTATCGTGGTGAAGTGGTTTCATTTGAGGAAGAGCGAGTGTCTCCTTTATTTGCTAAGAATCGGTATGCTCGGACTGCTTTTTGTGTCGACTCCCATGGAGATATGTTGTTTGTTTTGATCACAGGTGTTGGTCGACTGTTGCATAATTATGGTTTGCGCAGTGGGATTGCTTTGACTGATTTTGCTCAAGAGTTGAAAAAATTAGACTGTTATTATGCGGTGAACTTAGATGGTGGTCGCTCATCATCTCTTTTTGTGGAAGGTGGTTTTATTTCATCACATTGGTCACAATGGTTTTTTCCAAAGCGCATTGCAAATGTATTGGCATTTGTAAAAAAAACGGCATGATAATGTCGATATTTTGAGTGGAGTGTGGATTGAGGCAATTGTTTCTAAAATTTGTGTGCAGGCGTTAATCAAGATATTGTTTCTAGGTAATCAAGAAAAAGAATTTATCTTAATGGTTTTTTAATGCTGTTTTTTTATGCTAGTGTGTTATGAGGGTAATTGAGTTTACGTTTTTTGTTTGCTCAGGGAGAATGTGAGTGTCTATATTAAATGCGTTAGGTGGTGTGTTTGGTCATTTTAATTTTTTAGACTATGCTTTTGCTGGTGTATTGGTTGTTGCCATGCTGGTCGGCGGTTTTAAGGGGTTTTGTAAGCAGCTTGTGTCATGGTTTTTTTGGATACTTGCTGGATATATTTCTTATTTTTACTCATTTGGATTGGCTGAGCGATGGTTTGGCTCCACATTCAGTTCTCCGATTGTGTGCGTTCTTGCGGTTAATTTTATTCTATTTGGTTCGGCGTTTTTGATGAGCTTTTTGCTCAATCGTTTCATGCAAGGGATGCTGTCAGTTACCGGTCTTTCCGTTTTTGACCGATTTTTAGGTGTGTATTTTGGTTTGGTTCAGGGGGTTTTTCTAATTGCCATTGTGGTGACTGGGTTTTCATCAACCAGTGTTAAAGATGAAACTTGGTGGAAGCATTCTCGTATTGTGGTCATGACTTCTGCATTGATGCCAATTTATGCGGAAGATATGATTCGGTTGATTGACCGCTCTTTTGAAAATATCAATCAAGCCTGGATGGAGAGCTTTGGCGGTCGGTTTACATGGGAATTCGATCAAAATCAGCAAGATGTATGATGTTTTTATGATGCTTATTTAAAAGCTTTACAGATATGGATGAAATAATGAATGGCTGTATCTTTGAAGTCTTGTCTGATTTTTCCCTTTATCATCCACTCTAGGCTGCACAACTTGAGATAGCAATATTGTAGCTTTTTTTGTGGTATTCTGAGGGCTTTTTCATACTGGGGCTTCATTTGAGGCCATATTTTTTCTTGTTGAATGACGCTGTATATCGTCAGGTTGTTAGCAAGCATGCGTTCTTGTAGTAGTATAAATTGACGCATGCGCTTGATGCTCATCCAATAAATTTTTTGAAGGATATCTAGTTGATGGTAGGTTTGAAAAAATGTGTTGCAGTATGTGATATCTCCATTGAATAATTTTTCAAATAATGTGAATATGGGCGCTTGATGAGTTGTTAGCATGAGTGGTTCTAGCTCTTTGAGCGTGGAGGCTTGTTGAATGTTTTGTTGATTCATTTGCTCAATAAGTTGTGCCATGCTGGATAAATCCCAGTCAAGATATTGACATAATTGCCCAATGAGAGGGGCTGGAATTTTTATGTTCTGACTGTGGGCTAGCGCGTTTAACCAGGTCATGGTTTTTTTTGAAGAGAGGGTTTTTGTGAGAATGATGTTGGATTGACCAGTGAGTGCCAAGTAGCTTTTTGTTCTCTTTTGTGCGGGTGTGATTTTTTCAATGATGAACAGTATGGATATTTGTTTCGATCGTAAGATCAGGTTTTCCAATGCTTCTTGTTTTAAATCAGTGCCTTTTATGGTGAGTATATGGGCTTGGTTTTCTGAAAACATGTCTTGGCTTAGAATGGCGGTTTGTATGGCGAGATGGTTTTTGCTTTGATATGTATGCTTGGCAATATGGCATTTGAGTTTTTTCTGCATGTGTTCTTTTATTTTTTTTTCTGCAAAGAAAGATAAGAACGGATCGTCTGCAATGATTGTTGTTTGTGCGTGCGGTGGTTTGTTGAGCATACTTGGTAGTTGTTCAATGCTGATGGTTCCCATTGTTTGGCCTTGTTAGTTTTTTTGATTTTAGCACGGATGTAAGGGGGCAGCAATTTGTTTTTATGATTGCGTTTCGGGTTGTAATTGCGTACGTTGCAGTGTAGTATGATCAGATTAAACACAATAAAGGCTAGTATTATGATTTTACATAGATTGTTGAGATTGTTTTCTGTTGCTTCTTTTCTTTGTGTGACTGTTCGATCTCAAGAAAGGGACTTGTTTTTTAAGCGTGTTGTGAAAGACCGTAGAGAAGGGGGGCAAGAAAATAGTAGTCCTTCTTATGGAGATGGAAATCTGCATAGTTCTTCGTTGAAAAGTCGTCTTGTTTCTGTTTGTCAGCAGTTTTCAGAAAGTTTAAATACACAAGAGTTGGATGAAGTGTATGAAGACCTTGTGAAACTTGTTAAAAATAAGGCGCCTGAAGAAGGTGATCATGCTATGAATTTGATAGAAGATTATGGAGAGTTGTTTGGTCAAGATGCTTTTCTCTTTGGTCTTGGTCCTTTGTATGATGATGTTGAAGCTCGTATTTGTCGGGAAGGTCGACAATGTGTTACTATTGGTGATAATAGGAATTCGTTGTTTTTTGCTAAGCCAAGTGTTGTGTGGGCTTCTATGATTGAGAGCTTGCAAGGTATGGAGTTAAGTGAAGTTGAATCAATGTCTGTGCGTAACGCGAACCCATTCCCTTGATGTGTTTCTGAATGTCTACCAATATATTGTTTAGAGCCCCAATGGGTTTTTTTGAATTTGGGTTATTCAGGGTATATGTATCAGTTTCTTCTGTATATTGGTTGTGTTGTTAATAAATTGACTCGAACGCTGGTATTGCTTTTGTATTAGGGTTACAATTGTTAACTTAATATGTTAGTAGGAGTTCTGTGTCGGATTTTTTGGTGGTTGCCAATTGTAAGCAAGGTGGTAGTGTTGCATATTTTTCCAAGTTTATCGATTGCTTGCAGGAGCAGGCTCGGTCGATGGTTTCTGTTTGTCAGGTTGTTTTATTGCCGCAGATGCCTTATTTGCAGATGGTTGTTGAAAAAAGCTCTGGTGTTCCCATTGTGGGTGTTCAATCAGTATGTCCTGCATATGAGTATCAAGTGACAGGAGGGGTCACCGCTTCTATGGTTGCAGAAATGGGAGCGAAATTTGTTTGTATTGGGCACAGTGAGCGCCGAATATATTGTTCTGAAAATGAAAAAACAATTGCCTTGCAGTATCAACAGACTGTTTTGCATGGGCTGACTCCCATCTTGTGTATTGGGGAGACTGCCAAAGAGAGGCAAGAGGGGCGAACTTTGTCGGTATTGGAAGGGCAATTATCTGGTGTTTTTTTGCATGAGGGCTTTGATAAATTGCCCAAACATGATATAGTTGTCGCCTATGAGCCTGTTTGGGCAATTGGTGCGAAGCAGGCAGCAAGAGTGGAAGATGTGGAAGAAGCGTTCTTGTTCCTACATCGTTATTTGGCCAAACAGATGGCATTTGAGCGTCAATATTTCTGTTATGGAGGGAGTGTTGATCAGGGTAACTGTCAACAGTTCTATGCGGCACAGTATGTTTCAGGGTTGCTTGTGGGACGTTGTTGTTTGAATGTTGAAGGATTTATGGAGGTTGTAGCGCAATGCAGTGGTTCTTAATGGTTTTGTATGTTATTGTTTGCCTTTTTTTGGTGGGTGTAGTGTTGATGCAACGAGGTAAAGACTCAAGTGGTGACCTTTTTGGTTCCGGTGCAGGGTCTGTGCTCTCTGGTCAAGGTACAACTTCTTTTTTGGTTAGGTTGACAGGTACTTTGTCTTTGTTGTTCTTTTTGTTGAGCTTTTTTCTCGGTGTTGTGATCAACCAGTCTTCTGATCGTTTGCGATTGGATGAGGTAATAAAAGCAAAAGAAGAGATTCTGATCGAATCATTAGACTCTCTTCAAAAAGCATCTTCTAAATCTGAAAAGTAGGAGTTGCCGAAGTGGTGGAATTGGTAGACACGCTGCCTTGAGGGGGCAGTGGTCGTAATGGCTGTGTCGGTTCGAGTCCGACCTTCGGCATTTTTAGTTTTTTGAATTTTGTATGGACATCTGTGGTTGTTTTCTTGTGTACACAGCGTGATCAGTGGATGTTACTTCAGGCAAGATTTGTTCATTTAAGTAAGCATTTTATAGTGGGATTGTGATGCTTGAGGCAAATGTTTATTCCACTTTTTCATCTGGATTGGGATGTCTGTATCAATCAAAATATTTTCACGCAACCAGATGGTAGTTGAATGATTTTATCTTGATTGAATATGTCGATTTTATGCCCTGATTCGTTCTTATTTATGTGGTGAGTTTGATTTTTATACCTGAGTAAAATTGAATCTGGTTTTTTTGTATTGCCATGTTTTTTGTTAAAATCTCTACAGGGTATGGAATTTGCTTTATGAAACAGATAAGATCTTAATATGGGTTTAACGATTAGAGGTTTTTTGTGTCGAGCTATGTGCCGATTCTGATTTTTTTCTTGTTTGCGCTGATGATAGCGTTGTTTTTGTTTGTTCTTGGTTTTTTTGTATCACCGTTTCATCCCAATGATGCGAAACGTTCTCCCTATGAATGTGGCTTTCCTGCTGTTTCCAGTGCCAGAGGGCCTTTTGATGTTCGATTTTATTTGGTGGCAATACTTTTCATTGTGTTTGATGTGGAAACGGTTGTTCTTTTTCCTTGGGCGGTATCGTTTCGTGTCTTTAATGTGGCTGGAGTGTTGTCTATGTTGCTTTTTTTACTGATTTTAATAGTGGCTTTTGTGTATGAATGGTGTCAAGGTGCTCTGGACTGGGAATGAGTTATGTGCATAAATTTAATTGATATGGTTGATTAGTATGGAAGATCTTCAAGAACAAATGCAACAATTTAGAAAAAATGGAACGCCTGTGATGCGCAACGGTTTTGTGGCTGTGAAGTACAATCAGCTAGTGGACTGGGCTCGTGGTAACTCTGTATGGCCTTTGAGCTTTGGCTTGGCTTGTTGTGGTGTCGAAATGATGCACTTTATTGCTTCTCGTTATGACTTTGATCGCTTTGGCTTTGCTTTACGCGCCAGTCCTAGGCAAGCTGATGTCATGATTGTTGCGGGGACATTGTGTAATAAAATGGCGCCAGCTTTGAGAGCCTGTTATGATATGATGGCTGAGCCAAAATATGTAGTCTCTATGGGGTCTTGTGCAAATGGAGGCGGCTACTATCACTACTCCTATTCAGTGGTCCGAGGGTGTGATCGCATCGTTCCTGTTGATTTGTATGTGCCTGGGTGCCCTCCGACTGCTGAAGCATTGATGTATGGAATGATACAGCTTCAGAATAAGATACAGGGTAAAGGCTCTTTTGGCAAAAAATCTGAATCTGTATTTGGGGAAAGTCATGAATAAGTTTGCTTCAGCATTGAAAAAAATATTGAAAAACTATCATTCTGTTGAGATTGATCGTGGTGTAGACATGCTATGTTTGGGTTGCTCTGTAGATGATTTACTCTCTGTTTTTGACTGTTTATATCATCACGATCAAGTGCAAGCAACTATGTTGTTGGATATTTGTGTGGTTGATCTATTGCATTACGGTTGTGATGAATGGGTTGGTAATAAGGCAACTTCAACTGGATTTGAACGGGCTAGAAATTGTATGGGTGTTGATCAATCAGAGCAAATGAATGAAAAGCGATTCATAGTGACTTATCATGTGATGTCTTTTTACCATAATCAGCGGTTTCGTTTGAAGGTTCTACTTGACGATATTGAAATTTTAGTGCCTTCGGTGACTTCTATTTGGCCCAATGCCAATTGGTATGAGAGAGAAGCTTTTGATTTGTTTGGTGTTCGTTTTTCAGGACATCCTGGATTAAGGCGGATTTTAACTGATTATGGATTTGTTGGTTATCCTATGCGTAAGGATTTTCCATTGCAAGGGAAAGTGGAAATGCGCTATGATGCTGCATTGGAGCAGTGCGTGTATTCGCCAGTAGAAATGGAAAATCGAGTCAGTGTTCCCAAGGTGATACGCCGTGATGATGATCGATATATGATTGAGGGTTAGCTGAAATGCCAGAGATGAAAAAGTATACTTTTAATTTTGGGCCACAACACCCTGCTGCACATGGGGTGTTGCGTTTGCTTGTTGAAGTTGAAGGTGAGACTGTTGTTGGTATGGATCCTCATATTGGTTTGTTGCATAGGGCAACAGAGAAATTGATGGAAACTAAGCCGTTTAATCATTCTATTGGCTATATGGATAGATTGGATTATGTGTCTATTTTGCCTAATGAACATGCTTATGTCATGGCCATTGAAACTCTTTTAGGTCTCAAAGTACCAAAGCGGGCTCAATATATTCGAGTTATGTTTGATGAGATTTCTCGAATTTTAAATCATCTGCTTGTGCTTGGCTCAACCTCTTTGGACATGGGGGCCTTGACTCCTTGGTTTTATACTTTTCGTGAACGAGAGATGCTGATGGATTGTTATGAAGCTGTTTCTGGGGCACGTATGCATGCCAATTATTATCGTCCAGGCGGTGTGTTGCGTGATTTGCCCAAACGCATGTCCCGGTATCAAGGCAGTCCTTGGCGAAGTTCCAAAGAAATGGCAGAAATGAATGCCCATAGAGATGGCTCACTATTGGATTATATTGAGCATTTTACTGATCTTTTTCCTAAACGCTGTGATGAATATGAGACATTGCTGACCGAAAATAGAATCTGGAAGCAGCGTACTGTTGGTATTGGAGCGATGGACTCTGAGCGTGCCATTGCTTTAGGTTTTACTGGGCCTATGTTGCGTAGTACTGGCTATGCTAGGGATTTGAGAATGAATGAGCCGTATGCTGTTTATGATGAGCTCGATTTTAATGTTGCTGTTGGTAAGACAGGCGATTGCTATGATCGTTATTTATGCCGTATGGCTGAAATGAGAGAATCTAACCGCATTATTTCACAGTGTGTTAAATGGCTGAGGAAACATTCGGGTCCTGTTGTTACTCCTCAAGCTAAAGTGGTTCCGCCAAAACGAGAAACAGCAAAGAGAGACATGGAAGCAATGATTCATCAGTTTAAATTGTTCACAGAAGGTTATTGTGTTCCTGAAGGAGAGGTTTATTCATGTGTTGAGCATCCCAAAGGAGAGTTTGGTGTTTATTTGGTGTCTGATGGTGCGAATAAGCCGTATCGTGTTAAAATAAGAGCAGCAGGCTTTCCACATCTGGCAGCTTTGGAAGAGCTATGTAAAGGGCATATGATTTCAGATGTGGTAGTCATTTTGGCTTCGATGGATATTGTTTTTGGAGAGATTGATCGATGAGTCAACAGCCATACCAACTCAGCACAAAACTTAAAAAATTAATACGCGAGTGGACAGTGAAGTTTCCGAGAGACCAGCAGTCTTCTGCAGTTATTATGGCTTTGAGATTGGTTCAAAATGAGCATGGGCATATTGAAGATGCTCATGTGGCTGCAGTGGCAAACTTTTTGAATATGCCGCTCATTCAGGCGCAAGAAGTGTCCCGATTTTACTCAATGTATCGGCATGCTCCGAGTGGACAGTTTAAGCTTAAAGTATGCAATAGTGTTTCTTGTTATTTGCGTGGTAGTGAGCAACTGTTAAATCATTTAGCTGATAAGTTGGATGTTCAAGTGAATTCAACGACAGAAGATGGGGTTTTTTCTCTTGAAGAAACAGAGTGTTTGGGAGCTTGTTGTTCTGCTCCATGTATGTTGGTGGGTGATGATGATTATCAGATGAATATGGACCTAGAAAAAGTAGACCAACTGGTAGATCGTCTTAAAGAAGGGGCTGAATCGTGATTGCTCAACGTGATACATTGAAAATGAATGAAGTTTGCTTAAGAACCATGCATTTAAAAGAACCTTACACAATGGCCAGTTATATGTCTATTGGCGGGTATTCCATGTGGCGGAAAATCATCACAGAGAAGCTAGATAGACAAACAATATTGACTCAGATTAAGCAGTCATTACTTAGAGGAAGAGGTGGTGCCGGCTTTGTAGCTGGAGTTAAGATGGGCTTTATTCCTGATGCTGCACCGCATCCTCGTTATCTGGTATGTAACTCGGATGAGGGTGAACCTGGTACATGCAAGGATACTTTAATTTTACAATATAATCCTCATCAGTTGATTGAAGGAATACTGATTGCTTGTTATGTGCAGGGAATAGATGTTTGTTACCACTATATTAGGGGGGAGTATAAATTACAGTTTGATCGCTGCGAACAAGCACTTGAAGACGCCAATCATTTGGGTCTTATCGGCAAGAATATTTTGGGTAGCGGTGTTTCAATTGATATGTTTAACTTATTGGGAGCTGGCTCTTATATCGTTGGGGAAGAGACAGCGATGTTAGAATCAATTGAAGGGAAGCCTGCTAAACCACGCTCGAAGCCACCATTTCCTGCTCAATCTGGTTTGTATGGTAAGCCCACGACAGTTAATAATACCGAAACGCTGGCTTCTATACCTGTGATATTGGAAAAAGGTCCTGAATGGTTTTTGCAATATGGCTGTGAGAATAGTGGGGGAAGTAAAATATTTTGTGTCAGTGGACATGTTAAAAATCCAGGTGTTTTTGAGTTGCCTTTAGGAACTCCATTTCAATCATTGCTTAAATTGTGTGGAGGTATGCGAACGAAGGCAAAATTAAAAGCAGTCATTCCTGGAGGTAGTTCCATGAAAGTGCTGCCTGCATCAATTATAATGAAATTAAATATGGATTATGATTCTTTACAACGTCACGGGTCTGCTTTGGGTTCTGGTGGTGTGATTGTTATGGATGAAAATACTTGTATGGTAAAAACTTTGCTGTGTATTTCTAAATTTTATCAGCATGAATCTTGTGGCCAGTGTACTCCTTGTAGGGAAGGCACTGGCTGGATTGTTCGGATATTACAACGTATTGTTGAAGGTAAGGCTACTTTGAAGGATTTGTCTTTATTGGTTGATGTGGCTTGTCAAGTTGAAGGTAGGACGATTTGCGCCTTTGGAGAGTCTTTCTCTTGGCCTGTTCAAAGTTTTGTTCATCATTTTTATGATGAATTTGAGTATTTTATCCGGCATAAAAAATCACAAATTACGGGGAGTCTTCATGTTTAGACGGAGGTGTTTTGTAATGGGTATACATGCTTTGTTGGCTATGGGAATTCAAAACTTTTTGTGTAAGGCTGAGCCTAGGAGCATGTATGGTTAGTAAGACATTGGCAAAGTCAGTAGAATTTATCTTAGACGGGAAGACTGTTACTGGTTTTTTAGGTGAGACGATCATTGAGGTTGCAGATCGTATTGGTGTGTATATTCCTCGATTTTGTTATCATAAAGAATTGACAGTAGCGGCCAATTGTAGGATGTGTTTGGTTGAGGTTAATGATGGACTAAAAACACTTCCTGCATGTCATATGAAAATAGAAGAGGGAATGACTGTCAATACCAAGTCAAAAAAAACGCGTCAGTCACAACAGTCAGTGATGGAGTTTTTATTGATCAATCATCCATTGGATTGTCCCATTTGTGATCAGGGCGGAGAGTGCGAGCTCCAGGATGTTGCTATGGGATTTGGTCGTGGTGTTTCACGTTACGTAGAAAGAAAACGTGCCGTTGTTGATTATGATTTTGGTAGCTTGGTTGCTTCTGATATGACTCGTTGTATACATTGTACGCGCTGTGTTCGATTTGGTACTGAAATTGCTGGTGTGTCTGACTTTGGGATGGTTGATCGTGGAGAGAGCATGCACATAGCTGCGTATTTACAAAAAGGATTGAAGTCTGAATTGTCTGGTAATTGTATTGATTTGTGCCCGGTTGGAGCTTTGACTTCTAAACCCATGCGTTATCGAGGTCGGTCTTGGTCTTTTGTGAACCATTCTTATGTATCTGCTCATGATTGCTTACTGTCGCATGTTTACGTGCATACCAGTAGTGATGGTGACCTTAATCAAGTAATGCGAGTTGTTCCTAGAAAAAATGATGCTCTCAATCAAGGTTGGATTTCAGATAGAGATCGTTTCGGTTATCTCGGACTCTCTCATTCGGAAAGGTTATCACATCCAATGATAAAAGATGGGAAGGAGTGGAAAAAAGTTAGCTGGGATGTGGCATTATCTTTGGCGTCTGAGCGAATACAAAGTGTATTAAAAGAATTTGGCCCGGAACAGATGGGAGCTTTGATTAGTTCAAATGCAACTGTTGAAGAAGGGTTTATGTGTCAAAAACTTATGCATTCTTTGGGATGCTTTAACATGGATTTTAGGCATCATCAAAGAGACACTGATTATATCAATAATGCGGAAAAAGCATATCAATCAAGCTTTTTAGACTTTTCTGTTTTAGAAGATTCTCAAGTGGTGATGCTGGTGGGCAGTTACATTCGAAATGAGCAGCCAATTGCCGCTATGCGCATTCGACAAGCTCAATTGAATGGTCTTAAAGTGTTGAGTGTCAATCCAGTATCTTATGATTGGAATTTTGAACTGGCCGAAGAAGTCACAGCGTGTGGTTATGAATTTGTGCACTTTTTGGCTTCTTGCGTGTTGTCATTGGCCCACTATAGTCAGAATAAATTGAGTGAATCTTGGAACAAATCTTTAATTGATATCAATCGATCTAAGCTCAGTGACCGCTTTGCCAAAATTTTGTTGAAATCAAAAGGATATATTTTTCTGGGTCAGTATGCTCAATCTCATCAACAAGCTTCTTGTGTTCATCGACTTTGTGTGATGTTAGAAGCCATGAGTTCTGTGGAATTGATTCATTTGATGCCTGGAGTGAATACGGCTGGTCTTGAGATGATTGGCTTTGGGCCTTGTTATTGTGATGAGGATGTTCATATTGCAACTGGTCAATCCAGCTATGATATGTTAGATAAGCCGAAAAAATTGTATGTTTTACAGAATATTGAACCGGAATTTGATTTCTATGATCCTGCAATGGCCATTGGCGCATTGAAAAAAGCCCATACAGTGGTATCAATTTCTACCTATGCCAGCGCATTTGCTCTTGAGTATGCAGATATCTTATTGCCTGCGGCAGCCTGGACAGAATATGCTGGTAGTTGGGTCAGCGTGATGGGCGAGCTTTGTCATTTTCTTCCGATTAAATCATTGTATGAATCCAGTAAGCCAGTGTGGAAAATTTATAGAGTTTTAGGCAATATGCTTAAAAGTAAAGGGTTTTCTTATCATGATATTTCTGAGTTGAGAGGGGATATTGAGTTGTTCCAAACAGGGGTTATTCAACGTGTGAAATCGAAAAAAATGTCTGATATTCAATCGCCGCTGCGTAGAAATCTTTTTCCGTCCAAAGAAGGTGAATTGTATCGTATCGCAAATATGGGTATTTATAGGCAAGATTCAATGTCTAGACGTAGTTTACCTCTTCAAGAAATGCAAGACGAATTTACAGTGAAGGTTCACCCAGATACTTTATCTGATGAGTTTGTGGATGGTGAACATTTGTTATTTAAACAAGGTGGATGTGAAGTTCAATTTAATTTTGAGTATGATACTACTGTTGCTGTCGGGGGGGTGTTGATGCCGGCTGGATTTCCTGAAGTTTCCTTGATGTCTGGTTGGTGTGATGAAATTGAAGTGATCAAACAGGAGGAGTTTGGTAAATAATGTTTTTGATTTTGTTAGAGATTGTTTTAAAAATAGCCGTTATACTTGCCTGTGTTTTATTTTTAGTGCTGTATTTGATTTTAGCAGAGCGTAAAATTATGGGCTATATGCAAGGTAGAGTCGGGCCCAATCGTGTCGGCCCTCTCGGGATTTTACAAACGGTTGCTGACGGTATAAAATTCTTACATAAAGAAATGGTTTTCCCAAAATCTGCTGATCTTTTATTGTTTCTCATTGCTCCGATGATTAGCCTGGTGAGTGCGTTTTTGTCTTGGTCTGTGGTTCCTTTTGCTAATACATGGGTTTTGGCTGATATTAACGTGGGTGTTCTTTTTGTTTTGGCCATTGGCTCATTGGGGTCCTATGGTATATTATTGGGAGGCTGGGCTTCAAATTCAAAATATGCATTTTTTGGTGCTATGCGATCAATGGCTCAGATGATTTCTTATGAAATTTCTATGGGTTTTTCTTTGGTTCCAGTTTTAATGGTAGCAGAGTCAATGAATCTAAGTCAGATTGTATTGGCGCAAAAGGGAGGCATTGTCCATTGGAATTTTATTTTATTGTTTCCTGTCTTTATCGTGTATTTAATCAGTGCGGTTGCAGAGACAAATCGTGCACCATTTGATATCACAGAGGGGGAAAGTGAAATTGTTGCAGGATACCAAGTGGAATACTCAGGATTTATTTTTGCTATGTTTTTTATTGCTGAATATGCCAATATGATCTTTGTTTCTACTTTGGCCAGTTTATTTTTTTTAGGTGGATGGCAATCACCATTTGAAGGGGTGTTTTTTTTCGACTCTATGTTTGCATGGGTTCCTCAGATTTTTTGGTTAATGGTAAAAGTATTCTTTTTTTTATATTTATTTATTTGGATTCGTGCCAGTTTTCCCCGTTATCGATATGACCAGTTGATGATGATAGGTTGGAAAATTTGTATTCCAGTATCGATATTGTGGATTTTTGTGGTATCGTTGATGATTGTGGGTGGTGTTTTATAATGATTTATGTATTGTTGATATTTTTGGCACTACTTGCTTTATTTTTCATTGTTAAGATGGGCTGGGTGCAAAGAGTGTTTTTTGTGGAGTTGTTTAGAGGGCTAATGGTGACTCAAAAGACTGCATTGCAACGAAAGAGTACCATCCAGTTTCCCGAAGAGACCCTTCCAGTTTCACCAAGGTTTCGTGGTTTGCTTGCATTAAGACGTTACCCGAATGGGGAGGAACGTTGTATCGGGTGTAAACTATGTGAAGCCACTTGTCCTGCTTTGGCCATTACAATTGATACAGAACCTCGTAAAGATTTGACACGTAGAACCACTCGTTTTGATATTGATATGTTCAAATGTATCAATTGTGGTTTGTGCGAACAGGCTTGTCCTGTAGATTCAATTGTGTTGACCCCTGAAATGCATTATGTGGTGTCTGAGCGTGGTCAAAATATTTTAACGAAAGATAAGTTATTAGAGATTGGTAGTTGTATTGAACCTCAATTGCAGCATGATAGAGAATTGATAGAGAAGGAAGAAGGTTAATGTTGTTGCAGTTGTTCATTTGTCTATTGGCTTTTTTTGTGGTGTTTTTTGCCAATGCTTTGACTATGGTGAATAATCCTATTAAGAGCGTGTTAAGTTTAATGGGCTGTTTGATTTGTGTGGCTGTGTATTGGCTTTTTTTGGGCGCTGAGTTTTTGTCTATGGTGTTGATTTTTGTTTATGTTGGTGCTGTAATGACTTTGTTTCTTTTTACGGTAATGATGATGAATGAGTCTTCTTATACAAGTATGAATCGTTTTTCAGCCTGTAAAATGTTTGTCATGTGTTTGTTTTCTTGCTCACTTCCATTATTTGTATTGTTATTGTGTTGTTATTGGAATGTTTCTTTGTTTTCTTTTGATTCTTTGCTTGCTGATGTTTGGGGATTTCAGTCTGGGTATTTGACGGAGTTTTCCATTGTTTTGTATCAAGAATATTTCTGGTTACTGCAGATTTTGGCGTTGATTCTGGTGGTGCCAATTGTTGTTTCTGTGGGCTTCGTTCGTAGAAGTCGCGCAAGTACACTAAAAACGCAAATTAGTAAAGAACAACTTGACGTTACTGTTGGAGACCGTTTGTCTTTGATCAATAATAAAGCGGAGAAATGCTGATGTTTTGGGTTTTTTTTGTGTTGATGAGTGTGTTTTTGTTTTGGACTGCGTGTGTTGGGATGATGTTTAACCGGAGAAACCTTATTGTGATGTTGCTTTGTGTGGAATTGATTTTTCTGGCGGCAAGTTTGAATTTTGTTTTATTTGCTAAGATGCATCACGATGTGCACGGTCAGATAATGGGCTTGTTTGTTTTGGTGATTGCTGCAAGTGAATCTGCAATTGCTTTAGCGTTGTTTGTTTTGATGTATAGACAGTATGGATCTTTGGATGCCAAGGTTTTGACAAATATAGAAGGATGATGGTGAATATAATGGATATGTTGCAGATTTTAATCATACTGAGTGTTTTTCTGCCACTTCTTTCTGGTGTTTTTGTCGGTGTTTTTTCCTTGTCAGATCGCTCTATTGGACAACTCAGTGTCTTTTCTTTGGGAGGGTCCTTTCTATGTGCACTTATGGGGTGCTTCCTTTTTGCAATGCAACCGGAAAAGGTGATTGATCTAGCTGGATACCAATGGATTGACTTGGAAGGTTTTTCTTGTAATTTTGGTTTGTGGATCGATGGTTTGAGTTTGTCTATGTTATTGATGGTTTCATTTGTTTCTTTTCTGATTCATATTTATAGTGTTCCCTATATGCAAGATGAGATCGGATTTGGTCGTTTTTTCAGTTTGATTTCACTATTTACTTTTGCCATGTACTATCTTGTCATGACGAACAACTTGGTTGGTCTTTTCTTTGGTTGGGAAGGGGTGTCTTTATTTTCTTATTTTTTAATTGGGTTTTATTATTATAAGGATTCTGCGTCGCAAGCAAATTTGAAAGCTTTTTTGATCAACCGCTTCGGTGATTTGGGTTTTTGTTTGGGGACCTGTCTTTTGATTTATCTTCTTGGTGATGTGCAGTATTATCTGTTGTTGTCTAAATTTTCGCTTTTGAGTGGTCAGGTTGTTTCTTTTGGAGCTTTCTCTATAGATGCCCCGATGTTGGTTGGTCTTTTATTTTTTATCGGGGTGATGTCTAAATCTGCACAAATGCCTTTACACATATGGTTGCCAGACTCTATGGAGGGGCCAACACCGGTTTCGGCTTTAATTCATGCCGCAACTATGGTCACATCAGGTGTCTATTTGTTATGTCGCTTTTATGGCATGGTGGACCAGAGTCTTGAGGTGCAAAATTTCATTGCTTTCATTGGTGCCAGTGGTGCACTGTGGTTAGGTCTTTTGGCTCTATGTGAATATGATATTAAACGCATTATAGCCTATTCTACCTTATCTCAATTAGGATATATGGTGGTCGCTGTGGGTGTGGGGGCATATCAAGTTGCTATGTTTCATCTTATTATACATGCTTTCTTTAAGTCCCTGTTGTTTATGGCTGCAGGGTCAGTCATACTGGCATTACATCATGAGCAAGACATTCGTAAAATGGGAGGCCTATGGGAATTTATGCCTGTGACTGCCTTGTGTTTCTTTATTGGTGCTCTTGCTTTGTCAGGCATGCCTCCGTTTGCTGGGTTTTATTCTAAAGATTTAATTTTATCTGCTGTTGCATATCAGTCATCTAAATTTGTTTTAGGCCATTATATTTACGGAGCTTGTTTACTTGGGTTTTTAGTGACGCCTTTATATATTTTTCGTTTGTTTTGGACTGTTTTTTTTAATAAAAGTCGTCATGGCAAATCGGTCATATATGAGTCTAAATTTTCAATTATTTTTGTGTTATGTGTGTTGGCTTTGATGAGTTGTTTTTCTGGTTTTTTTGGGCTTGATTTTTTTGTTGGGGATTTGAATGCTGTCTTTTATCATTTCGATTCTAGTTCTCTGTCTGTTCAGAATATGTCTTCGTATTTAATTCATATCGTAGATGAAGGCTTGTTCAGCCATGCTCTAGGAAGTTTAGGACTGTATTTATCATTGTTTGGTGTGATCTCAAGTTGGTTTCTATTTGTTAAATACCGATTTTTTGTGGCAAAATGGTCTTCATATTGGTCTCTCTGTTTTTATGTTTTGGTGAATAAATATGGATTTGATTGGGTTAATGACCGCATTATTGTTCCTTTATTTATTTGGATTTCTCATGGTTTTGATGTATACGGAGAGCGACTTTTGATTGATGATACTTTTGAACATCGTGTGGCATGCAATATTAATCGAGCTTCATTCAAACTCAGCCGTATTCAGACAGGGTTGTTGAATCGGTATTTTGTTGTGATGGTGGTTTTTCTGATTGTTATCATAGGAATTAACTTTTTTATTGTTGGATATTGAGTATATATTTATGGAAACTCCTTTTTTATCATTGTTGTTATTTCATGGGATTTTTGCTTCAGTTGTGATGTTGTCTTTAAATCATTGTAGTGAACTGGTTCAAAAGACTGTGGCTTTGGTTTTAAGTTTTAGTGGCGTGTTATTGGCTGTTAACCTGTTGTACTTGTATGTGCCTGTTGTTGATTTTCAATGGGTAGAGCAGGTAAGCTGGATCCCTTCCATTGGGGCTACGTATCATCTAGGTGTTGATGGTATTTCGGTGGGTTTGATTGCTCTGACTTTTTTTGTGGTGTTTGTCAGTGTATGTGCCGTGTGTTGTATGGAAAGCGGTCAGCTTTTACAAGTTTTCGCTTTGGTATTTTTTACACAAGCCATGACAATTGGTGTGTTTTGTGCTTTGGATGGGTTGTTGTTTTATTTTTTTTGGGAAGCTGGTCTTCTACCGATGTACTTGTACATAGGACGTTTTGGAGGTGAGCAAAGACAGCATGCGTCTAAAAAATACTTTTTGTTTACCTTTTTTGGTTCAATTCTTTTTTTGGTGAGTATTTTGTATTTGGGATATCGTTGTGGTGGTTTCAGTTTGCTGTCTTTTTATCAATCATCGTTGACTTTCCAAGAGCAGCAATGGTTGTTTGTTGCATTTACGTTTGCCTTTGCGATTAAGTTGCCAATGTTTCCAGTGCATAGCTGGCTTCCTGATGCACATACCCAAGCGTCAACGGCTGGGTCTATGCTTTTGGCGGCCATTTTATTAAAATTGGGTGGCTATGGTTTTTTGCGTTTTAATTTGCCAATTACTCCTGATGCAGCGTACTTTTTTGCACCATGGATGGTTTTGATGTCCCTGATTGCCATTATTTATATTGGTTTTGTTGCTGTTGTGCAGTTAGACGTTAAGAGATTGATTGCATATGCTTCAATTTCACACATGGGAATGGTTACTTTGGGGATTTTTATGGTGTATTTAATGCCTGAAAACTCTCAAAATTATCAGAAAATGTCTTTGACAGGATCTGTTTTTCATATGGTTAGCCATGGCTTTACTTCGGCAGCGCTCTTTTTGGCCTTTGGAATGCTATATGCACGTTTGGGTAGTCGTATGGTGACGGATTATGGTGGGATTATGCGAGTTATGCCGGTTCTCAGTGCTTTTTTTATGTTGTATGTTTTAAGTAATATTGGTTTCCCTGGAACAGGGGGCTTTGTTGGAGATTTTTTAATCCTGTTGTCAGCAGTGGCCACTGATCTTAGGATTGCTGCCATTGCTGTGTTTACATTAATATTGTCCGCGGCATATAGTTTAAATTTAGTGAGACACGTATTTTACGGTAAAGTGACCAATATTAAAGCTTTGTCATTGGTTGATATTGGTGTTTCTGAGAAGCTTCTTTTAATGGGGCTCTCTGTTGTTATTTTGGTGATTGGTTTGTATCCTGAATGTGTGGTGTCAATTTCAGAAGTTTCTATTGTAAAACTTTTGAGTTTGGCTGTGGTTCGTAAAGTATAGTGGGTGTTTTCATGGTTCTAGATGGATTTATGACAGAGGGGGTTTTGGCAGTTGGTCTTTTATCCTTACTGCTCTTAAAAGGTTTTATTCAATGGTCAAGTTTTTCACGGAGCTTTTCTATTTTTGTTTTTTTCTTGTCATTGTTTGTTTTAGGCCTGCATTTTAATTCATTGGGGTCTTTAAATCAACTTGGTACATTGTTTGTTATGGATTCTGTTGCGTATTTTGCAAAAGTTTGTATTTTATTTTTGGGCTGTGTTCTACTGTTGTTTTTAGATGGATACATTGACCGCTATCACTTGCCAGAAGCCGAGACGTATTTTTTATTTGGTATACAGATTTTAGGGATGTTGCTTTGTGTGTCATGTTGTCATTGGATTGCTTTGTTTGTTTGTCTTGAATTAATGTATTTGCCAATGTACGCTTTGGTTGCCATTAATGCACAGGATAAGGTTGCACAAGAATCTGCTTGTAAGTACATCATTCTTAGTGCTTTTTCTACTGGTGTCTTTCTATATGGAACTGGTTTTTTATATGCTGCTGTAGGCAGTTTCTCTTTTCATGATATGTTTGGGTTCGTGCATGCGATTCAAAAAAGTATTGCTCATAATACTTGGATGAGTTTGACTGAATCACAGCTGTTATTTTCAACTGGGGGCCTTTTGGTAACAATATCTTTGTGTTTTAAATTGGGGGTTGTTCCGTTTCATTTTTGGGTTCGTGATGTGTATGAAGGTAGTTTGTATTTTGTTACAGCGCTGATTTCAAGTTTACCAAAATTGGTATTGATGGTTGTTTGGATGC
Source organism: Pseudomonadota bacterium (assembly GCA_036121365.1). Classification (GTDB taxonomy): domain Bacteria; phylum Pseudomonadota; class Gammaproteobacteria; order Comchoanobacterales; family Comchoanobacteraceae; genus UBA7916. The sequence goes on along the minus strand of JAZAFR010000003.1, from coordinate 15,994 downwards.
GTGTTTTTTCTGAGCATACCGTGAGTGTGATTTACCTCTGGAGTGCGGCTGTCTTTTCTATGGGAATTCTTTCATTGTTTTTTGGTAATCTCCTAGCATTGTCTCAAGAAAGAGTTCGATCACTATTGGCCTATGCCTCTTTTGCTAATATGGGGCTTGTTATGTTGGCATTAGGGATGGTTAACTCCATAGGTAGTCAAGCTGCTATTGTTTATATTTTTGGTTATCTATGTACGGTGTTGTTCATATTTTTGTTGTTTGGTTCTATTAGTGTTAAAGGTAGAAACTTAGTATTGTTAGATGATTTGAAGGGGTTGGCGTTTACCCATCCTCGTTTGGCATTTTGCTCATCAGTGGCCATTTTCTCTTTACTTGGTGTGCCGCCTTTAGCAGGTTTTATGTTTAAAGTTAATTTGGTGATGAGCTTGATAAACTCTAACTATACCTTATTTGCAGTTCTTGTGGTTTTGGCAACTGTTTTAAGTGCATACTATTATATTAATCTCATTAATTTGATGTATTTTTGTGTTGCTGATGATCACAATTCAATGGAGGTAAATGATTCTCTGCTGCACAGATGGACCTTTAACTTTTTTGCTTTTTCATTGTTGTTCTTTGGTCTTTATCCACAAAGTTTGTTTGCTCTGGTCAGTCGTGCTTTCTCTTAAATTGTTCTTTTTTTTCGTTAAGTGCTTGGTGTTTTTCGCTTAATTTGGATTTCTTATTACTGTGAAATAAAGCTTGCATAAGTTTAATAAATTGTTAATATATTAGTATGGCTATGATGTTTAAGAATTTAATGTTTTCAAAGTTTAGATCGGACTTTCGTTTATCTGCATATGTACGGTATTATCAGGTTATGAAGTATCTGGGTGTTTTGATTTTGATTTTGTCGTTTGGGTTGTATTGTTTTAGTGGAAAGACTAACCCTATGACAGCAAGTGATCATATTGCTCGTGTAGACGTTGGTTATGTGTCAGAGCAAGGTGGAAATTGGATTTCTGACGTTAGAGAAGCTTTTAATAACCCAAGAGCAAAAGGTATTATACTGGTGATAGACCAGGCTTCGAGTGCGAGCTCTGATTTATTTGATATTGAGTCTGGTTTGAATCAAGTGAGAAACATTAAGGGGAAAAAACCGATTGTTGGATTCATTTATGGACACGCACTTGGAGGAACTTATGTGCTTGCAACTGAAACTGATTATATTGTTTCTCAGAGAACGGCTACTTTGGGAGGCTTATCAATTGCCGTCTCTTCATTTGATGCAAAACCGTTGATGGATAAAATTGGTGTGGAGCTTGTGACTAAGGGTTATGGTGATTTGAAGGTGCAGCCTGACAAAAAAGATAAGAATTATGATGCCTATATCAAGCACAGATCTGCCATTTATCAAGACTTATATCAATGGATGTTGGATACAGTGGCTCAGAATCGTTCTTTGTCAAAACAGGACCTTAGCAAGATCTCCTCTGGTGAATGGTATTTAGGGGATAGGGCTTTGGCTTACGGATTGTGTGATTCTGTTGGTGATTTGACTATGGCTGCTGACAAGATTAGATCTAAGTTGGGGCTGTCTCAAGATATTATTGTGGTCGACTATAGTCACCAATTGGCACTGCAGCTTTCTATGGATGATAAGTTGTCTTATTTTACTCAAGCATTTCGTCAAAGTTATTCTACTTTGATTCGTGAAATAACAGCGGGAATTTATCAATCATTAATGAAAGAGTATTCTCGATCTTTGCGTTATGTTTTATATATGTAATTTGTTTTTAATCGTAAGAAGAGTTGTGTGATGGCGAAATTCAAAAAATCTCAGGATGACGATTCCTTGCAGCAAGATGTTTGTGCTCAGGTTATGGAGGCTATGGTTTTAAAGAAGCGTGCTAGACGTTGGGGCTTTATTATTTTATTTTGTTTTTTGTACCTGTTTTTTTTCTTGTCTTCACCTCAAGATAGCCCTCATGTTTATGGACGTCATGTTGCTAAAGTTAGAGTGGAAGGAGGAGTTGAAAGTCCATCAGATTCTTGGTACAAGCAGCTTCAATTGGTTGAAAAAAATAGTGATGTCATTGCTTTGGTTTTGGTCGTGGATAGTCCCGGTGGTACGGTATCTGTTGCTGATTCTGGGTACTCATTGTTGAAACGTATTCATAAGCGTGTTCCGGTTGTAACAGTTGTTGAAAGGCAAGCGGCGTCTGCTGGGTATTTATTGGCATCAACTGCAGATGTGATTTTTGCTAAGGAGACAAGCATTGTGGGTAGTATTGGCGTGCTTCTGCAGATTCCTGTATTTAAAGATTTGCTTAAAAATATTGGGGTTGAGTACAGTAATCAAGGTGTTGGAGAAAGTTTGGATGTTGTTCCTTTTCAAGGATTTAATTCATTTACCAATAAGTATTTAGATTTGGCAGGTGAGGACAGTTATCGATGGTTTAGAAAAACAGTTCAGTATGAGCGTCAAATGACAGAAGATGAGATAAAAATGGTCATAGGTGGTAAGATCTTTCTAGGTTCAGAAGCGCTGTCTTTGAAATTGATTGATGGAATAGGTGACTTGTCTCATGCAAAAGCATGGTTGCGTAGACATGACTCTTCTATTGATGATAGGACCCCTCTTGTAGATTATGCGAGCTTTGTTGATCAATCTTAGTCGTGTCAGTGCTTTGTCATTGTTTTTATCTTTTTTAGACTGTGCTCTTTGATTTTTTAATTGTTTCGATAATCGGTTTCGCGTTCAGATCTTTTGCAAATGCTTGTAGATTTTGGTCATGCAATATTTTTTCGTTGTCTGCTTTTTCAGTTAATCTATCGTTGGTTGGAATTTCAGATTGGATTGAGGCTTTGTTTTCTTGTTTAAAGTGCAATCCGATTGTTACTTTTCTTTCAAGTATTTTTGTGCATATTTGCTCGATTTTTGCTTGAAATCCTGGTGTTGCAATTTTATTGAGTGCCTGGTCAACTTCAATTTCCCATTTGCTTTCATTTGGACTGTTTTTTAACGTGGCTTGGCTTAAAAGTTGTCTGATCATGCCAGATATTTGTGACGATTCCATTACCATTTTCCAATCGTTTTCTGTGGGTTTACGCTCTTCTTGTGTCGCCTGGGGATTTTCTGGGTTTTCAATTTTTGCATGTGTTTGCGCTATTTTTTTGTTACTTGTTGCTCTATTGTTTGTGGATTTTGTGCTGATTTGACTGCTCGTTTGTTTTAGAATTTCTGATGCTGTCTGGTTGCTTGTATTGATGTTGGTCTTCATCGTTCTTTGATGTTTTTCCAGATTCGGCGATTTTTCAGTCAGTGTTAAGTTTTTTTTTTCAATTAGGCTCAGAAGATTGTTTTCTTCCAGTTTGAAAGCAAGCATACGCATCACTATCAAGTTGAATCCCATCACTTGGCTTGGGTATAAGCTGATGTCTTTTTTACCTTGTATGAGTATTTGTATGTACATTTGAATTTGATTTGAGTCAATTGCGTTTGCCAGTTTTGCAATGTCTGGATTTGCTTCTCTTTTAGCGTTGGGCAGTATTTGTTGTTTGGTTGTTTGATAGAGCATATTGAGCATTTGATCAATGATTGTTTCGTAGTTGTGGTTGTTGTGCTCCATTTTAGTCAGTGTTTCTGATACTTCAATGTTATCTTTTAGAGAAATCGCATGAATCAGTGTTATGATGTCCTCTGTTGGGGCACTCCCTAACATTTGACAGATGGTGGCGTTCTCAAGTGTGTCTTCTGAAGTGGCTATGGCTTGTTCAAGTAAGCTCAATGCGTCTCGTAAACTTCCATCTGCTGCCTTTGCAAGCTGCTCAATGGCTTGTTTGTCATAGTTCTTATTAAGTGACTTTAGGATGTTCTCTAGATGACCAGAGATATGTGATTCTTGATGGTGCTGTAGATGCAATTGTAAGCATCTTGATTGAATCGTAATGGGCAGTTTTTGTGGGTCAGTGGTTGCCAATACAAATTTGACATGTTCTGGTGGCTCTTCAAGTGTTTTTAGTAGCGCATTGAAGCTGTTTGCAGATAAGCTATGTACCTCATCGATGATGTATATTTTAAAGCGACCATGGACAGGCGGGTAGGTGATTTGGTTTAACAACTCTTTGGTGTCGTCTACCTTTGTTTTAGATGCTGCGTCAATCTCTATGAGGTCAATGTACGTGCCTTGCTCAATTGCCATACAATGATCACACTTTTCACAAGGTGAGTCCGTGATTCCTTGTTGGCAGCTGAGCCCTTTTGCAAACACCCTGGCTAGAGATGTTTTTCCAACGCCTCTGGTTCCTGTGAATAAATGTGCATGGTGAATTTCTTGTCTTTGTAATGATTGCTTCAGTGCTTTTACTGCGTGCGGTTGCCCAATGAAATTGTTAAATGATTGTGGCCGCCACTGGCGCGCTAGGGCTTTGTGTGTGTTCATAGTCTCTTTCCCCTGAGTGATGAAAGTGACATGGTGTGCACCCGAATCAACTGTTGCCGCTGCTTCCTTCCAGACCTGACGGGGTTGGCAGCCTATCGCTGCACAGTGCCACTTTCATCACGCACATGCTAACATAAGCGTTGTGTTTTTTCAAGTGTGATGTCTCTTGGTTTTTTACTTGTATTTTATGTTTGAATTGCGTATAATTTGTAACTCATAGGCGCGTAGCTCAGTGGTAGAGCATCACCTTGACATGGTGGTGGTCGGTGGTTCAATTCCACTCGCGCCTAATTATTATAAAATTAAGGAATTTTGATAAATGCCTTCTACACCTGTAAAATCTGCTGCTCAGCTTACACCTGTGTCTTCAGCTTCTCTTGTACCTTCTTCAAAAGAGACTTCATCTAAGAAAAAGCGTGAACGTGAAGATATTAGATCTCTCCTTCAGGAAGGTTTATCACCTTCTAAAAAATCCAAAAGAGTAAAACCTTCTTCTTCGCCTGCTCAAACGCGTTCTAAAACTCGTCGGAAAATTAGGTTTAAGTCTAAAAATGTTTCGTCTATCCTACCTGGCAGTGTTTTTCCTGAGATGCTGAAATTTAAACAAGATGGTGGACACAAAATTCAAATAAGAATTATCGGTCTTTTTTATACCGAAGAAGGTGTGAAGTTTAAGACGCTTTTAGAGTTTGCTGAGAATAGTAATGTATGTTGTATGGCTAAATTGGACGGAAAACCTAAAGAATTGAACTGTTCCTACGGCGGTGATCACATTGAGGAAATCATTGCTAGAGGTCAGAATCGTAAACAGATACAAGATGCAATGGATTCTATTAGAACAGAGGAATTAAAAAAAACTTGTATGGGCTTGCGAGTGGTTATGTCAGAGAATCCTTGCGGAAACCCTAACAATCGATGTGTATTTTCAGTAGTTGAAAAATTTCCGCTGATTTTCTGTTTTGATCAGTGGGGACTCAGTAGCGATCAAGTACACGTTGTCTCTCTGTCTGCTTTAAGGGAAAAAAGTGGTTGGATTTCTTACAAAGAACTTAATGAAATCGTAGAGAGTGAAAAGAATTCTCAAAAAAAAGATTCATTTGACCCTCTTTTATACAATGATATGGGTATTGATTGGCAGATCCATAATCCTATCAATATTATGATACCCAATGGACACTACTTTCTTTCTTGGGAACTTGTCCCAGATATTAGTCCCAATCAACAACAAGCCCAAGTTGCTGCACCATAGTCGATTTTATAGTTTGTTAGAAGGGGGTGTTGTCAGATATTGAAATAGGTTGTGCATCGTGTATAATTTGTGACTTGTAGTTGCGTAGCTCAATGGCGGAGTGTCACTTCGTTATAGTGGTGGATCAATTTTACTTGCGACTAAGGATTAAATAATTAAGGAATTTTGATATATGAGTACTACCCCTGTACAATCAGCATCGCAGCAGACGCCTGTGTCTTCAGCTTCTCTTGTACCTTCTTCAAAAGAGACTTCATCTAAGAAAAAGCGTGAACGTGAAGATGTTAGAGCTCTCCTTCAGGAAGGTTTATCACCTTCTAAAAAATCCAAAAGGCCAAAATCTTTTACACCTGCTCAAACGCGTTCTAAAACTCTTAAAATTCAGGAAGCTAGGTGTGCCTCTAAAGATGTTTCATCCCTCTTTCCTGACAATATTTTTCCTGAAATGCAGAAATTTAAAAAAGACGGTGGAAGTAAAATTGAAATTAGGATTATCGGACTTTTTTATACAGAGCAAGGCTTGGAATTTAAGACTCTTTTAGAGTTTGCAGAAGAGAATAAAAAATGTTTTATGACCAAATTCGACGGAAAATCAGATGCATTGACAAGGTCTCCATTGAAGATGCACATTGAGGAAATCATTGCTCTGGATGAGAATCTCGACGAGATACATGTCGCTCTACAACCTCTTTTAGACTCGCCTGATTTAAAAAGAACCTGTATGGGGTTGCGTGTGGTTATGTCAGAGCAGCCATGTGGAACTAAAGAGCGTCGATGTGTATATTCGGTAGTTGAAAAATTTCCGGAGATTTTCCGTTTTAATGAGTGGGCACTCAGTAGCGATCAAATACATGTGGTCTCTCAGTCAGCTAGTGGGGATGAAAGCGGTTGGGTTTCTTACAAAGAACTTAATGAAGTCATAGAAAGTGAAAAGTCTTCTAGAAGGGCTTCCAGAAAGCCTTCTCGAAACGCTTCTAGAAATAAAGATTCATGTAACCATCGTCTATACAGTCTAGCCAGTATTGAATGGATGGAACACGATTTGGATTTTAGAGAACAAGGCTTAATTCCCTGGGATGATATTTTAGATATTCATACCAATCAACAACAAGCCCAAGTGTTTACTCCATAGTCTGTTTGTTTGAAAGCTCAGATTGATCTTTTCTTTATCCTATTGTGAGACAATGGGCAATAGAGTGTTGGATTTTCCGTTTATGTGACTGTTTCTGTCTCTCTTTTTTCTATTCTTTCAAGAATGAGTGTTTCTAGAAACTCTCTTGGATGAATGGGTGGTGTTTCTGCCAATGCTTGCTGGAATAATACGGTGGATGGGGTGAGCGCTGGAAGCGTATTGGCTTCAATGAGCTGTATCTTGCTTTTAATGGTATTGTAGAAGATGTCCAGTCGGGCATATTGTTTAATATTGAGTTGCTTGGCTATGCTGCACGATAAGGATTTTATGTGATCACACTGATTTTTGCTGATGATTTTTTCAGGAGGAGGGGTTAAGTTAATGCCTGTTCCGCCTTGAAATTTTTCTTCAACACTCAAAACCGCATGCTCTTTAACTGTAATGCTTGGGTTGTATGCTTGGTAGGTGCCTTTTTTCTCTCTGACTACAATGGTTAGTTCATGCCAGCCCAATTCTTGCTGGTATTCCAATTCTGCACTGTTTACTTTGATGGTATCAGTTTGTATATAGTCTTCAATTAAGAATGCATGACTATGCGTAGGTAGCTCTATGGGCGTTGGTTGATTGTAAAATGTGTGCGCATCGGCCTGTTTTTTGTTTGATATGATCATTGCTGCATACGTTTTTAAATCTGCTTCATTTCTTAAGCACACAATTCCAGATGAGCAGCCATCAGACAGTGGTTTTATGATCATTGTATTGTCAGAGCTAGAATCATTTATGGTTTCTTGCCATATTTTAGCCGCTTCAGTGTGGCTAGATGTATGTATGTGTTCTAAATCTTTTATGGTCAGTACATGTTGTTTTTGTGACAGTATGTCCGGATGTGATAAAGCCTGTATGGCCTGTATGGTTTGATTTTTATCCATACACAGTTCTGCACTGTATTGCTCACTGCCATTAAAAGGAATGTTGTGCTTGCTCAACTCTTTTTGTAATGTGCCATTTTCTCCTATTCCGCCATGTAATCCTAATAGTACAGAAGCATTTTGTTGTTTGGCAAGTTGTATCCATGTTTGTATGTCCATGGACTTCGGTTTGTTTATGGGCAAGGCACTGATATTCAATGCTTGTTGAATGTCAGCAATGACCTCTTGGACTGCTACACTTTTTTCTGTATATGTCTCAATGTCATCAGATATCTCTTCCACAGTATGGTGTAAAAATAAACCATAAGGCAACTGCCATACCCTATGCTCTTTGTCCATGAAAAAAGGGATGGGTTTAAATTGTTTTGAATTTTCCAATTTGAACCAAATGTTTCTTCCTGACATTAAAGATACCTGTCGTTCAGAGCTTGCTCCGCCGAATATGACAAAGATAGGTTTTTTGTATGATTCTTGTTTTTTGTTGACTGAGGGCAATGATGTATTTTGTCTGTGACTGGCACTTTCTAAAATTTTAGTGATGGTTTCTTGGTGGTTCATACCACAAGTGCTCGCTTGTTTAAATAGAAAGCTATTTTCTTCAAAGCCACTGATGATATTAATGTCACAGCAAATGAATCCTTTTTCAGGACAGACCCATCCGTCCAGTCTTGCGAAATCCTTTAGATTGAACTGTTTGAAAATATCTTCTGCTTGTTTTCGTACTTTGAGTAGGTCTGCATCATTTATTCTTGCAGGGGTGTGATGTCTACAAGCATTGGTGGGTAAGTATTTACTTCTGTAGTCGAATATACCTGTTTTGGTGATTTGTAATCGAGTTTCTGTGGGCAATAATGCCACTGGTTGTTGGCTTTTGTTGGTGATTACTATCATTGTGATTTCAGTCAAAGTGCAAAAAGGTTGCAACTGTAATGAATTATGGTTTTTTAGGAGCTGTTTCTTTTGGTCTCTCAGTTCCTCAATGGAGCTCAGTTTGATGACGTCTATGGAAGATCCTGAATTGGTTGGTTTGATGATTGCGTCATTTGGACAATGTGTTTTCCAAAACTCTTGAATCTGTTCTTCTGTGGTGTCTTTATCAATATTCAAATGGCCAATGGTTGGAAATCCATTTTTTTTGAGTTGGTCTTGTGCGTTGTCCTTTAGATAGGCATTAATACAGGCCTGGCTTTGACTGCCTACAAATGGGACATTTGCCTCTTCTAATCGTGCTTGTAATGTGCCATCTTCTCCAAAGGGGCCGTGTATGACAGGAAATAAAATATCACAGCTTTGTAGCTCTTTGCTGAGTTCTTCTTGTGAAATTGGTTGTGCAATGTCTTTGATTTTAAAGTCAAAGTCACTGGGGGTGTTCGAATATAGATTGCTGCTATTGATTAGAAAAAAATTGAGATCTTGATCGACAAAATATATTTTTGTTTGTGTTTGTTCTGTGTCTAAGTGGTCTTGTAGTGTTCTTGCTGAATTTAAAGAGATGCCTCTTTCATTACTGGGCCCTGCACAAATAATTCCTATCGTATACATACTAAAATTAAATAAAAGTAAAGTAGCATGTTTTTGATTTTCTGTAAATACATATGGTGGATTATGTGCTGATACAGCTCGTGATATATTTTAATGGTATGTTTTGCATAATGTCCTCAATTAAATCATAACATTGGTTGAGATCTTTGATGGATAAACATAAAGGAGGAGATAGGCATATGCTTTTATCATGTTTTTGTATGAGGAGGTTTCTTTTTGTACAGTTGCTGTAGATCCATTCTATCAATTGTTTTTGTTTACTCCGGTCTTCACAGATGATGTCAAATGCGCCAATGGATCCTAAGTCTCGAATGTGCTCGACGATTGGTTGTTTATGCAATCTATTCAGTCTTTTCATATGGGTTTCTTGCAATTTATTGACATGTGGGATATTGGTTTTTTTCTGTAAAATATCAATGGTTTTGGATGCGGCTATGCATGCAATGCGATTGATGTTTTTTGATGTGTTGGGTATTTCTGATTTTAGTAGTTGAGCTTGTATTTTGTCGGTTGTGATGAGCGTTCCCATGGGAACAACATTGTTGGTTAAGCCACTACCAATGATGATCATATCTGGTGTTGTATTGAGAAACTGACTTACAAAAAAGCGTCCAGATCGAGCTGGGGATAAATAACGTTCATCGGATATGGTTAATAAATTATATTTTTTAACAGTTTCAATGACTTTATTGATGAAACTGGGTCTGCATGCTTGCATGCCATTTTTTGATTGTAGCAATGGTTCCATGATCAATGCAGCACATCTTGTATGGTTTTCTTTGAGGATTTCTTCTAGTCTATCTAGTGCCAGTTTTTCTTTTAGGTCAACCTTGTTGTCAAGATGCCAGGTGCTAGGGTAGGGGATATACTCAGTTGGAATTAGGAAGTTCTGGAAATGATTGTGATTGTCAAAGCTGGCATTGAAATTCATGCTGCTGAGTATGTCTCCATGGTGTGCATGGGCAAATGTCAAAATCATCTCTCTATCGGTTTCTCTCTTACTATGCCAATATTGAAAAGCTGTGAGCAATGCTTTGTCTATTGCATTGGTATCTGATTCTAAAAATTCGATATTCCATTGTTCTCTCCTAGGCAATTCCTGTTGAATTCGTTCACATAGATTTTGTGTCATTTGATTTTCGTATGGGAGTGATGATGTTTCTTGTGATTTTGATAGATGTGTTTTTATCCCTTCTTGTATTTCACTGATGTTGTGTCCGAGTAGGTTATAAAGTGTTTGAGACGATAAGTCTATGTAGGCATGGCCTTTATCATCATAGAGACGTGATCCCGCTGACTTTTGAATGCTTGTATTACAGAAGTCAGTGTTTTTTGCGTTTGTTTGTCCTTCGATTGAATTGCAAACTGTGCTTCTTTTCACAATGTCCTTAACAAATGGAATATTTTATATTAAGATACAATTCCTTTTAGAGCAAGTGTATTTTTAGACTTTCCTTGTTTTGTCATTTTTATGGGCATGATTTTTTTGCCATGACGATGTGACTGGTTAAAACTTTGTGAGTTCTGTCAGCCTAGATTGTATCAGTTCATGGTTTGCATCGTGATATTGTTTATTGTTCGGGAAGTTTTTAACTTTGATTTGTTGTTTTTTTGCAAAAGACAATATTCAGTTTGATATCGATGCGAGCTTTCCAGAAGATTCTATGCTCTTGACTATTTAATATTGAGTTGCAGATTATAGTTATGTTTTTCCAATGGTTGCGTGGTAGTTTGTTAAATATGACATGATCTGTTCTTTTAGAACTCGATTTCCAAAAATAGACTGCTGTGCCAGAAATGATGGTGGTAGATCAGATGTTTTCTTGCCACCAGTTACCACGGGATGGAATATTTGATAGATTTCTTTGTATTGCTTCAGATGGTTTTTTTGTTTAGATAGTTCGGATACTTCACTGATGTTTTCCATTCCAGGATAGGCTTTCATCATGAGAGAAAGCAGACTCTCTCTGTTGCCAGTAAACCAAGCTTTTCTGAAATGCCCTAAGTTTAGAATAAGAGCGTCATTTAGCTTGTTTATGATTTTACTCATCAATTGCTGATTCCAAAATATTGTTGATCCTATTAGATATATGATCCGTTCTTTTACTTGTTGACGTGCTGAGTGAGTCTTTGGTCTGGATATTGTGTTAACTGCTACTTCAATTAACCTCACAGATGTGATTTGTGGTGTCAATTCAGTGCTGTTTTCACGCTCTTCCTCTGAGTCAAATTCGCTAGAGTCAGATTCGTATTGTGGCGTGTAGTCTTCTAATTTCTCCATCGCGCTTGTTTTAGTAAATCCGCCAATGGTTGTTTCGGTAGCTGTATAATATGATCCGTCTGATTTTTTTATTATTCTTTGATCTTTTCTGATCTCAAACGTTTCCTCTTTCGACATACAGGCTTTGAGTTTTAAAAGCGGTATTGTGTATCTTTTTTTTGGAATTTCACTAAATATCAATGGGTAAGATAGAACTGCTATTAAGTCCAGTGCTTGTGTTATTGAATCGGGTGTTCTTCCTGGTTGATCTATGCTTGGTAGTCTTGAAACGGCATAAGGCCAGCTGCATACAGAAAAAATTTCCATGACTGGAGATGAACCACATAAATGCCTGCGTTGAATATCTTCTAGTATAGCGCCATTTTCTATGACTGCACTACTCATATGAGCACTTCTGTCTTGGTCTTCTGGCATATGTTCTATATAGAATGGATTGTTTGAGCATGCCATGTGTTGTTGTTGAGGTGTTTGCTTTTCTTTTGGGATGTCCCGTATATTCTTAGGGTTGACAGAAACGGCTAGATTACATAAATCTCTTGTTTTGAAATGTGAGGGAACCTTTTTTAGTGACGGCTCTCTACTTGGTCTTTGGACGAGATCTAGATATTCTGTATAGGTGGTTCGTTCAGGTATGCCTTGCCGAGTATACAAGTCTTCTAATGTAGCCATTTGTGTTGCTTGGTTGTGATTTGGACTGACTTGATTTGGTCCCCATTCCCATGATTTTCCATGTTTTATTGACATTTTTAAGCAAAAACTTGGTGTGAATTCTTCTTTTGGGAATCTTGGTGAGATTTTTCCATAGTGTAGTGCAGAATCAATTTGATCTTTGGTAAGTTCTTTTTTATGCTCTTGTTTATACGCTAAGGTGTCTTGTTTTTGTTTTTCTGTTAAGCCTCGCACTTGTGTTGACAGCTCTTTCTCTGTAAATGCTCGTGCCAGATAGTCTGGTATTGCCAATTCTTTTGCGATCTCGATGTTAAATCCATTTTTGATAATAGATTTTCCAGGAATTTGACTATGGATTTCTGCATCATCTTGAGCAGAGAAAGCCATTTTCATTAGGTTGGGATGTTTTTTTAGTAGTTTTATCAGAATTTCAGCGGGAATCCATTGACATGTATTTGGGTGATGTTCAATGGCCAGTTGACAAAGAGCAATATCGTCTTCCTGCCAAGATAAATATTTTATTTGTTTGGATCTTTTAGTGCCAGCATTCATGTGTATGATTTCATCAATGGTAAAGCCACTTCCTATCACTGCTGCTTTCTGGATCTCGGTGTTGTGTTTGAGTTTTTTTGGAATGTGTATATTGAAACTCAATTTTTGATTTTTTAGTCCCTCATAATAAAGGTTAAGAGTCATTTTTTCTAAAGAAATTTCATAGATGGCCTCTGGATAATTTTGAACTGCCGTTTCCCAATCCTTTGTAGTCAGCAGGCTGTGAGGGATATGTTTTATCCACTTTCCAGAATCGCTCAAAGCCATATTAATTATTGAACGTGAGATTTTTTCTTTGGGAATATACTGTATGGCTCTTGCGTCATCGCGCACAGCTTCTTCATACAGTTCGTCATCAATGTGATTTGTGTCTTCTTTTAAAATGTACTGAATGGCACAGCCATCTTTGTTTTCTAAACTTTTAACTGCCAAGTTATATAAGGCTATGCGTTGTTCCTGAGTGAATTTTTCTAGTGGGACGAAATCGAGTGTTGCTCCATGTGTTGATACAGCCTGGACGCACAGTTCATATGTAATGAGATCTTCACGTACATATTGGAGCGCAAAAGGGTGATTCAAGACAGCGGTATTACACGATTGCCCATCTTGTTCTTCCAAGCGGATATTTTTGAGTTCTAAACCATTGTGTTGAAGTGTTAAATGTTGGAGTGACTCGTTTGAAAAAGGCATAATTATTCCATTTATATTTTTTTATAACATATATGAATATGGATGTGGAGTCAATTTGTTTAGTACTGTTGTTTGAGCTCGTTTGAATTGCATCTATTGGTTATCGATTTGAGATCATTTCGCTGGTATGATTTTTATAATGGATCGTTGCTCCTGATTCTCAGTTCTTGTTGCATGCGTTTTATGATTTCTTTTTGTGATTGAATTCTCTCGTCGTTTTTATGTATTTATTGTTTTGTTTTAGCAGTTTGTTGGTTTAAATCATGGGTGGTGTTTTTTTCTTTTTGTATGTTGATTCGAGTTTGATTTTCAAGATAGAGACTCCATATATGCCATGGTCTTGCTCTTCTGGATGTATGTTGTAAAAATAAATCGGTTGTTTGGTCTTGTTCTTCGTTTGTTTTTTTAAATAACTCTGAGGTTATTTCTTTCCACTCTACAAGCGTTGTACATGCTTCACTACAGCCATTTCGGTCTGGGTGTACTCTAAGTAGTAATTTTTTGATTTGTGCGTTGTGTTCCTGTATGAGCTGACTGTTGAGTTGTTTGATTTTTTCACTCCAATGTTGTATGAAATGGTATACTTCTTGTGTGTGTTTGCCGCTTGTATGCTGTGTTTGGAAGGGGATGTTTTTTTTTATCCAGTCTGTGATGTTTACAGGTGTGTTATTGTGATGTGTTTCTGTTTGATTGATATGATCATTTTCGTCAACATACTCCCCGTAGAGATCTTGCCACCAAGCTTGCGCTTTTCTCCATTCTTTTTTTACATTGGGTCTTTCGATTTGCCAATTGAACATACGTTGTCTAAATGAGTCTATCATGCTTGGCTGATCAAAAGCTCGTCTATGTTCAGGTGCAATGACTCGTGTTTTATTTGATGGTCTCAGAATTATGGATTTGATTGTTTCTAGGTTTTTATGTTGAATATCATCTGACTGCATGGTTGTTAGATTGTTTTTTTGTGATGTGTTCAGATAGTCTTGTATGGCTTTCCATATAGATTTTTTTTCGATGTACATAGTAACTCCTATTAATAAAATGATGAGTAATATTGTGATTAAATAGACCATTATTGGTGCCTTGCCATTCTGTTTGCTGATATTTGATGTATAGGTTGCTGTTCTGACATGAGTTGTTTTAATCTTGCTATTTCGTCTTCTTGTGCTTGTATGATCTCGTGTTGTTTTGATATCATTTCAGTGTGTTCTCTTGATATGAGCATTGCTTTCTTTCTTTCTTCTTGACTTTGATATAGTTCCTTTGCAGATCTTATCATGATTCTTATGTGTTTTTTCTTTTTTCTACTTTGCTCTTCTGCGTGTCTTTGTTCCTGGTTTATGGATTCAGAAAGTATTACTATTTCACTATTTAAAGGGTTGAACTCCCCCTGTAGCGTGATGGCTCTAAGTGGTAACATCAGTGGTTCAACCAGTCGTCTTAACCCTTGGATTCCTCTTTTTATCCATGATGTTGATTTATCCTGTTCAATTTTAGGAGGCAATTCATCGTCAACGATTCTAGCCAGTTTTCTTAATGAATGTTTGAAATGCTGAAGTATTTCTTCATCAATATTTGCGGTGATATATTCATTTTTTCCCAATGTTGTGAAACAAGTTTTTTCAGATATGTTGATATGATCGCTGATGGCTGAACTTATGCCTTCATGACTTAAGCTGGATATATAGTCAATCATTGCCATTATTAGGTTTGCTCCAGAGACATTTGCTGAGTGATCGTCTGTGAGGTTTAAAAATGCAGTTTCCATAGGCATGAGTGATAAAGATTGTTTACAAAAATTCAGTATAAATCGACTGAATGCAGATGGTGTGCAGTTGTCGTGGGTGATGTTAAGGGCTGCTTGACTGCGACTTTGTTGATGGGTTTTTTTGAGTGCTTTTATGAGCCCCCATGTATTTGCGCCAATGTAATAGGTCATTATAGGCGTAGCTCCAAACTGTACACTGGCTAGACATAATGCAATGGACTGCAAGCTTGCTGCTCCTGCTGCTCTGATTATTTGAGGGGTTTGATTAGATAGGCCTAATATGCCCACTGTTTCTTTCTGTGTTAATTCATTTCTTATGCTTGTGAGTTCATTTTCAAAATCACTTGGAAATCTCAACTCTCTTTTATTGTTTCTGATTTCATCTATGATTTGGTATTTTTGTTCTTGAGAAATGCGAAACTGAGTGTCTTCTTCAAATGTTTCATATGCTGTTTCCATAATTAATCTCTCCTTTTGTTAATTGATGGTGTTGTTATTGTATTAGATTGTATTGTTTTTTAAATACCGTGTTTGTGTGACTTTTATTGGTTTTTTGTTACTTAAAATTAATATGATTAGGTGTTTACTAGATTATTATGCATTGACTTTTTATGTATTCACAATAAACATCATGTGATCAATTTGCTTGGCATGTAAAACATTTCATTAAGTGTGATTAATATTTATGATAAGATCTTTTATTTTATTAATTATATTTGTTTTTTCAGATGAAAGAGCCCACTGGCGACACAATGAAA
>JAZAFR010000002.1:0-17029 GCA_036121365.1 Pseudomonadota bacterium | reverse complement strand
TTCTTTTTTTCTTTCCATGTAATCAATTTTTTCTACAAATGATTTTAATCTCATGGTTGATTTTAAGTTTGAAACTATATTCTTAACTATTACTCTTCCGTACTCTATGTCTGATGGGAAGTGATAGCCAGCCTGTACTCTTGACCAAGATATTCTATTTGCAATATCCAGAAAGAAGAGCATTTTATCTGGATAGTGTTCATATAGGCTTTTGGCCATAAGAAGTGCTTGTATCGTATGCCCACTTGGATACGAAGGTGTGCTTGCAGATACAGAACTCATCGGCTTAAATTCAATGCCCATTCTTTCTGCGACTTGGTATGGCCTTGGCCTGTTGTAAGAATATTTTATTTTCAATATTACAATTGAAGATTGCTCTCTAATCTTTTTTAGCTCTTCAATCTGATTATCAGTTAAATCAATTCCAGCATTTTTACACTCATGTATGAATGTTTTCATGATTGATTCATCTGCCATTTTTATGAATTCTAAATTTGATTCTCTTTCGGCAGCAACAACGCTCATGTACTCTAATTCTTTTTCTGTCTCAAAATTAGATGGGTATGGTACATAAGTGTAATCTACGTCATATCCTTCTGGTATATCAGCATCTATGGCCTGTTTATGGCTTTCCTTAATTGAATCTATTGGCGCATAAACACCCAATGAACTCTTTTCAGAATTTCGAAGCTTTAAGGATAGATCGGATAAAGACATTTTCATAACTGTTATTTCTCGGCATAAACTCTATATCATATATTGTCTTAATTTTTCATAAACCTTCAAAATGTTGATTTATCTGAATTAATATCTTCTTTTTTATCTAAAGTTTCATTTTTATCTTCTGGCTTTTTTTCATAATCCAGTGTTGATATTTGATCGACGCTAATAGGTCCAATTGGTGTCTCGATAGTGGCCAAATCTCCGCCTTCTATTGGCTTTAATCCAAGGTACTCTCTAACTTCATTTCTTGTTAAAATACCATGGCTTATGTATGTCCTATGCGTCTCTGCCATACTTTTCTGATCTGTTGGAGAAAGTCTTGCCTCTCTATCAAACTGAAATTTGATCAGGGATAATATTTCTGGATCATCAATTATCGCTGGCAATATCTGAGCATTTATTCTTGCTTGTATTAATTCAAGTGTGGGCGTTACTAAGTGAGATGAAGCAACATCCATTTGAACGGTTGCAGTTGATTTGGGTATGCCGTCAGTAAGCCCCATTTCTACAGGCATAACACCAAAAGCCCTAAATATTGAACGCCTAATGTCATCAATAATCTCGCGCATTGCCATATCTTTTGGAGTGCGCTTTAATTCAAGCCATTGCGCGCCCATACCGGATGGATCTGGCGTTGTCATAACCCTTATCTTGTGATCCTGCCCCTTAAGCATTTGAAGATCAGATTTAGCCTCCTCTGCCGCTCTACCCGCTATTCCAGCAAGCACCAAAATACCGGGAGGTATTTCATCTGCATCTAAGTTCAACATCGCGTGTTCTGTTGCTCTAAGCAGAGCGATACATTCATTAACCATTGTTTCAATGATTGGGTTACCAGATGGTGATGCTGTGTTCCTAAAAAGAGAAAGAAACATGATTTGTTTTTTTGTGAACTGGGGCAGCGTGTCTGCAACAGCCATAGTGGTATAAGCATTTCCATCTGCATAAATATTCTGTACATACTTAAGCAACTTTCCATGCTCATCTACAATTGGAAATACAGTGCTACCCCTTAAAGGTACAAGTTCTTGTAACTTGCCATTTCTTGAATAAACCAACTCAAGGCAACCAACATCAAAAACAAGAGTATCTGTCAAAACTGCTGTCATTATCTCTTGCCAAGTATCGCCATTCTTATTTGGCCTTTCTAAAAAAGATGCAACACGATCACAATGCTTTTGAAGTTCATCATATCTCGGATCTTGTGGGCTTACAGTTGGTGTGACCATCCAATCAAATGTTGCAACCCTACGAACAATTGAGTCAATAGATGATCTTATATCTCCACATCTTCTGTATGCTTGCCATAAATCAACATCTCTCAATAATGCATCTGGCCTTCTTTGGTATCCATCATCCGCTGCCGATATGTATAGGTCTGTATCAAAATGTAAACCTTTTCTTTTTCTGGTTTGTATAACTTTAGACCAACTACCGGCCCGCCTAACAGATGTTTCTTTTGTTATATTTATTGGCCTTGTCATTATTTTCATTTTAAAATGTCCTCGATGAACCTAAATTAGAAGATAGCGCATGATAGAGAATTATAAAAGCTTATTAACAGAAATATCTATTGAATACCCGTTGATAGGCCAAGCACTTTTACATCATAAGAATACCAGAAACCAACCAATGTCGTTTAAAGACATGCCGTATCTTGCTCAAATGTATGCAGAACTACCAAAGTGTGAAGGTGCAGATATTAGGAAAGCTGTACAGACGGGATTGTCTGAACTTTTTATTGCGCTTAGTCTATACCATGCTGGATGGAAAGGTAAAATTGTAGCTTATATTCTACCAACATTTAGCGTTAGAGACAGATTTGTATCATCAAGAATAAATAAGATTTTGTTAAACAGTGAAGAATATAGAAAGCATCTGCCCAATCAAAAAGATGTTGGAAACAACAGGATGAAAAGATTTGGGTCTGGTTCAATTTTATTCCTTGGATCAAATACAACTGGAGACTTTGTTGAATTTTCTGCTGATACTGTAATCGTAGACGAGTTTGATCAATGCGATCCAGCGAATCTTGCTAAAGCAAAAGACAGAATCCGGGCGAGTAAAGATCCAAGAATGTACAGGCTTGGTAACCCAACATTGCCGAATACAGGAATATGCGCTTTATTTGATGAAAGCGATCAAAGATTCTGGTTTTGTAGGTGTACCCATTGTGGTCACTGGCAGAATATAGATTGGCTTGAAAGCATTGTAATGAAAGATGATAATGAAAACTGGGTTCCAAGAGATCCAATAGCGCGGCAACTTCTAAAAGATACAAGGCCAAAAAATCTAAAATATAAAATGAAGCCTGTTTGCATAAAATGTAATGAACCTTTTGATCGAAATAATGAAGGCGAGTGGGTTGCTAAATACAAAGAAAGAGAGAGGCGTGGCTACACAATGTCTCGATTGGATGTACTTAGTCAGTCCTATACAGACCTTTATGTTGAATGGCTTGATTCACAAGATGACATCAATAAACTTTCAACATTTTACACTTCTGTTCTTGGTCAAGGATTTGAGTATAGCGGTGCAAGAATTGGAATAGAAATGTTATATGATTGCGCTACAGGTGAAGAGTTGGATTATGCGGGTGGTGGAGAATATAAAGAAGAGATTGTCTCTATGGGTGTTGATGTTGGTAGTGTTCTTAATGTTGTTATCTCCACGGCTAAAGAAGATGAAGAAGGTAATCTTACTCGGAACACTGTTCTTGTTTGTGCTGTTCGCAAGTTTGAAGAATTAAAGAGCCTGATTAAAAGATTTAATGTCACTTGTTGTACAATAGACGCAATGCCAGAAACAAGAAAGACACAAGAGCTTAGAGATTGGGGAAAGTCTTTAGGTGTAATGATTTGGATGTGTCGTTTCTATCCAACACCAAGGTTCGGAAAAGAGGCATACGGAAGGAAACTTAATTGGAAAGATAGGGTTGTTACTGTTGATAGGACACAAATACTTGATGCAACATTTGATGAAATAAAACACAAAAAAAGAACTTTACCAAAAGATGTTTTTACTGTTCTTGGATTTAAGGGTCAAATGAAAGCACCTGTCCGTATATTGGATCAGAGCAGAGGAAGAATTGTATGGGTTTCTGGAAACAATCCAGACCACTATCGCTTCGCAGATGTATACGATAGGATCGCATTTGATATGACACAAATGGGCGCAAGTTACTCAGCAATTTAGGCTGTTTTTTTCAAACTATGCCTAATCTTATAACGATGCCGTGCATTATCATTCTTGCACTGAACAGAACAATATTTGCTTGTTTTTCTTTGATGCGCGTGCGTTCCATTCTCTCCTCTTGAGCATTTAAACCAAGAACACAGATAAACCTCTTCTGTCACAATCTTTAATTCTGGTATTTTATTTTCAGAAGATGGACATTTGTCCATGCTTGGACGAAAAGAGTTGCAGTTTGTGTATGAACATCTTGGAGATAGCCTATGATGAACCGCATGTGGAAAGTGGCCAGAACAACACCATGTTTCACCATTTTTCCAATACGTTGCAGCCATTAAATCCTCCTGTCAAATATACCTATGCACTTATCAAATTTCTTTTCTCTTTCTTCAGATGTATTAGTGTCATCTTTAGAGAAAGATTGGCATAGCTCAATAATGGACTGTTTGTTTATCATGTTACTGACAGCTTCGCACTCTTTACTTGTCGCACTTTGAGCAGTTCCTAATGCATTTCTGGTATTTGCCCTGCACCACAAAAGTCTGCACAATGAGTTTCCTCTTTTTTGAGTAACAATAAAATCAACACTGCAAACATCTCTAAGCACATGTATGTCAGTGAGTTGTTTTTCTACCTCAATTGTTTTTTCAATTATTTTTGTCTCTGTAATTGGCTTTTTTTGGCAACCTGTTGTGAAGCCAAACATGATACCTAAACCTAAAATTAAACCAGAGAACATAATCCAAACTCCTTTTGGTATTTTGCTAATTAATGTCATTACTTCGATCCAACATATCTTAAAAGAGATTGTGGGTGAACCTTTAGTAGCCTTAAGGTTAAATCAGAAGAGCTATTCGCTTTATAATCACCACCAACTTTCCACATCATTTCAACACCAAGATCATTACATAATTCTTGTTCTGGTGTGTTGTACGGCTTTCTATCACCACCGTTTGCAAAATATGTCGGCTTTAATTTTCTAATAGCATCACAAACTGTATTGTCTTCATCATTTACTTGATGAACTGATACAACCCCTTTTATAGATGCACATATTTCAGCTCTTTCTTCCCAATTCATAAATATAAAGCCTTTTTTTCTCATCAACCATTCATCTGAATTTAAAACAATAATGACACTGGCGTGTTTTGCTGCCTCTTGTATCATTCTTATATGACCAACATGTATTGGATCAAAACCGCCAGAAACCATTATTGTTCTTGGAGATGAAGGTGGTACGAGGCTCATCTGTTGTCACCACTGCCTTTTATTACGTTTCTTTTCATTCTTGATTGCAATTTGGCAATATTTTTTTCAGCGACATGCTCCATCGGCACACCTATTTCTCTACAAACAGCAGCGACATACCACAACACGTCACCCAATTCTTTAACCATAGAATCAAGTCTGTCTGTAATAGCCTTATCTAATTTTTGTCTTGATTCTGTTGCATTAGAGTCTCTGGCTATTTTCTTAACATGTTCTGCAAACTCACCGGCTTCTCCATTTAATCCAAGTGCAGCATAAGCCAGACCAGCAAAATCTCCAGAAGGATATATGGCTGTTTCCATTGCTTTTCTTTGATACTCACTAATTTTCATTACATTATCCTTTTAAACATCCAAGCCCATCTTTTTCTATTTTTTAGATAATCTGGGTCATTCTCATTTGCATAAGCTTCTTGTTCTGCTCTTATCATCATGTATGCTTTTTCACCATCAGAGTATCTTAGATAGCAGAAAATATAATCCCATAAATACAAACAAAGAAATCCAATAAATAATGTTTCTAAAAACTGTTGGAAGTGTATTGTTTCGTGCCTTTTAACTCTTTCATCCATCTCGTATTTACTTAAAACGACAAAACCAAGAGTTATCGCACCGATTTGTATTGGCGTAAATTTTGACAACCAAAATGGTATCTTACTGTTTTCTATAAAAATCGGCTTTAAACTTCTCATTTCTACCTCCAATGAGAGGCAGAATGGTACTCTATAATAAATTTATTTCAAACAACATAAAGATTAGGGGATGATGCAATACTTCTATCCGCTCCCCTAAAGCGGCCCAAAACCACGTCAGGTTTGGGGGGGAAGGTGGCTGAGACAAACAAACATGACCCATGTCTCAGGCAAACTGTTGCAACTGCCAGTAACTATGCATAGGGTCACCATTTTATTGTATTTCACATGACTCTCTAACCATTTTAGCCATAGAGTTATATAAGGTTTCTTCATCCATTGAAGCAATATCTATTGTGTAATCAGACAATGATTGTAGTTGTTGATTGACAACGCAACCTATTGTAATCGTAAAAATCCTTAATCCTTTTTCTTTTGCTAAAATTAAGTCATTATAAGTTTTTTCAAACATGCTGCACATGCCGTCTGTTATCAGCACGATATCTGCTTTTTTCTCAAAAGCACCATTATTGATTGCATAATTCAATGGCTTGTCAAAATCAGTTCCACCACCACTAAAGCTTTCTATCATTTTAAGTATCTTTAAATCAGAATCAGCAGAGTTGTCTATATCTATCACCTCGTTTATTCGATTATCAAAAAGAACACCCTTAAAAAGCCTGTTGTTATTTCTACATGTTATTGCCATTGCACCAGCAATACACTTAGCCATGTCATTGTAGGGGCCAGACATGCTGCCACTTTGGTCTATAAGGGCAAATACATTGCCTCTACCAATCTTTTCTAAGCCCCTTGTTTCAAGCTGCATTAAGTCTCTATCGAGATATTTCATATAGAATATATCTTCTGTTTCTGGTGATGATAGCATCATCGTTTCAGATGATAATGCCATGTTTATGTCATCTCCAAATCCAACATCATAAATCTCTTCTTTTACCTTTTTAGATATTGCTGGAAGTGAATCTATGTTCTCCATCATGCGCCCTATCATGTCAACCACCCTTTTAAAAAGTGGTGAATCTTTCAATTGGTTCATGAGTTGTTGTTTGTCTGTTGATCCGTAACTATTTGATGATGAGTCTTTTTTAGACCATCCGAACGGCTTTAATGATTTGGCAATGCTTTGCAGGTCATCCTTTAGCTTCTCACATGATTTAGATATGGATGATCTCAAACTTTCATTTATCGCATCCGTATTAATATTCATGCGTTGCTGTCTCTCTTTTGGAATCATCGACTGTATATAGAAATTAGCAATATCCATGGAAGCATCGTTTATTAGCTTCGCTGTTGC
The DNA here is from genome assembly GCA_036121365.1 of Pseudomonadota bacterium. Classification (GTDB taxonomy): domain Bacteria; phylum Pseudomonadota; class Gammaproteobacteria; order Comchoanobacterales; family Comchoanobacteraceae; genus UBA7916. Next base: position 9,899 of record JAZAFR010000002.1, on the reverse strand, counting down.
ATACGCGGCGAAGTCTGCATCGTTATCAACCAACTCTTTAACAGATTGAAACTCTAAAACATTTTCTATTTGTTCATGCGCCTGTTTAGACCACTCTGTTTGATTTTCCAACTCTTCTGGAGTCTCATATAATTTTGCAAACAACTCAGAACTAAACATTTTACTAAGTCTTGCCGCATCCTCTATTTTGGATCTATTGGGTTCATAATTTGATCCTGACTTATACCATGCACTTCTCATGCAAGCAGACAATCTATCAATAGATTGATTCAAGCGACTATATCCACTTGTCCTTACATTAAAAAGATACGATGACCATCTTGATGGCTTATAAGAAAGATTGCTTTTATGGTTTGTTGTTTTTGTGTTGAATTTATACTTCAACATTTGCTGCCAGTATTTTGTCTGCATAGTTTAACCTTGGTTATTGGGTAATACAATTATAGCAATTTAAAAGCTTACATGGTGGCATGAAAGCTATTTTTGCTTCTTGATTTTGCTTTACTTAGTCAAGCCACTTTACGCACAAGTCGCCATCTTCATCATATTTTGTAAGTATTATTTTTGCGTTTACTTCAAATATGTATTCATCTATTGTTAAGCCAAACATTATTGGTTCTGTATCTTTTGTTGTCTTAACCCACCACATGGTTCTGAGTTTGTTCTGCGGAGCAAGCTCAGAGAAAAACAGCACATGAGTGCTGTCTCTGTCAATTTGCTTTTTAAGCTTGTGAACATCGCAATAGACACCATTTTTAACAGAGTTATGAACCATGTTCATTAATCCATCAGAATCAGCGCATGTAAACATTGTTACTTCGTCTTGAGGGTTTTGCTGTTCAAGCATACTCAATGCCCTTTTCTTTATATACTCATTTCCCTCTATTAGTTTAACATATTCTTTTGAGTTCATACCGCCTCCATTATCTTTGTTGCAATTGCTTTTTTAAGGTCTTGCACTCGATTAAGGATAGGCTCAATTTCTGAATCAGATGCATGAAGCTCCTCAAGTTCTTGCAGCATCTTTTTTATCTCTCTGTTCTTTTTGCCAATCAACTTGATGTCTGTTGTATTAACAACAACATCATAGGCTTCTCTTGCCGCTTGCTCAATCTTCATTGCTTTCATAAGCTCACCAGCAACAAGTTCTGCAATCTTACTCGCAACATCCGAGCGATCTTCTGGCTTAATCCACAATACTTCAGAGAGTATCTTTAAATCCTTTTGTTCTGCAACATCTCTGCCGTCCATGGCAGATCGTGAACGGATAATGTCTGCAACATGCACCCATCGTCTGTTAGATATTTCAATGCCCTTAAACTTTAAGTATCCTCTTATCTCAAACAAATCTTCAATAACCGGCTTTATATCAACATTATCGCTAAGAGAACGTATCTTTGCAATATCTTTCAGCGTAACGCTTTTATTGATTTTGCCTATTGAGCCATGGTCTAACAACAATCGCTCAAATGACTTATCAGATAAATTGTTGGATACATGCCTTCTAAATATCCATCTATCCCAAGCCGCAGCCAACCTTGTGTCAGTTGGGTACTGATTAGATGCTCCAACCAATAATTCAAGGGGTATTGCTTTCTCAACGCCCTCACCAATCTCAACAACTTTTTCGTTCATTATTTTTTGGATACTCTGTTGAGTCCCACGATTACCGGAGAAAACCTCATCGAGATAGGCAATAACCGAGTCAGCAATTTTACCTTTTGTTTTGCGAACACGCCTATCGTTCTCTTTTAGCTCTTTAAGGCTAAAGTGTCCGATAATGTCATCTGGCACTGTGTATGGGTTTAACTGGCACTCAAAGTAATTTTTAGACAAACCTTGCGCGATTACCCTTAATAATAAGGATTTTGCAGTACCGGGTTCTCCAACAAATACTGCTGATTTTTTTGCAATCATGGCAGTTAAGAGAATGTCAATCTCTATATCTCTTTCTAAAAAAGCACCCTTTAAATCATTTGAGAATGCTTTGTAGTTTTTTATGGCTGTTTGTGTAGTCATTTTTTACCTACTGTTAGTTGTTTTTTGCTTAACGCACAATTACCTTAACCAATATGTTTAAGGTTGCACATGTTTAATTTATAATTTGTTCTTAATTAATTATTATATAATTAATAACGTATAAGTTAAATCATTTCGTATTATACGCAACACTGCTCTGGATATTGTCCTTCTACACAATGATGAACAAAAAGAAGTAAAAAAACATATTTGTGCGTTTTTACTATTGCATTGTTAACCGTAGTGTTATACTACTAACATGGTTAACAAACCATAACTAAACCACTTACAGGAGATTACAAAATGTCTAAAACAAACAATTTTGTATCCACAAAAAAAGATAAGTCTGACTCAGACATTATTGCAAAAGCCGCTCAAGGGCTTGGTCACTTGTGCTATTGGAGCATTAAAGGCCAATACAAGCCACAAGAGCTTAGAGACAACCGCATTGCTGTTGGTCTACCAGATTACATATATATTCCAGATAGAGATTTGCGCGGTTCTATTAATTGTGTAAATCGCAAGTTTAAGAAAAAGATGCCAGATGGATCTCCAGTTCGCGCTGAGATTGTTTATGAAGATGGCGAGAGTATGTCTGTTGGCTTTTTAAGCCGTAAGGTATCAGATACTTCTCGATCCGCTAAATGGACACAATTTGATAGCATCAACGTAACTGTCTACAACACATACAGTGACACCGGCACTACAAGCATCGCAACAGAATATATTGATATGCTTGATAGAGAGTTAACACATTACTTTGGTAATGAAGTAAGGCATCATATTATCACGCCTATAATGAAGCAATGCCAAGCGATTACGTTACATGCTGGATTGAGGTTTGTCACAAAAAAGCATGAGGGAGATATAATCAAGCTTCAGCAGTTTATGGAGAATATTGGAGCAGAGTTCAATGTATTAACTCAGCTTAATAATAAACTAACAAAGAAAACACTTGAGTCAGAAGCAAAGAAAACGCTATCAAAGCGCGTTACTGATGTTCAGAACAAACTAAAAGATTGGAGTACTCGTTCAAGGATACGTTCTGATGCAGAGGAAAATATGTTGGCGGAATTGGCAGATATTAAAGACCAAGCCGAGCTTATGAAAGATGCACTCCAAATAAAATTGGACGGCCTAACAAAAGAACTTGATGATGCAAGGGCAGAAGCAAAAATGCTTATTGAAAATCAAGAGCCAAAAGGTAAAAAGTTGGATTTGGAAGTTTGGAAAAAATCATTAGACCCCCAATATGAGATCGTCAATAATGATGAAACAATGTACATGATACCATCAGACGATTGGGAAAAAATTGGATTGAAATTTTCATACAGAGCAAAGGATGGATTTATTCGTAAAAACTCACCTGCATCAAAAGCACTCGGTGAAATTGGCTTTTACGGGTATGTAAAGTCAGACAACTTAATCATTAGGCCAATGGAGTAGGGCATGAAGTTACCGGATAATGTAAAGGAAACAATATACGAAATGTTCCACACTGCGAGATACTTTCGTGGTGTGGAGGGTTACGATTACGATGATGAACCCGTATCTGCTTGCATGGTTATTTCATTGGATAATGATGAAGTAAATATTGAACAATGCAATATGGATGGGTTGCATCAAGATAGCTATATGAAATTTTTTAGCCATGTCATTGGTACTGGTCAGGGTGAATACATAGTATTTATTGCAGAATCCAGCCTGATAGCAAACCCAAGTGATGACGAAAAAATTCAAATAAAACGAGCAATGGTATCTGACAACATATCTAAAATGCCAAATCGTTCAACCAAGTCATTAACTGCAACAATAATATCCGCTGATGGATTGAAATACATGCTTTCAAGTCCGATTGAGTCATGCATGGCCCTTTCTAATGCGTATAGCCACCCAGATGAGATGCATGATGACATTGAAACTGTGATGATGTTTAAGAAAAATCCAAAATATGGATGGAAAGAAATAGAGGTTAACGACAAAACAAAAGTAGGTATATCGCTAAAGGGATGGAAAGATTTTTCTAAAATGGTTGAAAAATCTGCTGAGACTTTTGCTAAAGCCGCTGGCGTAGAAGGATGGAACTAATGATTAATCAATGTAGGGCGGCACATGCTGTAAGATCAGAACTTGTAAGATCAGAAAGTAAGGTATTAACAAAATTAGACAGCATGTTTGTCTTGATTGAAGCATTGCAAAAAGAGCTTCAAAAAATAAGGGAACAGCAAAAAGAAGTAAATAAAATCATAAGAAACAACTATAAAAAAGATAAATATGGAATTTAAAACTGAAATAACTTTAGGTTCTTTATTTAGCGGAATAGGTGGGCTTGAGCTTGGGCTTGAGAAATCAATACCTAATCTTAATGTTAAATGGCAAGTAGAAATAGATGAACATGCCACTGCTGTTTTAGAAAAACATTGGCCAAATGTTAAGAGGTTTAAAGATGTCTCAAAAATACAATCAAAAGAACTTGAAAAAGTTGACATCATCTGCGGTGGATTCCCATGCACACAAATCTCAAAAGCTTCAGGTAAACCAGAAGGATTATCTGGAAAAGACTCCGGTCTTTGGTTTGAGATGCTTAGAATCATTAGGGAAATACGACCAAAAATCATCATCATTGAAAACGTACCAGATTGGTCTTTTCACGGGCTATCAAAATGCCTTAGCTCACTTGCCGAAATGCGGTATGATGCGGAATGGAGAAGTATTTCATGCGACTCCACCGGATTACCTCAAGAAAGGGAAAGGGTCTTTGTTGTTGCCTACCCCCACAGCGAAGGGCCATTGGCAATCTTTGGGTCACACAAAAATCTTGATACGTTTATACAAGAAACAAAAAATATCAGAAAAGACCTTGCACAATATCGGAGCAGTTGGGAACAAGTTGATTGGCATGAGGCGCAAATTTTCAACAAGGCAGATGCATCCGAACTTCTGGGAGATGATTATGGGATTTACAAAAGACCACACCAAGAAAGATTAAAAATGATTGGTAACTCAGTATCTCCAAGAGTTTCTTACATTATTGGAGAGAAAATATACAACTGGATTAAATCTTACTCTTCTTGATTCATAAAAAAGCAATCTCTCATGTGGCTTAATATTTCGTAACCCTGCTTTAAATCCCAGTATACATTTATTCTGCCTGTACCTTCTACTGTTGGATCTATCACAACCAATGCACTTTCTCCAAATTGCTGCTCGTAAAAACCCTTCTCAACAGCGTAAGCGTCTGCTCTTTTATATCCCCTAACCCTTAGAGAATGAGTAACGCGCTCATGCCTTTGCTCAGAAGTTAACTGCCCCCATTGGTGGATATGACCAGCAGTTAATAGATGGCATCTTCCATCAAGCATTGCTTCTTTATGTACACCATGTGTTGGGTGAAACCAAGAACGGCCACGAAAGTCATGCCGTATAACCCAAACAATTGGCTCTAAGTCTGGTCTGCCGCGCCAGTTAAGCGTTATACGCAACTCGTCTGGCGCGTAGCATAATACACCGCACTCTTTCGCAACCCATCCTAATGGGTCAACTCCGGGCGCATGTGACCAACTATCATGGTTCCCTCCAACTATTGCCACCCATTGCAAACTTGAAAGCATCCACTTGGATAATCGCCATCCATCAGAAGCCTTCATTGATGAATTTGCGTAAAGCTTTTGAAGTCTACCGATCCAATTGTCTTGGATGTCTCCAACGCAAGCCGCCATAACGCCTTCTTGTTTTTGCGTTAGCTCAATGTCTTCTAATAGCTTTGCAAAATCACAGCCGTCATTATCTATGTGTGGATCTCCCATAACAAGAAAACCAATCGGCTCGGCTGGCAACTCAAGAGAACGATTGTGCATCCTATGCTTTGAACGCTTTACGCGAGAAGCCTTTATGCGAGATTGAATTAACTCATCTATTGTTATCTCTTCTGGCTGTTCTGTTTTATCTTCGATTAAAACTTTACTTATTTTGTTTGTTGCCAATTTATTGATGCCTAATTTCTTAAATGCACTAAAAACAACATCTTTTGAAACACTGCACTCAAGCTCTTCTGACAATCTTATCGCAGTTGCTTTAATGCTTAGTTTTTCAACTTTTCTAAATTTTAGCAAAAGATCCTTATGCTCTTCAATTAGCTCTTGCGTAGTCAACCTTTTTTCTTCCATATATGCCACCTGTAGGTTGAAAGAGCTATAGCATACAAATTTTTAAGCGTGTGTTCTACGCTATATGTTGCACTGTAAGACATAAAACCATCCATTTATTGATTTTAGAAGCTATTTAAAGCTTGCTTTACTGGAGGTAAAATGAGTGAAGAAAAAAAAGGATTACTGGCGAGAACACCATTGCAGTCTAAAAAATTCCTTGCCGCAATGATATGGAATCTTCTTTGGCTTGCATTGATTGGTTATGGAATAAATCAACAAATTAGTGCTTCTACTTTAAATGCTATGGTTTATTCTTCTGGATTAGTCCAATGCTTATATCTTGGTGGACAGTCAGCAGTAGATGCATTTGTAAGAAAGTCATTTAATCTTAAAAAACAAGAAGATACAGTTGTTTCACGCCCAAAATAGCCGTTTATAACGGTTTATATTTTTGGCCTAACCGCCACACAAAGCAGCCATTAGAACCAATTATTTTTGGGTTTATGGCTGTTTTTATTTGATAAAAATAGGTTTTAACAATAATATTTTAAGGTAAACAGAGAGTTAAACAAAATGCCAAATCAAAATGTTTCATACCACGATAAAAAGTGGGGATATGAGAAATGGATTGTAAATAAAGAAGAATATTGCGGCAAACTTCTTTTTATAGAGAAAGGAAAGCATACTTCTTGGCATTATCATAAAGTAAAAGATGAAGTTATGTTTGTACAAAGTGGTAAAATTACGATATACCATAGTGAACAAGATGAAATAAGCACCGCTCAAAAATCAATTATCTCAGAGGGAGAGGCTTTTCATATACCGATTGGTTTGAGGCATAGGATTGTAGCAGAAGTAGATTCTGAGGTTTTTGAGTTCTCAACACAACACTTTAATGAAGATTCTATAAGGCTTATTAGGAGTTAAAATGAAACCAAACATATCAATACTTTCTCCAACAAGAAACAGGCCAGTATTTGTATCTCAAATGATGAAAAGCTGTATTTCAACAGCAAGTTATCCAGATAAAATCGAATTTGTGTTTTACTTAGACTCGGATGATCTAAAAAGTGAAGACTCAATCAGATCAACAGCATATAAACTAAACATAGAAAATAATATTGTTATAGTTAGAGGCGAGAGAATAGTCCTCAGCCAAATGTGGAATGTATGTTGGCAAAATTCAAATGCAGATATATTTATGCATGGGTCTGATGATATAAGATTTAGAACACAAGGCTGGGATGAAATAGTACTAAATGAGTTTGAACAATATCCAGATAAGATAATTCTTTTGCATGGTGAAGATGGTTATGCACCAAAAGATTTTGGCACTCATTCATTTGTTCATAAAAACTGGACTAATACTGTCGGCACGTTTGTACCTGAGTATTTTTCAAGCGACTATAACGACACTTGGCTTAATGATGTCGCGGATATTATTGGTCGCAATAAGCGGATAGAAATTTACACAGAACATTTGCATCCGGTCGTAGGCAAATACTTTTGGGATCAAAACCACAAAGACAGAAGAGCAAGGGGTGAGAGAGATAACGTAAAAGAAATTTACGAATCCAAAAGTGAGGAAAGAGAAATTTTCGCAAAAAAATTAAAAAAATTCATTGATGATTATGGAGAAAACAAATGAAAATAGGGTTTATTGGTCTTGGTAAGCTTGGATTACCTTGTGCGCTCGCAATTGAAAAATATGGATACGAAGTATTCGGTTACGATATTAATCCAAAAGTTAAAGATATTTTAGATACAAAAGAACTGCCATACAGAGAAGCAATGGCAGATGAATATTTACAAGATCACAATATAAACTTTTGTTCTGTTGAAGATGTTGTCAAAAACTCAGATATTATATTCATCCCAATACAGACGCCACACCACCCAATGTATGAAGGGACAACAAGATTACCCGGAATCAGGGTTGATTTCTCATATTCTCATCTTAAATCTGGAATTGGAAACTTAGCAAAAGAGATAGAAAAAAATGGTGAGGATAAGATCGTTGTCATCATTAGCACTGTACTGCCGGGAACAATAAGAAGAGAGATAAAGCCGCTTTTGAACAAACACATGAAGCTATGCTACAACCCATTCTTTATTGCAATGGGAACAACAATTAGAGATTTCCTAAATCCAGAGTTTATTCTGCTTGGAGTAGAGGATGAGTGGGCAGCTTCTAAGGTTAAAGACTTTTATAGAGTGGTAAATAAAGGCAGACCAGTTTACGAGTGTACAATTGAAGAAGCTGAGATGATAAAGGTGACATACAACACTTTTATTACCATGAAAATTTGTTTAGCAAATACCGTAATGGAGATGGCCCACAAGCTTGACAATGTAAACTGCGATAATGTAATGAAAGCATTATTTATGGCGCACGAAAGAGTTATGAGTCCGAAATATCTTCTTGGCGGCATGGGTGATGGCGGTGGATGCCACCCAAGAGACAACATTGCACTGAGTTGGTTGGCAAGAAAGCAAAATCTTTCGTACGATTGGTATGAACATCTAATGATTTGTAGAGAAAAGCAAACAGAATGGCTTGCAGAACTCTGTATAGAAAAGCAAAAGGAATGTAATTTGCCTGTAGTAATTTTGGGCAAATGCTTCAAAAAAGAGACCAATTTGGTAGTTGGTAGCCCATCTATACTTCTACAGAACTTATTAAAGGAAAAAAATGTAGGGGCAACAATGTATGACCCCCATATAGATCAAAGTGAGCCGGAATGGAGTAAGGCGATTTACTTCATCGGGACAAATCACGATGCGTTCTTGGATTTTGATTTCCCAGAAGGCAGCATTGTTATTGATCCATGGGGCATGAATTTAAAGTGCAATAATTCTGAATATATACAAATAGGAAGATAAATTTCTTTTGGAGAAAAAATGAAAAGGGAAAAATTTTGGGCTGAATGTGGAAGGATTAATTTTTCATCGACAGCGCAGTCATCTGAAAATTATATTAAATCCAAATTGCAATTGTTTGAAAACAAAAAAATAATGGAAATTGGACCCGGAATGGGTAGGCAATTGAATGTTGTCAACAGCGTAAATTATAAAGAATATTGCATTGCAGATATTACATCATCAAATTTTGAAGAAACAATATTTAAAAACTGCGATAATTTAATTATTTCCTATCCAGATTACACAGAAACAAACAATAAAAAATATGATGTTGTTCACTGCTGGTTTGTTGTTCATCATGTTTTGCCGGATGAGTTGGACAATTTTTTTAATTTTGTTCGCAAACACTTAAAAAAGAATGGGCATTTTATATTTAATTTCCCATGCAAGGAAAGGCACTATAACAATCAAAGCAATGCAAATGACGGAATCAAAACAGCAGAACATACAAAAGAAAAAGTATTAGAGAAGCTAACTGGATTCGATATAGTTGATGATGGAGAATATTTTGGAGACTATAATAGTTATTGCATAACAGCCAAGAAAAAATAATGATTGTAGCTGTTTACAGAGTTTTGTATGGAGAAGACTTTATAAAGGAATCTATAGAGTCTATTATAAATGAAGTTGATAAGGTTTTTGTCTTTTGGGACGATAAGCCTTGGGGTGATATTTCAAGCTGCGTATATAAGGGGAAAAATATTGTATTCCCCAGCAAGTTTGACAATACAAAAGAAAGAGTTTTACAAATAAAATCTGATAAAATAGAACTCCAATATGATCATAAGACAAACAATATAAACCAGATAA
>JAZAFR010000001.1:0-111012 GCA_036121365.1 Pseudomonadota bacterium | reverse complement strand
ATGAAGTTTGTATTGTCTCTCTTTAATTGTGCTGCTGTTGGAAGTTCTATTGATGACCCGAACGAGACCATTATAGATGGACCCGACACAGGAAAAACGCATGCAATGGTATGGGCAGAACGCTTACACGAGAACCAGAGGGGTCTGGGTGATGATGATTTTCTATTTGCATCTCGGATAAATGAAGCAACATTGAATCATATTATTCCTGATGGATATACCAAAGAGAAAGGTAGAAAAGGACAATCAGTCGCCTTATGGCTGGCAGGGAGTCCAGAAGGAGGAGATCTCCTAGCTCATAATGATTTTGCACTTGGATCACAGATCTCTACAGAAACATTAAATCATATTATTCAAGAAGGACCGCATAAAGGGTGTTCAGTCGCCTTTTGGCTGGCAGAGAGTCTAGAAGGACAAGATCTCCTAGCACATGGAAATCCCTCACTTGGATCACAGATCAGAGCAGAAACATTGAATCATATTATTCAAGAAGGAGGGTACAAAGGAAAATCAGTCGCATTTTGGCTGGCAGTGAGTCCAGAAGGACCAGATCTCCTAGCACATGATGATTTTGCACTTGGATCACGGATCACAGCAGAAACATTGAATCATGTGATTGAAAAAGGGCCAGATAAAGGATTATCAGTTGCCTATTGGCTAGCAGCTGATCCAGAAGGACGAGCTCTCCTGGCACATGACAATTACAAACTTGGCAAACAGATAAGTAAAGAAACATTGAATCATATTGAAGATATAGGAGAATCAGTTGCCTTATTGCTGGCAGGATGTGAAGAAGGACAAGCTCTCCTAGCACATAATGATTGCGAACTTGGCAAGAAGCTAAGTGAAGAAACGCTGAATCATATTGAAGATATAGGAGAATCAGTTGCCTTATTGCTGGCAGGATGTGAAGAAGGACAAGCTCTCCTAGCACATAATGATTGCGAACTTGGCAAGAAGCTAAGTGAAGAAACGCTGAATCATATTATTCCAAAAGGACAAGACAAAGGAAAAACCATTGCTGAGATACTGGCAAGAACTGTTAAAGGGAAAGAAATTCTAGAACAACGAAATATATTTTTAGGGTTAGGTAGCATGTTTACGAATCAGAGCCCCACCATCTCGTCATCAGAATATACCCCTCGATAGAGTATCTCGCTATCGTGCCAGACAGTATTAAGACTGACAAGTTTTTGATAACGAAAATCCATCAACATTTAAAAAACTCTTTATGAAAAAAGAAGTAAATGGCCATTCATAAATATTATTAATGCTTGACAGGATATCAATAGAAATATTAAAGTGACTAGTTAAAATATTGATTAGGATATGATTATTATGAAAAGGTTATTGGTACACTTTGGCTGTTATGCAGTCCTCTAGGACAGTCTGTCCTAGCACAGAAGAATTCCACACAAGTCGCACAGAAATTTTCTACATCTGACCCGCGGAAAAATGTAAAAATACCTATAGGGGAGGTGGGGCCTGAAGAACAATATGTCCCTAATTATGTAGAGATAGAGGATGATTTCATTGGTAAAGAAGGGTTGAGTAAAATAGAATTAGCTGCCACATTGCTGGAACCGACTGATATAGGGCAGTATACCCTAACAGATGACAAACAGATAAGTAAAGAAACATTGAATCATATGATTGAAGAAGGACTAGATAAAGGAGAATCAGTCGCCTTATGGCTGGCAAGGAGTCCAGAAGGACGAGATCTCCTAGCTCATAATGATTTTGCACTTGGATCACAGATAAGTAAAGAAACATTGAATCATATGATTGAAGAAGGACCAAATAAAGGACAATCAGTTGCCTATTGGTTGGCAGGGAGTCTAGAAGGGCCAGCGCTCCTAGCGTATGATGATTTTGCACTTGGATCACAGATCACTGCAGAAACATTGAATCATATTCTAGAAGGAAAAAGAAAAGGAGTATCAGTTGCCTTTTGGCTGGCAGGGAGGCCAGAAGGACGAGCGCTCCTAGTACATGATGATTTTGCACTTGGATCACAGATCACTGCAGAAACATTGAATCATATTATTCCAGAAGGAATAAGAAAAGAACTATCAGTTGCCTTTTGGCTGACAGCAACTCCAGAAGGACTAGCTCTACTAGCACATGACAATTACAAACTTGGTAAACAGTTAAGTACAGTAGGAAAAACCATTGCTGATATACTGGAAAGAAATCAAGAGACTATGTTGTCTAGGCTTTATAGTATGTTTACCAAGCCAAGAAGAACCCCGTCAGCAGCACACACCCCTCGTCGATTGAGTATCTTTTAGTAGCGCCAGCCAAGATTGAGACTGACAAGTTTTTGATAACGAAACTCCCCCACCATTTAAAAAACTCTTTATGAAAAAAGCAGCATAAAAGTGCTGCTTTTTTATGAAAGTGTTTTTTATAGTCAGATAGCAGGTGACAAGATAATTCTAGCTTGTCACCATCGCTAACAATAAATGCGATCACCCATTGCATCAGGATTAAGGTTTATTTATCATCACTACTATCTACAGTAGCAACTGGTTTGCCATCAGCGTCATCAGTAGCAACTGGTTTGTCATCAGCGTCATCAGTAGTAGCAACTGGTTTGCCATCAGCGTCATCAGTAGCAACTGGTTTGCCATCAGTGCCATCAGTAGTAGCAACTGGTTTGTCATTAGCACCAGAAACAAAGTCTGCTGCAGTATTTGGATCCACGTCACCATTGCCCGAATCAGCTGCAGCAAAAGCACTACCAACAGAAAATGCAATGAGGCTTGTTAAGTAAAATATCGTCATTTTGTTCTCCTTTTTATATGCGTATGGTGGGCATATAGCACAGGAATGTGAATTTAACCTATTTTTTAATTTTTTAGAAGTTAAAAATGCAGTAATCAATCAAGATTAAATCGATGCAGACCACAGGATGAAGAAGTCGGGATTGTACATACGATTACAAACCATACCCAGTACACAATAAAAATAATGGATCTGAAAATATGTTTAATAGGGGGATGGTGAAAATAGAATGCTGATAATTTATCATTGCTTGTAAAGCAGACTGTTGAGTCATTGGGCAATATTGGTAACTGAACCAGATACAGTAAGATCAAAAAAATCGTTGCAGATGGATGATGGGCACATGGCTCAATCACGCAGATTTGACTCAATCTCTTGTCTTCTGATTCACGCACATCGCATTGTATTTACTGTGCAATACGACTGATTGTTTAAATATTTATTTTTTGGAGGGGAGCGATGGTTTTGACGGTGCTACTGAGTTTTAGTATATGATTTAATCAGTTTTTGTTGATTTTTATGCATATGTGTACTATACCAACATTATGACAATAAAAAAAGGATAAGAAAATGAAATATTCAACAATATTACCTGCTTTTTTGTTTCTAGCTGGCAGTGCATTACTTCCCATTTCAAGTTATGCAGGTTATGATACTGACGATGAACAAAAGGCCGAAGAAATCTACAAAAACTATGACGATAGTAGCACTGGTGGTAACGATGATAATGATGGTAGCACTGGTGGTAACGATGATAATGATAGTAGCACTGGTGGTAACGATGATAATGATAGTAGCATTGGTGGTAACGATGATAACGATGGTAGCACTGGTGGTAATTCAACTGGTGGTAATTCAGATCAACCAGCAGTTGAGTAACATCAAAACAAAAACGATATATAAGAAGCCAGTCTTTCTTAAAACTGGCTTCTTTTAATATGAGGTACTAAAGATCGACTATTGCCTCAATAACACAGCGTAAGAGTGTCTTAATGTGGTGCCAATGACCAAGAGGGCAGGATTGTACATACGATTACAAACCATACCCAGTACACAATAAAAATAATTGATCTGAAAATATGTTTAATAGAGGGATGGTGAAAATAGAATGCTGGTAATTTATCATTGCTTGTAAAGCAGACTGTTGAGTCATTGGGCAACATTGGTAACTGGACCAGATACAGTAAGATCAAAAAAATCGTTGCAGATGGATGATGGGCACATGGCTAAATCACGCAGATTTGACTCAATCTCTTGTCTTCTGATTCACGCATATCGCATTGTATTTACTGTGCAATACGACTGATTGTTTAAATATTTATTTTTTAGAGGGGAGCGATGGTTTTGACGGTGCTACTGAGTTTTAGTATATGATTTAATAAGTTTTTGTTGATTTTTATGCATATGTGTACTATACAAACAGTATGACAATAAAAAAAGGATAAGAAAATGAAATATTCAACAATATTACCTGCTTTTTTGTTTCTAGCTGGCAGTGCGTTACTTCCCATTTCAAGTTATGCAGACCATTGCAATGGAGGTCAAGATGCACCTACTGTAGCCAGCGAAGATTCTGGAGTTGAAAGTACTGACGGAATCACTTCGGATGACTCTACAAGTTAGTAAAATTCAATCAGTGATTCTACAGTGAGTTAATAACATCAACCAAATATAATCAAAACAAAAACAAAACAGAAGAAGCCAGTTTTTCTCAAAACTGGCTTCTTTTAATATGTAGTAATAAATATCCACTATTGACTTAGTATCACATCACTGGAGTGTATTGATGCGATATCAATAATCAAGAAGTCAATTTTGTGTATTCAATAATAAATATAGTCAGGTAGATAGAAGTGGTTTGATATTGGGTGTCCTTCATAATACATTGAAAAACAATTATTCGGATAAAATACAAGCAATGAGAAGGCAAGGGGGTGTTTTAATGGATATTCAACACTTTAATTGTCAGGATAAGCAATAATAGCACCTCTTCTGTATTTATCAGACATGCGTTGGCTTATGTGATTGGCCATACAGAAGTATACCATTTTATTCAGACGAGATGTTTAATTTTGGTCTATATATGAGTTAAGACAATAGGAATTTAAAAATGCCAGATGAAACAGATGAGTTGATGGAAAGTTTCAATGAGAAACAAAAACAGCTTTTAGAAAAAATAAGTGACTACAACAACTCAGGTGTATTGGGGATGGCAGCCGCATTGCTAAGACTCAAGAGCACTTTTACGAACCTAAATAAAGTGCAAAAACAATTGTTAGAGAGTGAAGATCCAAAACATAGGCTGTATGCACTCAGTAAAATGCTTGAATCTATAGCTAAAAATGACGAAGTCTCAAATTTTAAAATCGACAATGTGACGAGACATCCTGATTATCCAAATGAAACATTAAACACAAGCAAAATGGCTGTTCTGACAATTTTTACTCAAGTGAAAAGTTGGAAAACAAAAAAAATATATCGAGAAAGTTTTTAAAGACATGACACAGGAGGAGATTGCTAAGCATCAACTTGATATCGATAAAATTCAAGGACAAATAAAAGAAGTACGCGAAATTTATAGGCCAGAATGGATGCAAAGTCCTCCCTCAGGGGTAAAATTAGAAAATATACAGCTTCCTGAGAATGTCCTTGTATGGGGCGAAGCAAATGGAAAAAAGTGGACACCGGGTTTTGTCGCCAGTGCAGAGGGGCCTGATCAAGGATTAGACACTGGCTCAGATAGTAGAGTAGTAGCAACAGGAGAAGTGGCACAAGCATATGTAGAGGTGCCTGATCAAGGAGTTGATACGAATCCACCCAGTGATGATCAAGCTGAACTTCTTCTAGAATGCATTACAGCAATGAAGAAGAGAGCCCCGATGTTATTTAGCAGGAACAAAAAATTAAGAAATGATTTTAAAGATCTTGAAAATTATTTTAAGAATAAAAATGGAGTTGTTGGTGGTGACAAGGCAATGCTAGACAAGACAAGGGAATATATGACTGCAATAGTGAAAAATAAAAAGTTCTATAGTGGAAAAAATAGCAGAGAAAGGCATGAAGAGACGCTTAGAAATTTAGAGGAAAGTCAAAATTGGTGGGATCTTGGGAGTTCAGCTCAGACCATCAGTAATGGACAAGAGAAGGTTTTTTCGGATCAAGAAATTAGGAACCTGCTTTACGGTGGTAATGGATCGGGTAGTGATGATGAAGAAATGGGCTTAGATCATGAAGGAATTTCTTATAAAGATGCGAGGACCCAGCTCTGGGGGGAAGGTGAACCGGATAATGGTGATGGAAATTATCAGTATGATGCGCATGATAAGATGGTAGAATAACTTCTTGAGGGAGAACAATCCAGTGAAACTGGTAGCTCTAAAACTCGTAGCTCTTCTTGGGGAGGGAAATTAAGAGAGTTTGCAAAGAAGATAGGAGGGAATAAAAAAGAAGCTGAAAAAGGAACAACTAGATTATAAAGAAAGTAAGAATACTGGAAGAGGAAAATTTGAGGACGGCTACAAAAGACCTAACAACAGCTCTGGCTGTGGCGGGTAATAAATGGCCTGGACTCATATATCAGAGTGAAGGGTGAAAGCGGGCAAGTCATCCATGGGTTGTTTGGAGTGCTCTAGCCATTTCGATTGCACCATAAGTCAAAATAGCGCTGGCGCCAGCGCGTTTACAGGCAATCAAGTTCTCGTATAAGATATCCAAAAAGTCAATGTGCATGTGGGAAGAGAATGTTTTCAGCATATGGTATTCGCCGCTGACTTGATAGGCAAAAACTGGTGCCTTGGTATCTTGTTGAATGTGATAAAGGACATCCAGATAAGATGTGGCAGGTTTAACCATCAAGCAGTCTGCACCTTCAGATAAGTGAGACCTGGCAATATGTAGTGCTTCCTGACGGTTTGCTGGATTCATCTGATAGGTTTTCTTATCAAGCTTTTGACCAGGATGAGCTGAATTTTTTATGCCGTGAGCGCCCACAGCATCTCTAAAAGGAGCGTAGAGATGAGAAGCATATTTTGCGGTGTATGACAAAATAGAAACTTCATGGAAATGGTTTTGGTCAAGCGCTGATCGAATGTAGCCAACTCTTCCATCTTGCATATCTGATGGGGCAATGACATGACAGCCTGCCTGAGCCAATAAAATGGCCTGTTTGGCTAGCAGTGCAATGGTGCTGTCGTTATCCACATCGCCATCGGCTTGTAAAACGCCATCATGACTGTGATTGGTATAAGGGTCCAGCGCGCAGTCACAAATGATACCAAGGTCAAGATTCAAAGCGTTAATGGCACAGACAGCTTGACAAATGATGTTGTCTGGATTGAATGCCTCGCTACCGGAAGGGTCTTTTTTATCATCATTGACGACGGGAAACAGTGCCACTGCGGGGATTCCCAGTTGAGCTGCGTCTTGGCAGATTTTTAGTAGATCTGTCAGGCCATATCGGAACGTACCGGGCAAAGAGGAAATGGGCTCAGTGACAGGAGATTCATGAATGAACAATGGTAAAATTAGGTCTTTGGCATGAAGGGTATGCTCTTGTGTGAGTTCGCGCAGCCAGGAATGCTTCCTGAGTCTTCGCATGCGTGTTTTGGGGAATACTCGTGCAATCATAATCCACCCAATTTAGGTGAGGTTTTTGGTGGCAATTACAGCATAAACAGCGCGTTTGATGAGGCTTCCAAGAGGGATGAGCTGGCAGGCCAGTTTCAAGTCCAAACCTTGATTATTGCCAATCATTGCAACCCGCAAGGGCATGAAAAGTTCTTTGCCGTTGACATTGTGTTTATTTTGTAAGGTTTTTGTAATGCTTTGATAAACGTTGATGTCCAGAAAAGATTGCAATTGTGTTTGAAGCTCAGAAGGGCCACTTTGGAAAAGTTGATCAATGAGTTGATACAGTGTGTGTGGCAATATTTTATCAAGATGTTGGTCTTGAGAGAGTGAGTCAATGAGAAAATCGACTGCTTCTGGAAGCTGTGGGTTTTCTAGGGTGCATTGCGTGAAGTAATCACCAGAATCAGCAGGAATGGTGATGGTAGCAGGCGTGAGCTGTGAAAAGAGTTCAGACAGCCAATCACGCAGAAGCGTGGGGGTATGACCCCATTTTAAGACATCAAAAGCGTCGTCTGTGAGTAGGGCTGAATGGTCACAAAGGCGTGTGAAAATTGGGCATATGTCGGCCAGTGTGTGAAGATCAGATTGAAATAAGGGCAGAGTGTTCTCAAGCCATTGTTCACTTTGTGGCAACATAAGGTTGGCCTTCTCAAGAAAAGGCAAGCAGCCTTGATAGAGCTTTTTGGAGTCGTAGGCTTGGATTTGTTGGTGATTGACCCAACGAAGTTTCAATTGATCAAAATGAGGTGCTGCAGGGTTCAGTCTATCGGTGCTGAATGCTTGTTCCAGTTCTGTCAGACTGAGGATCTCTCTACTATCTGGATCGCTCCAGCCAAGCAGGGCAAGATAGTTGATGAGACCTTCATGCAGATAGCCTTGTGATTGGAAATCTGAGATGCTAGCGGCTCCATCACGTTTAGACAGTTTTTTATTGCCCTCTCCAAGAATAAGAGACAGGTGTCCATACTCAGGACGTTTGAATCCAAGAGCGTCAATGATCATGAGTTGTCTTAGGGTATTTGGAAGATGTTCTTCTCCGCGCAAGACGTGGGTGATTTCCATGAGGCTATCATCAATGGCACAGCAGAAGTTATAGACGGGACTGCCATCAGCGCGCAACAAGATAAAATCCCCAATCATATTCCCAGGCAGAGTAATATTCCCTCTGACAAGATCGTTGAGAGAGAAGGTCTCATCCTCATGGGTGTTTTTGTAGCGAATGACGGCTTTTTCTCCTTGGTCAAGACGCTTTTTTGCATCAGACAAGCTTTGGTTTCTATCTGCACTTTGGAAGTGAATTTGAGGTTGGTCTGCGTGGGCTTCTTTATGGTCCGTAATGGTCTGTTCATCCGCAAAGCAATAGTATGCTTGGCCAGAATCGATGAGTTTTTTTGCATAATCTGCGTAAATGTCATTACGCTGACTCTGCTGATATGGACCATGAGGGCCAAAAGACTGTTGCGTTTTGACATCAACCCCTTCATCCCAGTTCAACCCCATCCACTGTAGCTCTTGTAGCAGGTTGTTGAGGGATTCTTGGCTATTGCGTTCTTTGTCAGTATCTTCTATGCGTAAAATAAACTGGCCCTGCATCTTTTTGGCCAATAAGTAATTGTACAAAGCGGTTCTGGCGCCGCCAATATGAAGAGATCCAGTGGGGGAGGGGGCAAAGCGTGTTCTTACTACCATATGACATCATTGAATAAACTGATATGATAATAGCACAAGAGCGGGTGAAATTACCACAACCAAAAAGAAAAATTAGCGAAGAAGCAAATGAATGGACGTCAATTTTTATGGAGTAATAAAAAGTTAGGTGAATAAGAAAAAGTTAAGTGAAAAAGTTGTGGACGAGGCTCCATGCAAGTATAATTGTCCAACTAACAGATAAAGGAAGTGAAAATGACAGAATACTCAAAAGAATTTCAACAAAATCCCCATCTTAGCTGTCAAGTAGGTATGTAGGATCATGGCAAAACAACCGTGACCTGTAGATTGAGTGAAAACAGAGAGCTGATGTTCAGCAGTGTGCCCGCTCAAGAGATGCCAGTACCTCGTGCTACTGGACCAGTGCCCGAAGAGCTAGAATCAGTGACCACTCGCGCATCAAGTTCAACCCTTGGCAGCAATAAAATGAAAATGGTTAAATGCTCACAAAAATGGCAACTAAATCAATTTTTTACCTTTGCCAGTGAGCCCAGTCAACCAGAGATGCAGGATCATGGCAAAACAACCGTGACCTGTAGATTGAGTGAAAACAGAGAGCTGATGTTCAGCAGTGTGCCCGCTCAAGAGATGCCAGTACCTCGTGCTACTGGACCAGTGCCCGAAGAGCTAGAATCAGTGACTAATCGCGCATCAAGCCCAGCTCTTAGGGGCTAGGACTTGGTCCAATGCGTGTCATTTCACATGCCTATTCTGGTAAGAAGTAAGGGAGTGAATGCACAAAAAATTGAACAGTATTCGATGCTGTGATATGGTATAAAAGCCATCAATATCCCACACAATATGATGCGTGAATAAATGGTATATGGCAATCTAGAAATCGTACAAATGCTTATAAACGAGGTGACGTCTCGCGACATAAATATCAAAGGCTGGTTGAAAGATGGGGTGTACGACGGCATGAATTTACTTGAAATGGCCATCAGAGAGAACCACATAAAAATATTTAACTCGATTCTAGAGGCGAGAATCTTTAGTTTAGAGAGTGTTATGAAGACAATAGTTTTGAGTTCGTCTGAAAATAGTGGATATTTTTTGAGTGAGGTGCTGAAACAAGAGGGGGGATTGTCCACTAAAAAGATACAAGGTCTAGAAAATAAAACGCCAATGCTTGTATTAATTGATCGGTTAGAAGAGAATGGGCAAAACGAGGTTGTGCAGGGTTTGTTAGATCAGATAATAGATCAAATTGTGAAAAGTGATAGTGTGCTTGGTTTAGAGGAAGGGGGTAGTAATGCGCTTCAAGTTTTACTTCAAAAGGCAGATCAGTGTGCAGGGCAGAGCCAATACAGTTTTGACGAATTTGAATGGATATTCGAAGAGCCTGAAAAAAATGAATTGCACAAAAATTCAATAAAAAAATGCTTGGAAAGGTTTAATAAAAAACAGTTAATGGAATATGACAGTCATGGAAGAACGACCTTATTGTATTTGGTGGGCAAAAACATAGGAAAATACATGAATTCTAGTAAAGAATTTCAAGCACTGGTAGATAAATTAGAACTCAAAAAATAGAAAGACGAGCAAGGTTTTGAAAAGCTGCATGCTGTATTTATGAAGGCAGCAAAAGTGGAAGGAACAAGCGGTGTGTCGTGCCACGAATATTGTGGGGTCTTAAGAGGAAAGGGTGCTAAGCTAGCCAATACATACTGGCAAAATGGTGTGTGTACAGACCAGGGTAAAGCATTAAGAAGCCAGTATATTGAAAGAAAGATAGGCGTCCCAATGTAGCTGAGGAATAGTCCAGAAGCAAGGCAAAGAGTCAAAAGAAAAAGAGAGGATGCCGCGGCGTCCAGAGCCAAAGAAAAGCTTCTGTCAGGGTCAAAAAAAAGGGATGTTAGAACAATGACAGCGTCTCAAGTGAGTAGCAATTGTCCCTCTCTGCCTCCTTCAGAGCGAGGTCAGCAGCAAGATGCAAGTCACAGCGTGCCAGTTATGAATCAACCTGGGTTGGGTTGTGTTGACAGATCTATTCAGGAGAGCTCTTCAAGTTCAAGTGGTGATTCATTTCAAGGTATTGGTGGGTTAGGTTTTTCTTGGGATGGTCAAGAAGCATCGGTAGAAGCAGTCCAGCATGGTGATTTACCAGACAATCAATTCCCAGCATATGGCCAATACAATATAGGCTGAGTTAGCGCATCTATGCTTGATCTTCATTGGTTAGAGGGATCTATCTGAGGTTGGCTATTCATTTTCTAGCACTGATGATTTTTGGTCAGTTGAGCTCTTTGACGTGCTGTGGGTTGAGGATTCTGGTTGATCTAGAATTAATAAGACTTAGGGTTTTCTGGCCTTTAGTGTACATTTTTTGCCAGTCATCTTTGTAATTTGGTTCGATGTCTTTGCTATAATCAAGAGTAAAAGTGATGACTGTAGCCAAATAGTGGTCTAATGCTTTGCTACTTCGCATACCATTTCCTCTAATCTGATTATTGGTGTTCAATGTTGCTGAGTAGAATGCTCCAGAATTAATGACAGGATTCATCATGATTTGGTAGTTTCCCTGCTCATCTACTAAGAAAGAAAATAAACCCGGGCTGACATAAGAGTAGGTCTGATTTTTTGTATCCAACTCAAACATGGGATGAGTTTTGGTAGGAGGGGTATCAGACTTTGCAATATTTCGCCTGCTATTATAGTAGCCAACCCCAGATTTTTTATCTGGGCTGGTTGTAGAAGTCATAAAGCTAATACAATAGTCATTCACATCAGGTTGGACAGTTGTTGCTGGAGAATCGAACTCATGAAGCAAAATGACATTACCTTTACTTGAATTGCACCATGTGCCATTGAGAGACACTGCGCTGGCATACTGGAATAAAAAAAGTTCAATGAAAAATAAATCAAAGTTTGGCAGTATCGTGTGAGTGAAGTCATGGGCTATCTTAATTAAAATATTATTAAATATCATCTATTAAAGATACAGGAAGTCAATACATAAATGAATCTAATGCTGTAGAAAGAAGATTATCTTGATGGAGGTGTCTGCATAGCGAATCTAGAAATTTGGTGAGTCTTTATTTTCAGATGTTAAGATAAATGAGTATAAAAATATTGAAAAAAATATGGCAACGAATTTAAAAAATAATGGAAAGAAAATGTAATTAATTATAAGGAATTGTGACTAATTATTTTAATAAAAAAGCTGGTGAAGGGATTTGAACCCCCGACCGGCTGATTACAAATCAGCTGCTCTACCCCTGAGCTACACCAGCGTAGGGCAAATGATAGAATAATCGTGGTGATAAGTCAACCGGGAAAAGAAAAAATACCAGGTTTTATATAAGATGTTTTAACTTCTAAATGAGGGGCGCCAATCGTCAAGTGGGGGGATAAAGAAATGAGAGAGAATTAAAAAAGAGAGTCGTTTGTTTCCAGTGCTGATTATATCGATTACAAGTTCGAACATGACAACAACACGCAAGATAGCAGTGAATGAGCATGACAGATAGTGTCATGTTTGAATGGATGCAATAAAATGATAAAAGTATGTCTACAATACATGGATATAAAATAAAAAGTAAAAATAGCATAAATGCGTAAATAGGATTGACCCAGAGTGTGTTTTGTGATAGAATAACAAAAAGTAAGCATAAATTGAGCAGATACAAGGATAATATTATGAGAGATATGAAAAGTAGGTCTGTACATAGCAGAAGAGATTGTGTGCATAGAGAGCTATTTCAAAGCATGAGAGATGGCAAGAGCAAGAATAGTCAGGAAATAAGTACTGCAACATATACTGTAGGATCAGCTACAGCAGTGACTATGGTAAACTTCTTCAGCCAGATAAAAAGTGTGGTTCCTTCTCTTGGAAAATTCACAATAGGTGGCTCTTTGGGAAATATGGTTGCTGAGAATGCAACTGCCAGCACGGTTTTAGCTGTTACTGGTATATCCATAGCTGCAGCCTATAGTGCGCATCAGTATTTATCCAATAAAAAGAGCAAACGCATAACTAAAAATAAAGATTATAAAGGAGCAAATTGCATTGGAGTAATCGGTGCAATTGCCGCTGTGGGTGCAGCAACAGCCTATACCAGTTATGATCCCATTTCTGCTCATAGTTCATTAACAAGCATATTCAGTTTGGGTGTTGGGACAATACAAGCGAATGTATTATCAGGACTAACACAAATAGCTGGTATTTATTTTATCAATCAAGGAGCTAAAAGCGCATATAATCCATGTGCATCGGCAGTCATCAAGGCCGTCAAACAAGGGAAGAAAGTCAGCAAAGTTGTTTTAAAAGACGTGAAAACAAGCACGGCAGTCGCAGTCACATCCGGTATTGCAGTTGGTTCTAAAACTGGTAGTATCCCACTAATACTATCTGGTGCAGTTGTTGGATATGGAGTTACAGCAGTTGGGGCGAATATAGTTAGAAGCATTGGCAAAGGCATCAATGGATTTCTCAAGAATAGATGGAAAGACATTAAAGACTTAAATAACCCAATGACGCGCACAGTACTAACTGGATTTGTACTAAATGAAGGAGTTAGATTGGTAAGCCCCGTGGCCGAGAGTGTATATGGAAGTTCATTTCAAGCATCTTTATGGACAAATCTTGGTGTGATGGTTGCCGCAGTAACAACAGATAAGTGGAGACCAACAGTACTGAATGTTGCAAGAAAAGCAACAATGACATTGATCAATAGGGTAAAAAATGCACCAGCAAAAGTAAAACTATGGACTGGGCTTGTTGCCACAACAGCTGGAACAGCTGCATGGTTTTGGATGTCCAAAGGCAACGGTGTAGAGGGGTATTTGGACACAGTTGACAGTGGTATGAGTCCAGCCGTCAGTGAAGTTTTCCAGGATATAAGTCCAGCTATCAGAGCTGTTTCCATGGAATCGCTGAATAGAACTCCAACTTATGAAGATTATACAAGTGGCAATGGCGTCTCTGAATTATTAGTTGGGGGTTGTATGCCAATGCTGAGTTCATTGACACATTCATCCTAGCTCTAGAACTGTAATAACAGTATTGTTAGCATTCACATTGAGGGATGCAAAAAACCGCTTGGTCAAAATATTGATCAAGCGGTTTTTTATCATGGATACGCATCATTGCAATGGTAATCATTGTGCTTGCAGGTTTGAGAGAATGAAATTTAGCATATAGAAATATGACTTTACTTTGCACCAAGAGAGAAATTGTGATTCAATAATAGCCAAGTATCTACATGGAGAAATGGTTGTGGTATGGTTTAAGCAAATACAAGTTTTTAGGTTCAGTGTGCCTAAAGCAAAAACAGCAGACGATTTGAAGGAAGCTCTGGCAAAGCAAAAAATTGGAAAATGTCCAACTCAACAAACATCAACATACGGATGGTCCAGTCCCTTTGGCAATGGTTCGGCAGAACTATTGGCCAGCTGTGGACAGTATCATTGTGGTCGATTTACGGTATCAAAACGGTTGTTGCCATTGGATGTGATTCGTCAGACAGTAGAAGAGCGCGCAGCACAGCAAGAATCACAGCAAGGCATTCCGGTATCAAAGCGTGACAAAAGACGCATGCTAGAGGAGGTCCATTTTGAGCTTTTGCCCAAAGCATTTGTGCAGCAAAAGTCATGTGATGTCATTTGGGATTGGAAAAGCGGATTGATGTTTGTCAGCAATGCTCAACAAGCACTGCTTGACAGCTTAACAGCTTCTTTGGCATTTTGTGTGCCGGGTTGGATGATAAAATGTGCAAAAACACAGCAGAGTATAGAAAAAAAGTTGACGCGTTGTTTAAAGCAAGAGGACACATTGCCAGATGGATTGAATTTTGGAGATGCCTGTCAGTTGGCCGATCCTAAAGATAGATTTTGTTCGATTCGATTCGCTGGTAACGAGTTAGAAAGCCAGTCGGTGAAACAGCATTTGGAAGATGGCATG
Organism: Pseudomonadota bacterium; assembly: GCA_036121365.1. Classification (GTDB taxonomy): domain Bacteria; phylum Pseudomonadota; class Gammaproteobacteria; order Comchoanobacterales; family Comchoanobacteraceae; genus UBA7916. The sequence continues at coordinate 95,987 of JAZAFR010000001.1, read as the reverse complement.
TGGGTAAAGCAAGCACAGTTGCAATGGCAGGAGCGATTGAAGTTCGTGATGAATCCACAATTCACATTTTCTCAATTAAAGTATTTAGACATAGAAAAAGATTTGGATGATTCAGAAGATGCCAATGCCAAATTGCTATCAGAGCTGGCATTGCTCGGTCCAATTTACACAGAACTAGCAGAGTTTATGGGGACGTGTTTCGGCGGTTTTGAAGAGATGAAAACGGCCAGCACTGCAACAGAAGACAGTTTGATAAGCCCTTTTTCAGAGGCAGAAGAAATGACCAGTCAGTGAGGGGGTGAGAGCTAAGTCTTGTCTAATCATGGCCTGAGCTTGCCTATCCAACTTGGATAGGCAAGTACGGTTCTCATTTTTGATGGATGTAGGGTTTCTCTGAAGATCAGTGGTTTCTCATATATTGAGAATGACTGCGATGGATGCTAAAAAACGAAAGAGTTTTGAGACCTCAAGGAGAGGGGAAAAGTAGTGGGGAAAGGGAGTGTATGATGGAATTTTTGCAAGATAGACAATTTCTAAGGTTGCTGAGTATTTTGTTTTTTGCATTCTTGCCGTTGCTATGTTGGGTGATTTCAACAAGCTTAGGTCACAGTAGGCGTTTTTTTTCAATGATTAGCGGGAATTATTTATTATCTCCAGAACGTTGGATTTTTGCCGTTGGGGTTTTCGTGTACATTCTGTGCCATTTAAGTTTGGGATTAATAGCCAATTCAGTGGTGTTGTCATTTGAATATCACTATGCGCTCAGTGTGATTGAGTTGATAATGCTAAGTTTATTGATGGTTATTGCTGTAGTGCCTGCACAGTATGTTTTGGGGTTGCACGCTATAGTTGGCTCGTTTCTATTCACCATTGGTGTCATTTGGATGGGTGGTGTCATGGTAAGAGCGTTTGAACAATCGGCGCCAATCATATCTGCATTGAGAGGATTATTATCAATAATCGCAACGTCGTCACTTTTGGGGATGATGAGGTCTATTCCCTTGGATCTAATTGGTGAGCTGATCTCATCAGGTAATGATTTCGAAAAGAGAGTAAAGTTATTGGGAAAAGATGCAAGATGGGATAAGTTTGCATGCTTCGAGTGGTTGTATTTTTACAGCGTAGCTGGGTTTTTATTAACATGCGTTTAAAATCGGTCATTAAAATTTAGTAATGTTCGCAAGTTTGGGTTTGATGTGTTTGAAAAGAGCAGAAAGAAAATTATAGTATCTTGGAGAGCGTTCAGCTTGAGAATTGGACACAACAGCGACAATTGAAAATCAAGAATAGTGCGCTGCTCATATAGTACTCACGAGGTCAACACGACAGGGTTTCTCTTCAAAAAAATGAATAAAACGGAATTATTGTGTGACCAGTATTTGGAATATCTCGTTTGAGCTGAGTTGAGGAGAAGTTGCATAGGTTATCGTGATTTAAAGCAACGTATGTATGGTTATTAAGCTGCGCTGGGGCTCTGCTCATCTGTCAAGTCTGTGTCCAGATCAGGCAGCTCAGTGGCTGATATGTGTTGACAGTTAGTTTCTTTAACCATGGTATAAAAGACGACCATGCAAGTAGCAATAGAAATGGGGACAATCATAAACGCAGTCTGGAATGGAGCAATGGTTGTTGGCAGAGAGCTGGCCGAGGAGGAATAGTACTCCAATATATACCCGCTTATTGGGGTTAGGACACCAGTCGAGCAGACCAAAATCATATTATTTAAGGCAATAGCAGTCGCCATAGTTTCCTTACTATTTAGGTCATTGATGAGTCCAAATGTAATGGGTTGTGCAGCAGAAGACGCACCTATCAAAAAGAGCAAAAAGCTAACAAAGTAAGTATTGTGAGGTTGAAAAACAATGAGGACAATGCTTGCAATGAGTCCTACAGCCAGTAAGAACATCGTTGGACGAATACGCTCTTTAATATGATCTGAAAACCAGCCTGCCAAGGGGCTCGTTATAGCCATTGCAATCCAGACCCACATAAGTTGGCTTGCTGATGCGTCATCAGTCTGGCTTTGTAAGATATTTAAAAACGGAACTCCCCAGGATTCAGCGAAAATCGCAACAGCTGTCCAGGATCCAAACGCAGCAAAACCTATAAACCAGTTAACTTTATTGGTGGTAACAATTTTCAATGTGGAAAGAATATCCAGTGTATGTTTATCAGACTGGGAGTGTTTGTTGGTGTGGTTATCGGGTTCGTTTTTTAAAATAAGAAAGAACAAAACAGTTAAAATGACACCAATAATACCTGAATAGTAAGTGGCAGGTCTCCATCCAATTGATTCAATAAGTGATCGGATTGGGCCACCAGCAATCACAGCACCCACACAGCCCATGATTTGGACACAGCCCGTGATCAAAGCTTGTTTGTCAGCAGGGAACCAACGATTAGACAATGCCAAAGGTCCAATGAAAGCAAAAGCAGATGCAGCCCCTATGGCCAAACGGCTGAGAGAAGCAACACCGAAGTTGTCTGTCCATTGAAATGCCAGAATGGACAATGCGCAGATAAAAACTGCGCTAACTAGGCAGTTTTTTGCACCGTAGCGATCACACAATAGTCCTGCAGGCAATTGCATCAAGGCATAAGCATAAAAAAAACATCCGAGAAGCTGGCCAAGCTGTCCTGTTCCAATAGAGAAAGCGTTCATGAGCTCAGATGTGATGACAGTTGGCATCACACGAAGAAAAAATTCATAAAGATAAAAGCTGGATGCAAGTAGGACGACAATATAAGCCATGAAGGATCCAATTGATGGGTGGTTTTTGGTTGATTTTTCATTCATAGTGTCGATATTCCATTAACGTTAGTTCATATGAGAAATGGCCATAGGGAAAAATTAAGCCAAATCTTATTATAACAGAAGTAGATCCAAAAGGCAAACCTAACAATAATATAGAGCGGGCCTGGTAAGATAAACTGTACCTGACTGTTTAAGTGAATTAGATGGGATCAAGATCCAGGCCAGGAATACTAACTGCAGAACATGTCATTCAAGGTCTTGAGTTTGTGTGTGGAATGCTATAGTCTCTATAATTACAGATGGTGATTTATGACGGAGTTTTAGATGAAGTATTTGATCCTTGGATGGGCGATGTTATTAACAGTCAGTGTTGCAACGACAGTCAATGTAGGTGCGACTCAGGACGGTGGCCAAGATGCAAGTTTAAAGATTATACAAGTAAAATCAAAAGGTTCTTTAAAAAAAGTTGATTTATACGGAAGCTTAAAAAGCGCTAAAGAAAGCACCATACACGCGCAGATTGAAGGCAGTATAAAATCAGTACATGTCATTGAGGGGCAAACTGTAGAAAAGGGGGAGGTTTTAGTCAGTTTTAATACAGCAGAGAGAGAGAAGGAAGTATTGGCTAATCAGAAAAAAATCAAAATAGACACAGAGCAGTTAATGAAGAGCGTCTCTCAGAAAAAAAAGATTGATATCCAGTTACTGAAAGACAAACACTCGTACTATTTGGCTAAAAAGCAATTTGACAAGCAAAGTAATCTCTTTAGAAAAGGGATAATTACAAAATTACAAATGGAAGAGGCCATGTATAGAAAGGATGAAAAAAAGGCAGTCTTATTACAAACAGAGTACAGTAAAGCACTGGTCGAGGATAAAATTACATTTTGGGAAGCAAAGATCGAACTTGCTAAAACAATGGAGGCTATTGGAAAAAAAGAGATTGAAAAAAGCAGTCTCAAAGCGCCCTATGCAGGAACAATCAGGCAAATATTCACAAAAAAAGGTCAACGCGTTTCAGTAAAAGATCGACTGTTAGAACTATATGATAGCAATCATTTATTGGTAAGAGCTGTGGTTTCCCATGGAGATGTTATGGACATCAAGCAGGTATTGAAAAACAAAGCTGACGTGCCAGTATCGATAATAGTCAATGATAAGAAGATACAAGCACGGATTATATCTTTGTTGCCAGATTCTAAAAGTGATTTCATTGGCGTGGATATACTGATAGCTGCGAACACTTTTTATGATCCTTCTGAGAACAAGGAGCAATCATTTGCAATGTGGATACCCAACGGAAAAAAAGAATTCGATGTGCCAAAAGAAGCAATCAGAGACAATCGCTATGTTTATAAGGTGAATCAAGATGAAGTCATTGAAGGTGTTCCAATAGCAATCATAAATAGGTCTGAAGATAGAGTCACGATTGAAGCCAACAGTTTAGAGAATTTAGATAGAATTATTTTAAGTCAAGATGATAGTCTAAAGCCGGGGTCTGTGTTGAATCTAGCATAGAAAGATTAAAGGAGGTTAGAATGGAAGTGGCATGCAGTATGCAGGTAGTAGAGGTTGATTCTCTTGAGGATTTGTGTTGTCCTCCTATCGGGTCGCAGTTGTGGCAAGCGCATCCCAGGGTGTATTTGCCAGTGCGAAAAAATACCCAGTCAGTAAAATGCTATTATTGTGGCACCCGTTATGTGAAAAAGGCGACGCAATCATGAAGGGGTTTATTTTATCCGCAGGCTTTGGTAAACGTATGGGAGCGCTGACTCAAAGAATGCCAAAGCCACTAATAAAGGTAGGCAACGATAGTTTAATTGAGCACAATATACAAATGTTAAAAAATGCTGGCATACAAGACATCGTGATCAACCTTGGTTACATGGGGCAGATGATTGAAGATAGACTACAAGATGGTGCCAGATACGGAGTGAAGATTGAATATACCCGAGAAGATGTGAAAGACGGTTTATTGGACTCTGGTGGAGGCGTAAAAAATGCGCTTACAATATTGAAAGATGACCCTTTTGTGTTAGTGAGTGCAGATATATGGACGGACTATAAATTGGAACATATACTTACGAGAGCAAAAAAACATCAAAATGTACTGTGTGTGGTGAGTAATCCTGAATGGCATTCGGATGGTGATTTTTATTGTAGTGAAGAGGGTGAAATACAACTGAATCAGAGGAAAAATAATGTGACTTTTGCAGGCATCGGTGTATTTTGTCCAAGTTTTTTTATGGGCATTGAGAAAAAGAGATTTGGGCTCATTGAAGTCATAAGAAAAAGCATTGATGTGAATGCTTGTTATGGCGTGAGAATTCATGGTCTATGGGAAAACGTAGGCACGCAAAGACAGAAAGAGGCACTGGAAGAAAGACTATCCATGTAACAAAATGATTTCAGATATATGCTGAGTGAGTCAGTAAAGCCATTTTAATACAATAAAGAATGAATTGACTTTTATGCTGTATGACAGTATCATTTTCACACTAAACTAAACAACTGGATGAATTATGTTAGGGTTAAACTCAGAAGAAAGAAGTGGTGCTTCCATTGTCGCAGGAACTGCGATCGGAGCGAGTATGTTATCATTGCCGTTTATCAGTGGAGTCGGCGGTTTCATTCCGGCCTGCCTAATCATGGTGACATGTTATCTATTTGCGATTATCACGCTGCTATTATTTCTTGAGGTGACCTTTTACTGTTCAGATACGGATGCCAATATCATCAGTATGGCCCACATGCATCTTGGCAAAGCAGGAGAAGTGATAACGTGGTTTTGCTTTTTATTTTTGCTTTATATCATCTCAACATCATATATTTCTGGAGGGGCAGAATTATTAGAAAGTATTGTGACGCCTTACTGGGAGATTGATACCTATATTTGTATGATCATATTCACGGTGATTTTTGGACTCGTTGCATTTCAAGGCGTTGCTCTGTTAGACAAAATCAATCAGGTATTACTTCTTGCGCTCTTGTTGAGCTATGCTGGTCTTATCATTGTCATTGGTCCAGAAACTAAAATCAGTTACTTGAGTGGTGGCAAGCCCATCTATTTAATCAGCAGTATTCCCATTACCATTGCTGCATTTGCGTCGCACTTTGTAGTTCCCAGCTTGCGTAAAAACTTCAGTGCCAACTTGACAAGCATAAAGAAAATGCTTTGGATTGGATCAACCATTCCGTTGGCGGTCTACTTGGTTTATCAATATCTGATCGTCGCATTATTGCCGTTTGATGGGCCAGATGGTTTATTTGCAATTGCAAAAAGCGCCAGTCCATTATCGGCACTTCAAAAAACACTTGCCAGTGACGGTGCAACCACAATACCACTTCTGATGAATGTTTTTTCAAACTGCGCCATTTTGACCTCATTTTTGGGAGTTGTCTTGGCCTTGTCAGATTTTCTTGAGGACGGTCTTGGCTTAGCCAAGTACAAAAATCCACAATTGATTTGTGCTTTACTAACGTTGGGGCCACCATTGTTAATTTCAATCATTGTACCCAAAGAGTCATCTGGATTCTTATTGGCTTTAGACCTATCAGGGTTACTCGTGACATTCTTATTTGGGATATTGCCAGTCATAATGGTATGGAAAGCGCGCTATGTGGAGAAACTATCCAGTGTCTATACAATTCCAGGAGGAAAGGTAGTGCTAGTTGTGATTTTTGCGGTGAGTCTATTTGTGATTTTTGGAGTCTTTGCAAATACGTTTGGTTATTTGCCAAGTCCCAGGGGCTAAATAGAGTGACGGATAGAGTTTAAGAGTAGAGACCAATGAGCAAAACATCTTCCCAGCCCACCAGAATCAAAAGTTCATTGAAAAATGATAAGATTCTAAGAACTCTAAATGGAGAGACAACGGACAGTGCTCCAATTTGGCTAATGCGACAAGCAGGCAGATATTTGTCAGAGTATCAAGATGTTAGGTCGAATTTCAAGGACTTTATGTCTTTGTGCCGCAGCAGTGATGCAACCACAGAGCTGGCTTTGCAACCGATAAGACGCTTTGATTTGGATGCGGCCATTGTATTTTCAGACATTTTGACCATCACAGACAGTCTTGATCTTGGCTTAAGTTTTGTGCCTGGAACAGGTCCGGTTATCAGTAATCCAATAAAATCTCCAAAAGACATTGCAGCATTGCCATTCGATGAGTGTTTGCATAAGCTTGGTTATGTATACAAAGCAGTGGAATCATTACGGGAAGCGTTGGGCAATAGGTTACCCATCATTGGTTTTTCAGGAAGCCCATGGACTCAAGCATGTTACATGATTGAGGGACACAGTCAGGCGCATTTTCACACAGCCAAGGCATTTGCATACACGCACCCTGTGGCAATGAGCGAGTTAATTCATCAGCTTGCAATCATCAGTGCTGAATATCTGTATGAGCAATACAAAGCAGGGGCTGATTTATTGTTTGTAATTGATACATGGGGGTGTGTTTTGTCGGATGCATTGTTCTCAATGTACTCAGCAGAGGCATTTAAAATCATTTGTCAGCACTTAGTGAAGCGGGGAGTTGATGCACCGGTTTTGTTTTATAGTAAGTCTCTGACACAAAATCGAGTAAACATGTTATTGGAGTGTCCCTTATTAAAGTGCATTGCTGTGGATTGGTTGGCTGACATCGCTAAATTACAAATTGATAATTCAAGCATCACATTTCAGGGGAATATAGATCCGGTGATCTTAAAAGCTGGGCCGGCTGCAACGCAGCAGCACACATTCAATTTACTCAATAGCCTGAATGTAAATCAACGTTATATTGCCAGCTTTGGTCATGGCATATTGCCAGAAACACCAACAGAGTCGGTGCATTCATTCATTGATACTGTGAGAAATTATTCAAATCTGATAGACTAGACCAGTCAGTAATGATTATCCGCACCCAGTGTCTGTTTACCAGTGTCTGTTTAAAAGATTCTTTTATTCAGCTTGAATTTAATAGAGATTATCTGGGTAGTGTCATCACGGCTTGTGGACCAGCCAGATCACCTACCTATAGTACTACCTGATTCTTAGAAATGAACCGCTATAAGATTCTTAGATCATTCTGCTCTGAAGAATGAAGTGATTGATAAATGTTTTTATCTGAGTCTATCTGTCGTCGATGGGCTAGTAGTAAAGATTGAAGAGGTTCAATAGTTTTTAAATTTTCAAGTGGTTGAATGGTCTCTATTGTCGGTTGCGGCGAGAAAGTATTCAAGAAATCAGTAATCGTGTCTTTAGCCAAGTAGTTGATAACGAAAACGGGAAGACAGTATAGCAGCAATGAAAAAGATCCTGCACAGCCCAGTGCAGCAGACAGCACAATGCATAAGGATAACTGAATGCCTTCTAGGGATACCTTATCTGAGTAATCTTCAGGAATAAAGTGATTTCCCACCGCTGAAAAAAGAGATAAGACAGGTCCCATCCAGAAGTGCAAAGATAATGTAAACAAATCGGGAAAAAGTCCTTTAGTGAGTAAAGTTAAGAGCCCAATACAAAGTAAAGCGGCAAAACAAATCATTGATTTGGTATCGGTGTTTGCATGAGTCCCATTCAAAGTTGCTGGCATTCTTAAAAGGGCTAAATTTGCAACCAAATAGGCAAAAGCATGTATTAAGTACGGACCAGAGACAGTCAGTGCGGCAGTGATAATACTGACAGCTGAGATGATTACTAAGTATGTAAAAGTATTAATTTTTTTCAGTATACGAACTTGATCGGAGAAAAAATCAATATCAGAATTTTTCTGTGAAATTTGGTGTCTATAACCAGCACACTCAATCTCAAGATCAGTTCTACTCTCATAGAGATTCTTATTTAATCGATCTTTCTCAACAATCGCTGATTTCATTTCTCTCAACTGTCGATTTTTTTGTCTATTTTCTTTTTTAGAAGATTCTAAACTTCCTCTCAGACTTGAGTTAACAGAAGAATGGTTACTTATCACGCTAGATTGTTTCCTCATATCCTCTGCTTGTTGCGCTAATTTTTTTTCAAGTGACGATTTCTCTTCTCTTCGGCGAATTAACTCACCAAATTGTCCATTCAATTTTTTTTCTTGTTGCCTTAATTTTTCTTCAAGAGCCTCTTTCCCTTCCTCCAGTCTGGTTTTTTCTTTAGACAAATTTCGATTTGCCTCGAGTCTTTGGTCTTCTGCTAGCCTAATTCTAGCGTTTAGTTGCTTTTCCTTGGTTTCGAACATCTCTCTGGATCTTATGAGGTGTTTATAAATAAACTGCTCAGGAGAACTTATGGCAAGACGAATATTGGAAACCCATTCCAGATAGGATGCTCTTTCCTCCTCATTGGCGCATTCCATTGCTTGAATTTGTGATTCAAAAGAACTTTGATCGGGGTCAGCTGATGCGGAAGCAGGTGTCAGTTCATCCTGACTAAACTCAGTACATGAAGATATTTTATTAAGAATTTCTTTGGAAAGTGCTTCTTCATTGGGTATGCCTCCTTTTTCGATGTAGCTTGCAATTAGGTTATCAGGAAAATGAGATTCAAAAATATCTGGATACCGAAGTGACATTGCTAGATTAAAGAGAAGATCAAAAGAACGAATTTTAGCATTGAGTGTGCTTCTTTGACTTAAAGAGCTAGGTTTCGCATGATAAGCTGCATACCTTGATATTGCATCTTGTAAACTCATAGCAACTGGAAATGCATCACACATAAGTCCATCTAGAAATTCTGAATTTAAAGGGCAAATTGTATGCGCCATGAGCTCATAAAAACCTGGGTTTTCTAAAACAGGGCTTTCTGGTGTATTGTGCTTGATGTTAAAAGACTTACCAACCAGCATATTTGTGAGGGTTTGTTTAAAGTTTTTTCTACCTTCTTCAAGTAAAACATATTCAGCTCTAGAAAATCTAATGCGAACAAAAGCAGAAGTCCTTACATCAAAACTGCTCTCATCCTCAGCTTCCAATTCACCACTCTTCGAAAGGATTGTCGCGACTCCCAGATCATGTGCCACTGTGTTTTTTACTGTCAAGGCCATTGAATATTTCGGATCAGCCGCCACTCGTAAAATTTGATGCAGTGTGTTTAAAGCAGGGTTGCCGTAGGCGATAGATGAAGAGGTAACACAATCAGGCTGACTCTCAATAAAATCTGATAACTGAGAGCAATAGGCTTGAATGACTCGTTTTCGAAATAGCCAAGCATACGAGTCTGCAGGTGTGCTTTCAGGAAACCTGTCGGACAGTTGAGAAGGAAAGTCTGCGCCACCAATATGAAACATATCATTTTCTTCTGATGGGCGAACCAGAAGAGGAGCAATAGTGGTATCTAGGTCTATACATTCTTCGCCAAGCATATTGCGCATCGCAGGCGATGACATCCCCTTAGCATCTCGTTCAAGGAGTTTGGCGAATATTTCTTTCAGTAAATTTGAAAAGTATGAGAGTTTCACAACGATATTTTATATTGATAATTGACATATTGTTATAATGCGGTTTCGGAATGCTACTGTCAAATCAATTTAATACTATATTAATAAGAATATGATTATGTTGAATTTATTTTTGATGGGCTGGGTGTCAGTAAACAAAGAAACTTGATGATACATCACGACGGCTGTAACTTGATTGAGACAAGATAAAAACTCACCTTGTATATTGAAATCATCACGTCAAGATCATCCTTGAAAAAGGACATGCATGAATCAGCCTGTCAATACATCGTTTTTGTACCGTCAAGGGCGTCACTGAATGTCATGTCCTAAAGGTCACATAGAAGGAACCATTCCCGAAAAAAACTCAAGACTAGACTTCAGATCATCCGACATATTTTTCATTATGTCTGCCTTAGGCTGGAAGGCACTCGGGGATGAACGTTTGCTTCCCTGCTTAGCTCTTTTGATTTTGGAGCGCATGAGGTCACTTGAGGATAAAGCGTCATGATGAGCCTTTGATTTTTTAATAATCAATGAAAGTGTTGAAGAAAATAGATACATCGGTCCGTTTGAAAAAGTGCGTAATAGGATAATAGCCGGATCGACAATCAGTCTATGCATAATGGATTTAAAGACAGATAACACCATAAATGGAATGAGCGCCAAAGTCCTAAGAACACGATAAGAAAAGGTCATGATTGGTTTCAGAATGGTTTGACTATAAATAAAGTCTTTATCATAAAGTGAAGCAATATAACGACAAGCAGATCTAATATAGAAATAGTTCTGATGATAAAAGGAAAGAGGGAAAGTATACACAATGGTTTTGATGGATCCCAGTATCAACGATAAGCAAATGTCCAATGTGAATTTGGTTGACATATAGACAGCTTTCGCTATGGTGGGAATCAGGATCTCTACAATCGTCAAAGCAATGAGTTTAACGGCATAGGCACATTGTTTTACTCTATCAGTATAGGTGTATTTTTTTTGACGTGAGAGTGATGACGCCTTGGCTTGCCGAAGCTGGTCTAGATTTTGGTATATTGCGTCGGGTTGTGGATCGCTGGTAGTGGCACCACGATACATGATCCCATGATGAAGGAATAGTGTGAACAGAGGCGCAACAATGAGTTTATTGAGCATAAATCGCATAGATTCGTCATCGCACAATTTATCCATAGTTGTGTAAGCATCTTCATAATGAAACGTATTCAGAGACTCAAATTTACGACAGACGGTATCGCTGTAAGCTTTTCGTTTTGTTGAAAACTCACGCTTGCAACTTTCAATGCCCGTCTCAAGCTCTTCTAAAGTGACTGGACAGTCTTGGTGTTGTTGGCCTTTCTGAAAATGACGCAAAAAGCGATCTAAGGTATTCCAGGTTATGTTTCGTGTGTATTGTTTTTGTTCGAGCTGTTGTATTAATGCATAAATACTCAAGGGGTTTTGGTAATTAGGATAATGTCTGTTACAAGCCTGAAAAATATTGTTAAAGAGAAAGTTTTCTCTACTGTTGGCGTCATGTGAAGAATGAAAATAGTTGAGGAAACAAAAGGCGCCATGGTAATTGTTTGGTCTTTCTTCACGCATTAAAAAGTCAAAGAATTGTGATGGATCAACGGGAGGTCTGTTTTCAGTTCCGCCTTCAAGAGAGACAGTTTTATTGGATAAGAAATTTAAGTCGTCGGCTTGGCAAAGGCAACGAAGACGTGCTTTCTTGCTGGCAGTATCCCTTGCTTGTCGGTCCAGTTTCGCGAATTTGCTATTAATTTTTTCGCTGTAATATCGTGGGTTTTTTATAAGATCTACAGCTACGGCTTTAGTACGATCCCGTAGATCTTGTAAAGTGAATCGAGGATCACATGCTTCATCATCGAAAACTGGGTGGTCTTCAGGAATTTCATCATTGTCAATGGCATGGATGATTTTAGCGAGGCTCTTCCAGGTAGAATTAGTGTAAAGTCCACCTTCAAGACACTGTATTAGAGCATAAGTGCGCAACGGGCTCTTGTGAATACTTGCTTGAGCATCAAGAAGATCAGCAAGTTTATTCTCGATATCCTTAATTGTTTTATCATTGTTTTCATCGGGCTCTGGTAGATATCCCTCCTCTGCTAGGTACTTGCAGAATTCACTATAAAATTTGCCAGGCTTCGGATCATCTAGTCCAAAATAGTCATGTGGCATTAAAGGAGCTAGATTAGACAGGTCTAAAAGATTTAGGTCATGCCTAAGCTGCCATCCAAGGGGTTGCGCACGATGGAATGAGTCTAAGTTAAAAGAATGAAGCCAAGGTATTGAGAATGCCAGTGCTGTCCTCTCAAAGGTGGCGTTCTCAGCCAAAGATACATTGCCCAGCATGGCTTGAGAGATCAGATCACTGTGTCTATTTGCAGCTTCCAGGCCTGGCAGTTCCATTGAGGTCTGTACCATTTGATTGATTAGAAATGCTATGGGATTGACAAGATAGAAGAAGTTGATGGGGAAGAAAACCACTAAGCTGTCCCAGATTCTACCAATGTTCAGGGGGGTGTTTTTGATTAATAAACTGGTCATGTCCCCATTTCTAATTTGATTGCCAATGGTTTGGCTTTGCGTATTTCGTTTAAGTATGTGCATTGTATGGTATCCACTTGTCGTAGCAGATAGATCTAAATCTTGATTCAAAAGACTGTTTGCATCGATCAGTCCGCCATTAATCCCTACGGCGCAAAGATGAATGTGTTCTAGGATGGTTTCGATTGCTTCATTGGCCCTTGCTTTGCGTTCTGTACTTGAAGTTGATCCTCTACAGGCCATTATTTCGCGGCTAATCAAGCTAAGGAAAGTATTCTTATTGGCAATAAAGTCTTTTTTTGCATAAGTGGACATACTATTAGACTTCGAGTCTCCTTGCACATTCAGGCATTCATGGATATAGTGTGCAAGGTTTTCAGCAGATCTACTTTCAATGGCAGATCTCAAGCTGTCACTACCAGTCTGTTTCAATTTAGAGTCTTTGCTCCTTGCAAGCCTTTGCTCAAATTTTTCAAGAGTGTCATTGTGATCAAAAAAGAATTCCGCAATCTCTTGCAGGCTAAGGTGTTTCTTTGACGTTGAATTCCCCGTTTGATCTTTCAACGAGCCCGACAGTATGTGCTCTAACGTATTAAATCTAAGAGGAGATTGAACAGTTTCGCTGCCATCAACAATTTTTTGGACTCGATCATCACTTTGAAATGCGCCGTAGAGATCAACAGGAGGTTGATGTCGAGTTTGTCCTTTTGGATCAGCGATGCGAGGATTGGCATAGGGGAAGAATGAACGATTTAAATCTAGAAAATCACCACAGTGCGGTTTCCACACTTCTTCAACAAATTTTTCAGCTGGAACTTTGTTCGGGTTTAATGAAAATGGTAATTGCTCTACCAGGTTTTTCTCTCTGATTCTCCAATTGATATAAATGGATGAATAGATGGAAAGAAGGTCATCTAAAGAAACAAGTGCGCGGATTCCTTTATAGCAATTTTCAAAAAACTTTGAGATCTTATCAGTTCTCTTCTTTCCTAGAATAACACAAGAAACTAGATATAAAACAAAGCCAGTATAAGAAAGAAACGTTTTGAGCATTCTTTGTAGAGGATGATGTAGATTGTTGCCAAATACAAAGGCAAATAAAAAAGAGACTTGCTTAGAAAATTGTGTAGAGATGTTTTGAAAAATACAGATAATTGAACTAATTACAGTAGCGACGTCCCCTATAAACAAGGGTTCGAGAAAAGCGGTAATACTCTGTATTTTAAATAAGACATCGCTGATCATAGAGTCTAGCAGTCTATAGTGGTTCAGCAAACATACCGTAGACACAATCAGCCTAATGATGATTATAGGAGATGAGATGTTCAAAAAGAAAAAATTATAAAATGAAGAAAGAGCAATCATGTGCATAAGAAATGACGTTCCATGAGTCAATAAAGCCTGACTGATGTAATGAAATTGTAGCCGATCTAGTGCGTAACAGAGATGGTCATACAGTTTCAATGTCAGCAGGAAAATACATTTAAGGACTAGAAGCGCAGCAGGATAGATTGCAGGCAATATGAGGTCAAAGACACAGCTTCGTATTTGAAAACGAAGAGCCTTATTTCTAAGATTTTTCCAAAAGACGCCCTTCAGTAGCTTCAAATCTTGAAATTTTTCTTCTTTATCTAGCCATCGATTCGTCGATCCAGCCACATCTTTAAGTGCAAGCACGACTGGAAGTAGCCCATTAAAAGCAAAAATAAAATAACTTTGATTTTCTTTTTTTCTATCAGAGAGCGAATGAGTCGGGTTTGTATCGCGCTCTAGCCCTTGGCCTGCGTTTGGGTCTTGTAAATTATAAGGCCTGTGTATACATTCGTAATAGAGAAGGATGTTGGGCAATTGAATTGCCAGAAACCATAAGGGATTAAAAAAAAGTGCATAAATTGGAAAGACACTGAAGGAAAAGCCAAAGAATGACATTAAAACAAATTTCCAAGAGATATCAAAGTGAGAGTAAAAAAAGGGCTGGTATTTCGTATTGCCGTCAATGATATTTTGACAAGCCTCCATTCTAGGTTTAATACCAAAAAGCAAGACAAAGGCTCGAACGACTTCTATATTGATAAGACCAGATAGCATGAGTTTCCTAATATTTATATAGGGAACACTATAACAAAGTGAGTATAAAAATAAAGAAGAGATGAAAAATATTTTTCAATGATGCAATCGTATTATCTTATCTAAAATTTAGGTTAACGGAGAATTCGCCCGTTTTTAGTTATGCTTTAAGAACTCATGAATGAGTACAGGGGGGAATGATAGAGACAAACAAAAAAGTTTTCTTATATCAAAAGTTATGTTAAAATAATATTAAAAGGAGTGATGCTATGCAACAAAAAGATTTCAAGATGCAGTGCCTTTGGGCTGGTGGCGTTTTGGTGGGGTTGGTATGTTTGACTGTTTTTCTTTTCTACAATCAGCAGCAAGTAAAGCAGTCTGATAACCCGGTTAGGGGTATTGTGGTTGAGACCAGCCAAATGATGGCCAGTGCCAATCGTCCTGTGTTATCGATGTATGGTTATGTGGTCGTGCCTAAAGCCTTAGAGATCAGCTCCCCTTTGCTAGGAGATGTGGAAAAAATTGAGGTTGGACCAGGGCAAAGTGTCAAAAAGGGGCAGTTACTGATAGGTATTGAATCCAGTGAATACGATAGAAAATACCGTGAAGCATTGGCAGAGTATAAAAGTGTGTGTGCACAGATTAAAGGAGAGAAGAGGGCAAGTAAAATCAATCAGGAGGCACTAGAGCAGGAAAAGTCATTGTTTCAATTGAGTAAAAAGCGGTTGGTTCGGCAAAAAAAGCTTGCAGAGCAAGGCGCAGTGGCACAAATTATTCTAGAAAATAGCCAAAAAGAGTATCAGCAGCATGGTTTAGAAGTGAATAAACGACAGGCCTTGCTTGCAAAGCATGAAAGCACGATCGAAATACTACAGGCCACACAGAAGTCACTGGCAATTCGTGTTGAAAGAGCCAAAGATGATTTAGACAGCACAAACATATACTCACCTGTTGATGGCATTGTGTCCGATGTCAATATCTCACTGGGTGGCCGCATAGACAGCAAGAGCTTAATCAGAATTATCCCAGATGGTCAATATGAGATGCGAGCGCAAATTCCAGCAAAATACACAGGAATGATTAAAGAAGTTCTTGAGAATAACCAAGTGCTATCAGGCAAAATTATATTGGATTCAACCCAAGTGCCAGTGCGATTGGAGAAGCTTTTACCAGTGGTAGAGGACGGGCAGATGGGACAGCAGGGAGTGTTTACATTTGTTGAGCAATCTGACAGTGAGATGTTTGCACATAAAATGCCAGTATTGGTCCGCCTGGCATTACCAGAAGTGGAAAACAGTTATGTGGTTGCACAGTCCGCGCTATATCCAGATAACACCGTATACGTTTTAGATGAGAGCAGCAGTTTGAAAGCAGTTAAGGTAGAAAGAAAAGGTTTTAGTTACCAGGGCGGTGATGAGCCCATGTTGATAGTCACAACAAGTGAGTCTTTGGATCAGCAAGATCTCATGTTAACACATATTCCAAATCCAATCTCAGGACTTGCTGTCGAAAAATACAGTGAAGATGGATGAAAGATCAGCAAAAAAGCAGTGGTAAAAAATCACATATCCTCACCGGTGCAATGGAGTATGCGATGCTCCATCCTGTGCTGGCGAATTTGATTTTATTCACAGTCATTTTGGTTGGATTGGTATCGGCAACGCAGTTAAACGTACAGACAATGCCTGATTTTCCGTGGCCGGTGATCAGTGTGCGTGTAGACTGGCCTGGAGCAAGTGCAGCAGAAGTGCAGGAAAACATCACGTTACCATTGGCTGATGAATTGAGGTCATCCAGTGATTTGAGGACCATAGAAAGCTTTGCCTTGAATGGTTATGGTTATGTTTTATTAGATTTTAAGACAAAAACGGATTTATCTGCCGCTTTCGATGAAGTGAGAAATATGGTAGAACAGATTGATTTACCCAGTTCAAGTCACCGGCCTATCATATCAGAGCAGCAATTACAGGATCCATTATTAAAGCTTGTGATTTATGGTGAGAGCATCAATACTTTGAGACAGATTGCCAATGAATCTAAGCAGGCGCTATTATCAGAGTATAATTTAGACAAAGTCAGCGTGGTGGGTTTAATGGATGAACATGTCACATTGGACATTGATCGCATTGATGTGCATCGGTTGAATATGCCGCTTGAGGAGATCTCAAAACAACTCATGGATGTGAGTCAAGACAGGCCAATTGGCAGGTATGAGACAGAACGCATGAATTTGGCAGTCAAGATGCCATCCAAGCCAAAAGATGCATATGAAGTAGAGAAAAAGCGCATACATTTGGGCGGTCAATCTTATGAGCTTGAACAAATAGTGAAGACAAGCAGTCAGAAAGACACATTTGCACCGTACTTGCTGTACAATGGTAAGCCTGCAGTATTATTAGAGGTCAATCGCGCAATCAAGGGTGACAACGCGCTCAAGTTGGTGCAAAGATTTTATCAATGGTATGAGAAAGCACAATTCGAATGGCCCAGTGCAATCAAGTCAAAAGTATTATTAACTGAATACAAGATCACACAAGAGAGAATTGCTTTATTATTGGAAAATGGTCTAATAGGATTCATGGCAATTTTATTATTATTATGGGTGTTTGTTGACTGGAGTCTTGCCATATGGATTGTGGTGTGTATTCCGGTAGCAATACTAGGATCAATGGTGTTGTTATCGTATTGGAAAGTCAGCATTAATTTTTTAAGCTCATTTGGTTTTCTAATGGCTTTGGGTATGATTGTGGATGACACCATTGTGGTGGCTGAAACTGCATATGGTAAGATTCAAAGGGGGATTAAGCCGCTAACAGCAGTGCTCGCATCAATAAAGCAGATGTTTCCTCCATTATTGGCATCTGCTCTGACGACGGTTTGCGCATTTTTGCCAATATTATTGATGCAATCACGTTATGCAATTTTTTTACAGGACATTCCAAAGGTCATCATTGCTGCATTGACAGCATCGTTGCTGGTCTGTTTTTTCATACTGCCACATCATTTGGCCACAACTCTACAAAATATGCAGGCAAAAAGGAAGCGGGGCTCGACACGTGAGGTTATGGAAAACAAGATACACAGATTACAGTTTTATCGTCTAAAATCAGTCTTAGAAAGGGTCTCCAGTCATGCTGTGATAACGCTGTCTGTTGTGATGAGTCTATTATTGATTCCTTTTGTTTTATTGTGGACCAACCATGTGCCATATCATTTTGTTCCATATGTGGAGCGAGATCACATCACATTGGATGTCGACTTTTATCCTGGAGTGACTCAAAAGACCATGCAACAGTATATGGCAAAGGCAAAAAAAGCATTAAAAAAAGCCGAGTGGGTATTATCTAATGGTATTAAAAAGCCGGTGATTGTTGCCGTGTTAGAAAAGTATATGTTACCTGCAATTCCTATGGAAACAGCACCTGTATTTCAAGATGAGCTGCACAATCATGCATCGATGATTGTGCAGCTAACCAATCCATCAAAGAGAACGCTATCCAATGAAAAAATAAAGAAGCAGTGGCGTTTGGAGCTGGGGCCATCAGTGGATGTAGAAAAGGTCAATATCAAACAGCCACATGGAGAAACGCAGTGGCAAGATATCAATCTGGTCATTCAAGGATATGACTGGCAAACATTGATGAAGGCCTCTGCAGAGGCAAAACGAAGATTGAGGCAGTATGACGGGGTTAAAAATATAACGGACAACATCAAGTGGGACGGTGTGATTTATGAGCTTATGGTAAAACCGGAAGCAACCATGTTGGGGTTAAAAAGGGAGATGCTAGCAAAACAAATCAGTGATTTTTTACAAGGAGCAGAAGTATTAGAAAGCAGTTTGCCGGGCAATAATCAGTGGGTGGTAAAGCTGCGCTTAAATCGTAAAGAGGTTTTGGGTGAGGAGATGTTGGAGAGCTTCCCAATTTATGTCAATGGCAAGCAGGTGATGCTGGGGCAGGTGGCAGATTGGAGGATGCGGCAAAAGCCATCAGTATATTACCAGTATAATGGAAAATTGGCAGTGCGAGTTGGAGCGGATGTTTCTCAGGGACACTCGGCGGCTAAGATACGAAAGCATTTACAAAAAAATGACATAGAAGCAATCAAAAATGGATTCAATGTGGATGTATTAGAGAGTATGCAGTCACCGGATGAGAGGGATGCATTGGCAGAGATTGGCTATGGGGTAGTGGTTGGCTTGGTGTGTATTTATTTCATCTTGGCATGGGTGAGCCGATCATATATATTGCCCGTGGGGATGATGTGTGTGATTCCAATTGGGCTCAGTGGGGCCATTTGGGGCCACTTTATCACTCAGACTGATTTTAGTTTGTTGTCTATTATTGCGGTATTTGGTTTAAGTGGGGTGTTGATAAATGCCAGCATTATTTTATTGCATCAGATTGATGTTTTAAAAAGTGAGCAATCAAGATTAACTCAGACACGTCTATTGATTAAGGCCATTTGTTATCGGGCGCGTGCGTTATTGTTAACGACATTAACAACAGCAGTATGTTTGTTTCCTTTATTAATGGAGCGGTCAATGCAGGCAAGATGGCTTCATCCATTCGTGGTGAGCATTATATTTGGTTTGTGTTTTTCTATGCTGATCATGGTGGTATCATTACCGGCATTGAGTGGCTTATGGCAACGAAAAAGATCACAAGGTGGAGATGTTTAAGCTTAACAGATGTCGAAAATGAAAGGTGTTGAGTCAATCAATGAGAGATAGCCAGAACAACAGAAATAGACGGGAGTATCAGCAATGAGTATAAGCTGGCGTGCAATCAACTATGCCATTGATCACCCCGTGTTGGCCAATGTATCTATGGGAGTGATTTTGATTCTAGGGTATATTGCATGTCAGTTTTTACCAGTACAGTTTTTGCCTGATTTCAATCCAGATGTGTTGGTGGTGATTGTCACACGTGACAATGCCAGTCCCAAGGAGATGAAAGAAGAGGTGATGAAGGCAGTTGATCCACATTTATATGGTCTTGAAAATTTAGACAGTATAGAGGCAAGAGCGCAAAATGGTGTATGCTTTTGGGTGTTACGTTTTACTGTAGGACAATACAATAAATATGTGATTGACAAAGTGAGGCAGCGTTTGGATCAAGCGAATCTGACAAATGTAGAGTATAGAGTAGAGCGACCAAGAATGAAGCACCCTGTCTTAAGTTTTGTGATGACTGGGCCCAAGCGACTTTCTGAGTTATTGTATTATGCCATGGATGCAAAGCGATCCTTATTGGGGTTGGGTGTCGATGATGTTAGGGTGCAGGGTGCTGAACAGTCAGACATTGAGTTGACTACATCAGGTCGGCAATTGCATACAATGGGCGTATCCATGCGGCAGATGTCGCAAGAAATACGTGATCATTTTGGCGATAGAGTCATGGGATCCGAAAATGGACTGATGCGGCCATTTGGCTACAGCAGTTCGCCATTGCATGATGATCTTGGTAGATTGGCACTTGGTCAGCAGCAAACAGTGGGAGTCTCAAGCTTGGTAGAAGTAGAAAAGCAGATGGGATATCAGGCTCCGCGTGTATTTGTACACAATATGCCGGCAATCAGTCTAACGGTCAATCGCAATGCTGGTGGCAGTGATATATTTTCTTTGCAAAAAATATATGGTAAATGGCAAAGTGAGGCAAAGAGACGTTGGGGTGATTTGGTGAAAATAGAGCCATATGAGCAAACATGGAAAATGCTGCGTTATCGAATTGAGTTGTTGATTGGCAATGGTCTTGTGGGACTAATTTTGATTATGACTTTGTTGGGTGTGTTTTTTCATATATCGCTTGCAAAGTGGATTGCATCTGGCATTCCAATATGCATAGCGGCCAGTTGTGTGATGCTGTATTGTGTGGGTGGTAGTATTAATTTTTTATCGACGTTTGCGTTTGTAATGGCTTTGGGGATCATTGTCGACGACACGATTGTGGTGGCAGAGCAGGCATACAGTGAGTTTCAGAAAGGGGTGTTACCAAGGCAGGCGGTTTTGCGGGCATGTAGATTAATGTTTGTTCCTATTATGGCGGCATCTATGACTACAGTCGCCAGTTTTATTCCACTGCTGACGATACCGGGAGAGTATGGAAAGATTATGATTGATATTCCACGTGTGATCATCTGTGTATTGATTGCGTCAATAATAGAGTGTTTTTTAATTTTACCAAGGCATCTACGGGTATCGCTTGAGAAGTTTCCTAAGCGTTTACCCAGATGGCAAGCAAGATTACAAAAAAGTCTGTGGGATTTTCAGTATGGGACATTAAAAAATGCGTTGGTTTGGGTGAGTCAGAGAGCTGTGGTGATCACAAGTATTGGTTTTTTTCTCGTGTCTTTGCCTTTTGTGCTATTGCAAAGTGGTTATATTTCGTTTTCCTTTTTTCCTTCTCCGCCAAATAACTTGGTGATGATGGATATTGATTTTGATTCTGGGGTGACAGAGAGTCGGGTAATGGGATTTCTGGCACATGCTGATAAGGCGTTGGCAGAGGTCAATGAACGATTAAGCGAGAAGGGGCAGTCAATTGTCAAATTGCCATTGCAGTTTTCTTTTCAGAAGGCGCCAAAAAGTCTAGTGCAATTTAACAAAGGGGTGACAGCAAACCATGCGAGTATGATTGTGGGGTTATCTTTACCAGATCAGCGCAGTGTGAGTAACGAGATGTTGATAAACAGTTGGTATGATGAGTTAAATAGGATACCAAGTATGAAAAACTTGAGTATCACAGAACCTCGAGCAGGCCCACCTGTTCCAGATATTAAAATTCTGATCAAAGGAAATAATCCCAAGATGTTGAAAAAGGCATCTGATGCATTAAAACAAAAACTAGGAACTTATCAGGGGGTGCATGCAATTTCGGACAATATGCCATATGGGCCATTGGAGTATCAGTTGCGTTTAAAAGATCATGCAAAGGCCTTGGGTCTAGATAAGATTGATATAGAGAGGGAGCTGGCTGCTCAACTAGGGGGATCTAGTATTGATAAAGATTATGCAGACGAGCAGGATATTAAGATAAAACTGCGTTTAGATCCAAGAAGTAGGGCGAATGCAGAGATGTTATCTGGATTGTATATCTTTGCCAACGGTACGGGATATCGGTTGGGGCAGTTGGTAGATATTGATTTGGTCAAAGATTTTTCTATGTATTACAGTTATAATGGCCAGCCTTCTTTGGTAGTGAGTGCTGAGACGTCACCCGTAGGCAGTACAACAAGGGAAATCATTGCAGATTTAAAAAATGGAGGTCTTTCTGAGATTGAGAAAAACAGTCAGGTAAAAATAGGTTTAGAGACACAAGCCCGTTCACAGGTTAAAGCGTTGGCAGGGATACAATCTGGAGCGATGATTGCAGTTGTATTGATTTATATGGTGTTGGCGTGGGTATTGAAGTCATATTTATGGCCATTGATGGTGATGATGATCATCCCAGTTGGAATTTCTGGTGCATTATTGGGGCATTATATATTGGGGATGAACTTAACGATACTATCAATATTTGGGGTATTTGGCCTGACAGGCATTGTGGTCAATGATGCGATCATTTTATTGCATAAGTTTCAGATTGCATATCAGAAGAAGCCCATGGTTGAGGCAATGATTCAGGCGTGTACAGAGAGATTTCGAGCGGTGATATTGACTTCAGTCACAACAATTGCGGGGATGGGGCCATTGTTATTGAATCAATCTTTACAGGCTCAGTTTATCATTCCCTTGGCAGTGAGTATGTGTGCGGGGTTATTGATGGCAACGGTATTGTTGATTATATTATTGCCGGCAATGACTGCTTTGATTGCGAGTCGAAATGACAATCATAAAATCGGAAAGTCTGAACATTTATGAGGATGATATTGATCTAGACAGGGAGGTTTTGTGCATGAAAAGAAGTAAAGAAATATCAGATAGAGAAGAAAGGTCAACAAGGGAGTGTTTCTTCATTCTTGGGGGCACATTCAATCCCATTCATAGAGGGCATGTATACATTTTAGATCATTTATCACGGTTGTATCCGAAATCTAGACGGATGCTAATGCCAAATAAGCATCCAGAGCACAAGAAAGACACGGTGGGATATGTGGATAGGGTCAATATGGTCAAGGCGTCAATTGAGGGCACTGATATTGAGATGAGTACGATGGAGATTGATAGGGAGGGGGCAGACAGTTTGACCATTGATACGGTGAAAGAGTTAAGGTCTCAGTATCCCAATGCGGCATTGATTTGGGTTTTGGGAGATGATGCGATGAACAGCATTGATCAGTGGCAGGAGTGGGATGATTTGGTAGATTTTGTGCATTTATACGTCATACCACGAGAGGGGTTGTCAGTCAGTCAAGCCGTGCAAAAAATGATGATGGAGCGGCAGGTGAAAGAAGTTGCTGAGTTGTTTAAAAGTGCGTGTGGTTTGATTTACGTGGATGAGAGTTTTAAGAGGATTGCTATGAGTGCGACTCAAGTGAGAGAGGAGTTGAGTCAGAATAACCGATGTGAGCAGTGGCTGACAGATACAGTGAGAAGGTATATTGAGCGCAATCATTTATATCGAGAATGATGGAAAACAAACTACATCGACCAATTGGAGTCAATCCAAATATAAATAGTCAGAAAAGTTCGTCGAAATAGACTAAAAGAGACCAAAATGAAGATTAATGTACACCTAAGGGGTGAGGGTATGTGCAAGTATAAAGGTATATGATGGCAACATGCCCCAATCATGATCAGGCGTTCATATGTGGTGTTGGTTGGAAATATATCAGCAGAGCGTGATGATGAAAGAGATATTCTCCAATCTATATTTTTAAAATAAAGAGGCAAGGCAGTGGGGTTATTGACAAAAGATATGGTCTAGATAGGGGATGAGTTTTCGTTTAATATCCTGTAAAATGATTCACAACATAAGGAAGATAAAATAAAAGTGTAAGGTGTTTGACAAAACAGGGAAGCCGGGCTATAGAAAAGTGACAAACAAAGAGGTGTGAAGTCTATGTCAAAAAAAAGAGACAGATTGAATGATGCGGCAAGCAAGGGTAGCCTAGAGATGGTCAATTGGTTGATGTTTGTCTGCCCAGACGAGTATAGGCAAAAAGCAGATCAAGAAACTTTAAATAGGGCAGCTTATTCAGGAAATATAGAGCTTTTTAAGTGGTTGTTGTGCATGTGTCGGCAACAAGAAAAGCAAGTGCCTAACCAAGATACTTTTAATATGGCTGCTCGTTCTGGAAATGTTCAGATGTTGAGTTGGTTATGGGATTCAGTGGTTGTCGGCCCTCAGTTCAAAGTGACACAAAAGACATTGATTCTGGCAGCAAGATCAGGAAATATTGAGTGTGTTAACTGGGTATTGGTAAAAAACGCTAAGTTAGCAGTGGCAAAAAAAGTATGGATGGCAGCTTGTGAATCTGGAAATATAGAATTGTTGAATGGATTGAGAGAGAAAGAAGGGCTTAAAGTGAGAGTCTACGCCAATGAAGGAATGATGGATGCAGCGATTGCATCGGGAAACTTTAAGTGTGTGAAGTGGGTTCAGGAGTACTGTAAAAAAAAATCTGAATGAGAAGTCGTTTCTGGTTAAGGTCATGATTTAAATCGACTCAAAGGTTGTTCGTCGGTTGGTTATAATATGAGTAGTCCATTAAACATAAAACGAATGGAGAGACGGAAAGTGGTTGTGTTTTTTTAGACTGGAGGGGTCAAAGACTGGATGGACCTTTTGCCATTTGTGGAGAAGATTCTATCACCACAGAAGACCAGTCAAAGGGAGTTTTGCTCTCAAGTAGTGATGGGTTGGTTTCTTGAACTTTCCAAATCGATTTCAATGCAATCAATACATCGGTGTAGGATTTTGCATTGGTGAGTTTTGGATTGGCATAAAACGTTGTTGGGTCAAATGTCGCGCCATCTGGCAGTATATGGCCCAATAAAGATGTCTCATCACGGTCAAGGGAGGAGGCGATACAGTTGAAACAGGTTTGTTGGTATGGGGTATTTATGAACTTTTTGATAATGGAGAGTATGTCATTGGCGATCAAACTTTTAGTACCAGTTCTTGTTAATTCACTGGCTGCTGAGGCGCGTAATTGTTTGGATAGAGCTTTGTTGAGAAGATAAAGGGTACAATCGGGGGCGTACCCCAATGCAAAGGTTTTAATCCATTGGTGAATGGACCAATAAAGAGAGTAATGGTTTTCGTCAGTCAACTGTTCAAGACTGGTGTCAGTATAGCAAAATAAAAAGTGGTGTTGCCCAAGATGGAAATCACCGGGTCTCCACTCTTGAATTTTGAAGTTCCAGGAGAAATAAATAGAGCTTGGGTAATGTCTAAGGTTTATTTTAGTGCTTAGTTTGACATCAATTGTAAAACAGAGGTCACCTTCAAATGGGATAGTGACAGTAATTTTTCTATTGAGGCTGGAGAGTGTAACTGAAGAGTTAGGCAGAGATAACCTGATTGTCTCTGCAATTGATTCAAGTGAAGAAGCGGATTCAACGAGGAGATTAATATTTTCATATTGAGTCAGCAGCTGATTAAATGTCATGTGCTGTACAGGAAAGTTATATAGGGCGCGCAAATAGCATATTGCACTGGTACCATTCCACAAGATGGTGCTTGATTTATTGGATAACGATCGAGCAAGCTGAAACAAATGATCATGAATACGGTTGTCGTCAGATTTGGAATGATTTTGCATACAGTGACCAGAAAAAAATCCGAGAGATCCAGACCCTGAAATCCCATTTATGAGTTTATCTCTTTGTCCTTTGCGAGTCACTGGCTTCTGATTTGTGGAAGTGTGTTTTGACCTCGAAGTGACTTCTTCACAGGCTGGATGCTGAGTGAATCTTTGTAGTTGAGCTTCCAGCTCTAAAATACGTTGAGATTGAGTGGCTTTACTCTGACGTAAAGACGCTACTTCAGATTCCAAGTTCTGATTTTTTTTGGTTGATTTTGCCAATTCTTGGTCTTTTTTTTCTAACAGTTTTGCTTGGGTCTGCGCGTCTTGTATCTGCGCTTCTAAAGATTGGATTTGAGATTGATAAGCTGACTTTTTTTGACGTAATGATGTTGCTTCAGATACCAGTTTTTGATTTTTTTTTGTTAGCATATCCAGCTGTTTAGATTGTTCTTCTAACAATTGTGCTTGGTGTTTTTTATCTTGTGTCTGGTCTACTAAAGTCTGATTATGAGATGTATTTTGAGATTCTAACAATTTGATTTTGGATTGAGCCCCTTGTTTCTCAGATTCTAAAGATTTGATGAGTGCTTGTTGCTCTTTAATTTGTAATTTCAAATTTTGAATGAGTGTTGTGTACTCTTCTTCCGCTCTATTTAATTGGGTTCTCAGTTGTGACAATCCAGATTTTTCTTTCTTAGATGTTCTGACCAGAGTCTCTACTTCTTGTCTGCATGACATAAGATCAGCATTGGTATTGGCAAGTTTTGTTTCAAGATCAGTTATTGTTTGTCTGGCCAGAGTCAGTTCTTCATAAGGTTTCGTTTTTATGGATTTTGTCTCTTTTCGGAGTTTAGATGCTTCTTGATCTAGAATCGTCAATTTTTGACGGAGTTCTATTATTTGCGAATCTTTGTCTCCGAGTGCTGTTGCAATGGTTGCTGATGTGGTTGGTTTAACTTTAGAAGTAATACGATCAACTCGACCTTGTAGCTCAGGTTTCAGTTGATCGCAAAGGCTATCAATGGCGCCTAGAACCCTCATTTCTTCTGGAGTATTTGTTTTCTGATGAACAATGCGTTGATCTAAAGATAAACGCAAGGCTTTTTTTAGATTGGCATCGTGGATCAAGGCAAGATGACCAGGCATAAGTAAGTAGTCAATCATTGCAAGGTTTGGGGATTTTTCGAAAAGTAAATCGTAGGTCAGATGGGGGGCAACATAGTCCTTAAAGATTTCATCGATGAAATCTGGTTCATCAGATTGTTGATGTTGGTCAATACAGTAATTGAGAAGATACAGGGGGGCGATAGCAGGTTGACAGGGATCTTGTGAAGCGGCAAGAGATAGTGCTTGAACTTGGGAAGGTGAAGAAGGTTGAGTGAGCTTAAGCCATTCAATGAGAACTTTGTTGCCGTTGAGAAAGGAGTTACTTGTGGTAATATGCTTAAATACTTTCAGACATAAATATTTTCCCTTATCAGAATCTTTTGATTCAAGACGAGACAGAATGTCGTTTGCCAGTTTGAGTGTTTGGGATACATCGAGTTTTTTCTCTCTAACCGATTCAAGCACACGTTCGTATATTGAAGGCGCGCTTGATTTGGGAGATAAGCCTAGAGCGCTTATTACAGTAAGAGTTTCCCAGCGGCTTTGATGTACTCGTAAGAATGGTGCTAAAAGGCCAAGGTGTCGTTGTCTAATCAAAGGGTCATCAGCAACATGTAGCAGCAAAATAGACTTAAATAAAATCGTAACATCGACTGATTTTTGCATGATTATGGTATACTCGTTCCAAATGATTTCATGCATACATTGAAGAAAAATATCAGTCAATGATGTGTGTTTGGGGTCTTGTTTGCTACTTGGGTCAAGCAGATACGAAGTCAATGACTCAATCCAAGACCCAGCCCCTTTTTTTGATGGGGGAAAGATGGTTTTAAGTTTTATAACTTGATTTGGATTGAGCTTTGGATAGCTTTTTTCAATATTAAAAGTAGAGCGAAGCTCATGTTTATGTGTGGCATCATCAATTTCGGAAACTTTTTGTGCAGTAATTTTCAGAAGAACAGCTCCCAAAGATTTTCTAACTGGCGCTTGTATGCAATTGGTCAAATTTTTACTATTTTCTACATGGCAATAGGGGCTGAGATTAGCAGAAATGATATGGTCATATAAAAAATTCAAAGCACGAGTTGTGTAAGAATCTTGAATACACTCAAACATTAAGCGGTCACCAAGTAGGGGCCAGTGATTACGAGTCCAATCTAAGGGCCAGTATGCGTAGGGAGTTTCATCAAGTGGAGAGAGATCGATCTCTGGTGATAGAACAGTCGATTGAACGGGAGAAGAGGGAATATGGGACAATTGATCGTTTATTTGAAATATTATTTCAAGTTGTTGAGAAGAAAGATCAGAGAGAGTAAGAGGGGATGCAGCTTGACTCTTTGTTACTTGAGAAAGTATCATTGGAAAATTTTTTTGCGCAGGAAGTACCCCATGTTTAAATAAACTGATGGTCACTTGATTAAATTGTACCGCGCAAAAGAAGGGGTCATCGCCTAAGGAGCCAGAGAGACGATGTGCATAGATAATAGATAGAAGTTCTTCGATTGTTAGCCTGAGGTTGTCTGCACTGGAGGACTTAGCGGCATCAAGAAGAATAAAACATAAAGTGAGTACACTGATCTTAATATCAAGACGCAATATCTGGTGTGACTTGGCAAGGCATAGTTTCGTTGCTCTATCACTCAGAGGGAAGACTTTGGTGATGAGATTGGTATACTGCATTAGGTCATCATGCGTCTTTGTAATCTGAGACTTCAGAGATTCAATCTGAGGTGAGTGAATACCGTCTTGTTTTTCCAGTTCTGTTTTTTGATAACAGAGAGCTTTAAATTTATTTTTGAGAAAATGCATTTTTTGATCAAAATGGCCAATCAGGCGACAAACCACAGGCTGAAATTCTGGATCAAGGGTCATAGATTCAATGGCCATGGTCAATAAATGTTCACCTTTGGCATTAATAGCGGTTAGGTTATTTGTTTTTTCTAATAGTTTCAGTGCTAGGGTGGGATGTTGTGAAATACAGGCTTGCATGACAGGGGTATTGCCGTTGGCATCAACCTGATCAAAAGAGACATTGGCTTTAGTAAGGAGTTCTATGATTGCAAATGCACCTTCTAAGGGAAAGGGAACTGTGCAAATAATGTGTAGTGGATTTTGGGCTAGAGTGTTGGGGGTGGTTGCACAAGGGAACTTAAGCAGTTCTCGAGTCAAATTAGGATCCTGATTCATAATGGCACACATGAGTGGGGTGTGCCCTTCTTTATCAAGAATTGATATTTCATCATAGTGAAATTTCTTTAGTAGCACTGCAGTGAGATCAAACATGGAATGTTTGATAGCAAAATTTAAAGGAAGTGAGGGTTGGTGGCTTGCATGACTGGGGTTAAATCCATGTTCT
Source organism: Pseudomonadota bacterium (assembly GCA_036121365.1). Lineage (GTDB taxonomy): Bacteria > Pseudomonadota > Gammaproteobacteria > Comchoanobacterales > Comchoanobacteraceae > UBA7916. The sequence goes on along the minus strand of JAZAFR010000001.1, from coordinate 67,039 downwards.
ATAATTGAGAGGCACAGATCTTCTATATCTTTACGATACTGAGAAAGTGCTTGATCATCAGGGTTTTTAGCATAGGCGTTCAATAAATAGTGTTCAAATTTTTGAAGTGTCCGAGTCAGTAGGCAATAACCTTCTTTATCAAATTTATGTAGCATCTCCCGAGTAGATTTGGGTTCAACGGTCTTGAGAATAAAGGGAAGGCAGAAGTCTTTAACATAAGTTGGATTAAGGTGGCGTATGAAACTGTGCAACCAAAAAGTATGAGAGATTAATTCAGTATTATATCCAAAATAACAAAGCAGTTTAACAGCCTCAGTGTGTTGCATAAAGAAGGCTATTTCTAGTGGAGAGCGATCTCGATAGGGTTTTGTTTCAAGGCGAGCAGCATTAGGGATCAATGTTTTCAGTTCGTCAAACTTTAAAAAATCATTGTCAAGTTTTGCGACTTGGTCCCAAAGAGAACGTCCCTTTCTGTCTATTTGATTTGGTGTTTTTAGCGTGGTTTTTATGATAGCTGCTTTGTTAGAAGTGGTATCTAAAAGCGCGCCTACGCGAATATCATTTAGGAGATCTTCCCATGAAAATTCATCCCGAACACTGCTATCACTTGCAGAGGGTTGAGGTGAGTTGGCGGAGGCGGATATAGGGTGTTTTCCTTTTCCTTTTCCTTTTCCTTTTCCTTTTTTCTTTCCATTATTAGTAGGCATAGTAGTTGTTCGATTTTTGATATTAATACATTATTATAAAAAATTAAAAAATGCACGTTTTTTTTTAAATATTGGCTCATATGGAAATGACACAGCGATTATAAATTAAAAAACAGCTGTTTTTTATGGAAATTTTGGTCTCCGAGTACTGAGCAAGGCAGGCGCGTGATGGTAAGGTATCAGCATGATGGCAGAGGAATGATGAAAATCATATATGTATCCGAGAACAGTGTATGGGGCTATGGTTAGGCATTACCAGTTGCAGCCATGGCCAATGATTTAGCAGCAGTTTTTTCAAGGATTTTAGGGCTGATTCTGACGCCTGAATAAAACAGTCCTGAATAGATTGCAGCGCCAATAATGATGGAGTTTCTAGAAGGTTTCCAAGTGTGTTTTTGTAGATTATGTGCATCTTTGGGCTCTGTAGTGGTTTGACAGGGAGTCACATCAACATTTGGCTTGAGGAAAATCTTGGTGAGAGGATACAATACAACGGCAGATTGTAATGAATATAGGGCATATAAGGGGTAAAGAGATGGAGTGATGCAGACAAATAAGAAAGCAACGAAAGGGAATGCGATGGCAGAAAGTAGGTTGACTGAAAAGTTGATTAAGTTATTAAAAGTGCAAAGTTTAGCAAGAGCTGATAAGGCATTGGCACAGGGGGTTAAGATATAATTATTGGCAAGTAGCGCAACTTTTGAGAGAACACAGAAGATTTTACCTGCAACAAAACTTAAAAACTGACCGATGCCATTAAGGGCAGATAGTATTTGGCTGGCAATGGTATATACGATGTTTGCGATGAGTTGTGCTAGAGATACAATTGCGTTGAGAACTGGTGATAGTATGTGTATCCAGATCAGAGAGAAGAGATTTGATAATGCAGTGAACGCCATATTGGCAAGGTGGATGATGCCATTTGTGACCACATTAACGACAAATGCGATGGCGTTAGCGACGGGCATGACGAGGTGTTGCCATAGAGAAGAGAAGACAAAAGAGAGACCGCTTAGAGTCATATTGGCAAGGTGGATGATGCCATTTGTGACCACATTAGCGACAAATACGATGGCGTTAGCGACGGGCATGACGAGGTGTTGCCACAGAGAAGAGAAGACGAAATAGAGGCCGCTTAGGGTCATATTGGCAAGGTGGATGATGCCATTTGTGACCACATTAGCGACAAATGCGATGGCGTTGGCGACGGGCATAACGAGGTATTGCCAGGTTGTATGTGCACAGTATTGGATGGCATAAACAACGCCACTGCCAATTTTAAATGCCAACGAGGCAATGGCATGGATGGCAATATTTGTTGCATAGAGTATGTTTGAGACGACTTGGTTAACAAACGAAATGACAGGCAGTATACAAGTTTGAAATAGGGTGATGGCCACAGTGGATACTACTGAAAAAACGCCGGTTAAAGCGATGTGAATTGCATTAACAACAGGCAAGACAAAATGTGTGTGTATGGAGGTAAAAAAAGCAGATATCGAATTGGCCATTGCAGTATAAGCGCTAGAAAAAGCATGTCCAGTTGCTTGAATGATTGCCATGATGAGTTTAATAAATTCACTGACTATACTTTTAAACATAGGTCATATTAATTTGTACTAATGTAATATTATAACGCAATAAGACATAAAGTCAACCTTGAAAATACAATAACACTATGATATAATTCAAAAAAATAATAAGATTGGATGTAGTATGAAATATATAAATATGTTCTTCAAACAAAGATTTTCGTTTTACCAAGTGGTGGGGAATGCTTGTTCATTTGTAAAAATTGGCCTAAACAAGGTCATCCTGCTATTGGTGATGGGACTATCTGCATACTCAAAAAGTACTATGAATTTGGAGGAAGGTCTTAATCATCAAGCGCTAAAAAAAGCACTACAATATTCTGCATCTTCAAAATACAAAAAAAGAATATCAAATGATAAGTACGTTGTGATAATTGATTATACAATGCCATCAAATAAAGAACGGTTGTTTTTATACAACACGCAGACAAAAAAAGTGGAGCATAAGTTTTTAGTGGCCCATGGTAAAGGGTCGGGAAGAGGTGCATATGCAGAAAAGTTTTCAAACACACCAGGAACACAGACGTCAAGCAAAGGGGTATTTGTAACCACCGGTTCACATTACCCAAGTAAGTTCAACAAAGTCATTCATGTAGAGGGTTTGGAGAAAGGGGTGAATGACAATGCAGCCAAAAGAGCGATAGAATTCCATGATGCATGGTATGTCAATAAAGCTTTCGCAGATAAATATCAGCGAGTGGGCAATAGCTTTGGTTGTTTTACCATGAGCCTTAAAGATCTGGAATTGATAACGCCTTTAGTAGACAATGGCACGCTTGTTTATGTTTATGGTTAATTGATCAAGCATATGAAGCACACAATCACCTGAGTTGGCTCAGCAATAGATTTTGGCAGACAGAAAAAATTTAAATTGTGTGGTAGAAAATATCAATGTGATCGTCTGATTGGTCATGGGTGATAACACCAATAAAAATTGATTGATTGTAATCATTCATTTTCGCGCACATGGGAGTGTACTCTTTTAAAAATAAAATCAATGTGGCGGAGTTATTCACTTTTTGCGGGCATGAGGTATTTTTTCAGGAACTGGCCTGTATGCGATGATTCAATTTCAGCGAGTGTCTCTGGAGTTCCTTGTCCGACTAGATTACCGCCTCCGTCACCACCTTCTGGTCCAATATCCACTAGCCAGTCAGCCATTTTGATGACATCAAGATTGTGTTCAATAATCACAACAGTATTGCCGTGGTCTCTGAGGGTGAATAGTACTTCGAGTAGATGTTTGATGTCGTGAAAATGCAGGCCTGTGGTGGGTTCATCGAGAATATAGAAGGTACGACCAGTGTCGCGTTTACACAGCTCACGTGAGAGTTTCATTCTTTGAGCTTCACCGCCAGAAAGAGTGGTGGCACTTTGGCCGAGTTTGATATAGCCAAGTCCAACGGATTGGAGGGTAGAGAGTTTGCGTTTGATGGGTGGGATGGCATCAAAAAAATCCAGAGCTTTTTCTATACTTAGGTCTAGTATTTCGTAAATATTCAGTCCTTTGTATCGAATCTCTAGTGTTTCTCGATTATAGCGTTTGCCTTTACAGACATCACATTGCACGTAGACATCGGCAAGAAAGTGCATTTCGACACGTTTAAGGCCATCGCCTTGGCAGGCTTCACAGCGTCCGCCTCTGACGTTGAAGCTAAAGCGTCCTGGAGAGTATCCACGGCTTCTGGCTTCAGGAACCTGGCTAAATAATTCACGTATCGTACCAAACATACCTGTGTACGTAGCAGGATTGGATCGAGGTGTGCGGCCTATGGGGCTTTGGTCAATTTTGATGATATTGTCAAAATATTTACTCCCGGTGATGTCATCGTAGGTGCCTTCGGTGAGACGGGTATCATAGCGATCGAGGCGATTATGTAGGGCGGGATAGATGGTATCGTTGATTAGACTTGACTTTCCGGATCCAGACACACCGGTAATGACGCTGAGCAGGCCAACTGGGATTTGGATGTTTAAATTTTTGAGATTGTTGGTTTTTGCGCCGGTAATAGAGAGGGTCTTTTCTGGGTTAAACGGCATTCTGGATTTTGGAATGGTGATGGAGATCGTACCATTGAGATATTTTCCAGTGAGTGAGTCTGGGTTGTTACAGATATCATTGGGAGTTCCGGAGGCAACAATTTGGCCACCATGAACGCCGGCGCCTGGGCCGATATCAATGAGATGATCAGCTTGCATCATGGTATCTTCATCGTGTTCAACAACAATGACGCTATTGCCTAGGTCTCTGAGTGTGTGTAGGGTGTTGATGAGGCGTTGGTTGTCTCGTTGGTGAAGGCCGATAGAGGGCTCATCAAGGATATACATGACGCCGGTGAGGCCTGATCCGATTTGGCTGGCAAGGCGGATGCGTTGTGCTTCACCGCCAGACAGTGTGCCTGCAGAACGATTGAGGCTAAGGTAGCTAAGGCCGACGTGCAAAAGAAAGTCTACTCTGGATTGAATCTCACGCATGATGGGTTCAGATATCAAGGTTTTTTCGCGGCTGAGTGTGAGTTTTGAAAAGAAGTCGGCAAGTCTTTCGATGGAAAATCCTGAGATGGCAGGCAGGGAATGTTTACCAACAAGAGTATGTCTGGCTTGAGTATTGAGGCGGGTACCATTACATTCTTCGCAGGGTTTTTCGCTGAGGTATTGGCTCATGCCGGTGCGGACGATTTCGCTCTCAGTTTCGTGGTAGCGTTTTTGCATGCTTTTGAGGATACCATCAAAACGACGATTTTTAATTTTAAAGCGGCCCTTGAGGCGCATTTTAGTATAAGGAATGATCTGAGATGAGCCATAAAGTATGATATCTTGAATATCTGGATCGAGTTGATTCCAAGGCGTTTCTAGGGAGAATTCGAGATGGCGGCTGAGGCCGACAAGGAGTTGAAAATAGTATGATCCGGGTTTGTCCCAGGTACGTATGGCACCATTTTGTATGGATATTTCGGGGACTGGGATGAGTTTGTCAACATCAAATCCAGATTTACTGCCGAGGCCATCACAGGCGTGACAGGCGCCTTCAGGGCTATTGAAGGAGAAAGATCTTGGGGTTGGGGTTGAGACGCTGTAGCCGCATTGGCTGCAGGCGAGTCGATTTGAGAAGAGGAGGTCTGGTTGATCGGAGTCGATAAAGGCGCAGACGACACTACCTTCGGATATTTCGCAGGCTGTTTCTATAGATTCGGCGAGGCGTTGTTTGTGTTCGGGTTTGACTTTGAGCCTATCGATGATGATATCGAGGTCATTTTTTTGGGCACTGGGAAGAGAGTTGAGTGCGTCAAGTTCGGCGACTTCTTGGTTGAGTCGCACGCGAATAAAGCCTTGACGTCTGAGATCTTGTAGGAGTTGTTTGTGTTCGCCTTTTTTTTGTTTGAGTTTGGGGGCGAGGAGCATGATTTTGGTTTGAGCGGGTAGCGAGAGGATTTGATCGACGATTTGGCTGGTGCTTTGGGCGTCGAGGGCTTCGTTATGTTCGGGACAATAGGCTTGTCCGACTCTGGCATAGAGAAGGCGCATATAGTCATAGATTTCGGTGATGGTCCCGACGGTGGATCGGGGATTATGCATGCCTGATTTCTGTTCAATGGATATGGCAGGGGACAGGCCTGTGATGGATTCAACTTCGGGTTTATCCATGATGGACACAAATTGTCTGGCGTAGGTGGACAGAGATTGCACGTAGCGTCTTTGGCCTTCGGCAAAGAGGGTATCAAAGGCGAGTGAAGATTTACCTGAGCCGGACAGGCCGGTGATGACGGTGAGTTGATGGTAGGGGATTTCGACGCTGACATTTTTGAGGTTATGGGTTTTACAGCCTCGAATGGAGATGGATTTGGGAGCTGGCATGAGAGGTTTTGCAAAAAAATAGACAAAAATTATAACACATACGGGTTATGATGAGAAGGGATTCACGCAGATTAATGGGAGGTTTTGAGGGTGGTTTGGGCAAGGAATATGAGTGTTAAAGTGTATGTTGGGTAACGGATGGTATTGGGGGTAGCGAGGTTGAATCTCGGCAGCTACGGAGTCTAATAGAATCGGTGGTATCGTTTGGGTTGGGGTGGTATAGTGGGTAGAGGTTGTATGGGCATGGATGGCGGTAATGGATTGAATGGAGGGAAGGAGAAATGGTGGCAAGATCTGAGATGATAGAGGCAATCAAAAAGCATGCGAAGTATTATCAGGATGATCCGATAGATGAGCGGATTTTGGATGTGATGTCGAGGTTGGACAGAGGAGATTTCGGCGGAACAGACGAGGATAGGCCTTGTTCAATTGGGCATGGACAGACCATTTCGCAGCCATTTATGGTGGCGATGATGACAGACATGGTGATAAAGGAGGCCAAGGGCAGTGGGCTTGCTTGTGAGATGGGAGCAGGTTCGGGATATCAGGTGGCGATTTTGAGTGAGTTTTTTGAGCGTGTGATTGGCATTGAGCGAGTGGGTCCATTGGCGCAGGCGGCAAAGGAGAGGTTAAAACGTTTGGGGTATGAGAGGGTACAGGTGGCGCATGCGAGTGGCTGGGATTTGCAGGAGAGGGGGTTAGATGTATTGATGGCAACCTGTGGTGTTTTGGGTGATATTCCGAATAATTGGGTGCATGCCTTGCAGGACGGGGGCGTTTTATTATTGCCTTATGCCAAAGAGGATGTCAACAAGATGGCAATGACGTTATGGCAAAAATCTGGAGGCGAGCTTAGGAAGATTGTCAGGCACAAAGTGCCATTGTATTGTCGTTTTGTGCCATTCATTCGAGATGAGGAGTGATTCAGTTGAGATGAAAATGGCGCTTTTTTGATTGAAGGTTTTTGTGCGGGTGTGTGTTGTATCATGTCATTGAGAAAATGGGGAAGCAGAGCAGGAAAATGAGATAACTGATGTGCTATTGCAGAAGGTGATGGTTGGTTGCGCTGTAAAAATAGCAATAAGAGTAGATAGAAGTAGAGAGCAGAATATAAAAAATCAGTGTAACAAAGAAAAATGTGGAATGTGCGAAAATGAGGGTGTTTCCATATAAGCATATGATAAATAAAAATATTTAAACATGGATCAGACAGAAGAAAATCAAGCCAATAAAGATGAATGTCTGGTATGAAAAAAATTAATAATAATTCGGATTTTTTGTAGGTTTTAGTCTATAAGAGTATGTAAGTGTGATTGAAGGATTTTATGTGAAAAGTACTTTTTTGAGTAATCTAAATATTGGTGCCGCGCGGGCTGGTAGTGTTGTTGTTGCTGTTAGTGCTCTTTGTGTTGGTGTTGGTGTTGGTGCTGGTGTTGGTGCTGTTGCTAGTGTTGGTGTTGGCACTTTGTCAGCTCTTACTGCTATTGAGGCTGGTGCTAAAAGGCTTGGTACTGCTACTTATAATGCTGCTACTACGGATACTGATTTTACTGATATTAGGACTGCTGCTAGTGATACTGCTGATGCTGCTGCTTCTACTACTATGTCTGAAGATGCTGATGTGGGCGATAATAAATTTGAGTTTTCAGTCAAACCTGGTAAATCAGTGGAAGGTGCTCTAGGCTTGTTATCTTTAAGGCGCCAAAAAGAAGATGGAGTCCTGAATACGCAAGAGTTCGTAAGGGGAGAAGAAGGTGGGCAGCAACTAAAAATAACAACCACAGTCGAAGTGGCAGAAAATACACAAGAAGTGACAGAAGCCTTACGGGTAATACAGGACGGTTTTAGTGAGGATGGTGATGTAGGGGGATTTATTAAGAATAATGAAGGAACTTTAAAAAATTTATTTGATATGAAAAAATTAAAAGGACTTTCAGATGAAAATAAAAAAGAAGTCTTGAGGAGTATATCCATAGGATTAAAAAGTGTGGACCCAAAGTTGTTTCATTTTAGCAATTTAGTAGATGGGAAGTTATTTATCGTGACACGAAATGCACTAAAAATTAAAACAGAGTATGCTAGGAGGGAACCGGGAGGAGAGTATCAAACTTTCAGGACAACCGAGGAATATTCAACTGCACATTTTGGAAAATCAGATGCTGAAAAACTTACAGAGGACTTTAAAAAGAGAGAGTTACGATTTGAGAAGGATAAAGAAGGGGCTACAAAAAGATTCCCCAGTACAAATAGGGGGCTTATATTCTCCTTTATTGATCAAGGTGCTATTGGACGTGCTGGGGGGGAAAAAAAGTTCAATGATAAACTAAGTGAAGGGGTGGAAGAAAGTAACAAGAAAAGATCAAAAAGACTTGCTGACGCCAAAACAATACTCTCAAAGATGATTGATTTAAAAATAGGTAATTACTATGAGATTCTTGAGAGCATACCCAGTGACAAATTGGCAGAATTGGCAGAATTGGCAGAATTGGCAGATGCTGAAACAGATGCTGAAACAAGTGGTACAACCAATGGTTTCGAGGAAAAACTACAAGAAGAGTCAAAGAAGGAGTTGTCACTACAAGAAAGGGTAGAAGGCGATAAAAAAAAGAAAATAGAAGAAGCATTAGAAAAATATGGAGAAAGACCTGAGAACCGAGAAATTTTAGTAGAAAAGTATGGAGCGTATTCAAATGCTCTAGATGATAATGCTTTATATAAAATAGGAGAAAAGGCCCAAGCAGACGTCACTGCACAAGGTAAAATAATAGATGAAATTTTCGAAGATGAAGAACAAATGAAAGACTTACGAGCTGTCTATTGTGGAACAATGAGACCCGAAGACTTGAAAAAAAACTACCCAAGTTTGAGTGAATATTCATCAGAAAGCATAGAAAGAATGGCAGAGTTTCAGGTTTTTAGGGAGGTATATGAGCAGCAAGATAGTGAAGAGTTTAGTTTTAAGAAAAATGTTGGAGATTTTGGTGGTGCAGCAAGCAATAACCACCTGTTCAGAATGGCGGCCGCAAGTGGTCTTTTGAATGCGACGTATGATCTCTATTCAGAGGGGTGCAAAAGTAATAAAGATAGAGCAGCAATGGTCAAAATGATAAAAAAGGCAATGGCCAGTAGCTTAATGCGTGATCCAGACTGGAAAATGCCTAACCCAGACAAGGTTAAAAACCTGGTTGATGAAATGGGCAAAGAAAACCCTGATAGATTAAATGATATATATGAAGCAGCTAAGAATGCTAATGGTGGAGATAACAGAATGAAAAGTGAGTTCACCCCTGAAATGACTGCAATATATAATATGATGATTACATATCAGGAAATTGATGATTTACATGACAAAGATGGGTACCACGATAAAGTGACTGCTCATAACTCAGCGGGTGGGAATGTGCAAGGAGCACAGGAGCATCAAGCAAACAAGTCGTGGAAAAGGTCGTTGATGCCGAGCGTGTTTGTGGCAATTGCAGAACAAGAGAATCCAGCATTTTTAGTTAATCGAGAGGTTGATCATTTGTGTGCAAAAATGAACAAAGGGTTGGTGACAAAAGGTGAAAAGAAAATCGAAGAAAAAATACAAAAACTACAAGAAAAAATCGAAGAAAAAGAATCAGAAATAGGTGAATTAGAACCAAAAACAACCAGTGAAGAACAAGGTAAAATTAATGAAAAAATAGAAAAGAAGAGAAGAGAAATAGAGGTGTTAGAGAAAAAAATTAAGGCCTGGGAAAAAGGGAAGGTAAAACTAGAAGAATCGATTAAAAGTGCCAGGGAAGCAGATATAACAGCGGTATATTCTAATCAATTAAGAAATAATTGTGGAATAGATGAGCCTGAGAAATATTTACGAATATTTACAGACAAGCAAATAGAAAGTCTTTCTCCTCCTGGAAAATGGTACGCACCTGCGGTTGCATTCGGTAGGATTTGCCGATTTATAGGCCAAATACGTGAAAGAGTGAAGGGAGTTTCAGAAGAAGAACGCAGAGATTATTATACGAAGTATCTGGAAGGTAAATTCAATAAAGCAGTGAAAGAGACAGCCCTAACAAAAATAAGTGAGTTTCTGAGAAAAGGTGAAATAACTGAAGCAAACAGAGATAAATTATTGAAAATAAAGGATGACAGTGATTTCAGGGCATTAGCAATTGCAGAAACACAGGGTGATATTAACAAGTGTATAGTCAAAGTACGATTAAAGGGACTGGGCTTAGGAGGGCATGCTGATGGCCTATTGACAGATCTACAAAATGAAGACTTAGCAGGTTTACAAGACAAGAGCGATTTGGAGTTATTAATAGGAATTGAGGAAAAGGTTGGGCCGGAAGAAACGACAAATAGAGATACAATCGTTTCTATTTCTAGACCTCAGGATGTTGAGGATGTTAAAAGTATTGGCGAACTCGACAAAGCAATAGGCAAAGCAGTAGAGAAAGCAAAAGAAATAGTCAAAGAACGATTAAAGGGTCTGGGCTTAGAGAAACATGCAGATAGCCTATTGACAGATCTAGCAAATAAAGACTTAGCAGATTTACAAGACAAGAGCGATGTGGAGTTATTAATAGGAATTAAGGAAAAAGTTGGGGGAGAAACGACTAGTAGAGATGCTATCGGCTCTGGTGACGGTATAGATATGAATATTGACGATATTGTTGAACTCAACAAAGCAATAGTCACGGCTCGAGTGAAGGAAATGGGGGTAGATAAGTATGTAACCGCAGATGAAGTGCAGAGTAAAATAAAAGATGAGGCAGTGGTAGTAGAGACAAAGGTAGAGACAATAAGTGGTGAAAGAACTGAAAGCACTGAAAGCACTGAAAAGATATTTGAAGTAAAGACGATTCCTATTGAAGAGGTACCTGTTGAAGAGATAAAAGAGCGTAATTTGGAGGAGAGTCTCGGGCAAATCACAAATGCGGCACTCAAAGTAATGAAAGATAAAATAATGGAAAGTGTAATACAAAAAGTATCAGAAGGAGACACTTCAAAAGAGTCACTGCATCAGGAAACATCTGAACATATAGACAGATCAAAAGAGTCACAGCATCGGGAAACATCTGAACATCTAGGCAAAATAGAAACTCATCGAGATGCAGCAAGTAAACTGTCAGGTTTGCTTGAGATGGCAAAGGAAGGGAGTGTTAAAGCGGCTGATTTAAAAGATGAAATTAAAACTGTTGCGGAGAGAACGCCAGAGGCACCGTCAGAATCGTCAGGACCGTCAGGACCGTCAGAATAGATATAATGAAGACAGAGAGCCAAAAATGTCAAGCCAGAGGGGCCTTATCGTTGGGGGGGATGATTGTATTTCAGATTTTTATGGGACATTAAACCATAAAAAGAGTGTCTAAGAAAGACACAGGATACAGCCAGGTTATGGTCATGGTTTGGAGGAGCAAGGCCATAAATTTCAACAATCGGATTGATGCGGGAATTGTTGCTATTTCTGTGCTCTGAAGAAAGGTCAAGTTATGGAAGTTCCGCTGAGGGGTTATAAGCGGCTCTCTTGCATGGGGTTTTTTACAAATTGATATTTTTCCAGTGCGCGCATGGCAAACGTGAGAGGGGATCCGTGAGAATCAGAGGTCGTGTTCCAGATAGACAATTGTCTTCGCAAGAGAGGAGCGGATGAATCATATGGGGTTGTCTGTTCTGAATGTGTGTTATTATTGGTCATATCGTCCAAGGCGCGAAGCTCGTAGTACTGTAGCTCTTGAGCCAGTGTGTCAAGTGTGTAGCCATCTTCTATTCTGCAGTGCTTGATGTCATCACGCTGAGTTCTGATGGACTGATAACGGGGTTGTTTTTCAAGTAAGCTAAGAGCATTGTTTTTCGCTAAAAACCAGGATTTTTCGGAGGGGTCTTCTAAGAATTGAGAAAATGCAGTGCAGATTTCTAAAATAATAGAGTCATCAGAATAGTCGTGTCTTAGGAATGGTCTAGAGGTAAACATGAAGTGTCGCTATGGGTATAATGAATAACAGTACACAGGATTAATAAAGACATGTCAATAGACAAGGGATAAAAGGGATTGAGTTAGAAGGCTGGCCTGGAATGGTTAGGTTGTAAAGTATCAGATTGAGGAATAATGGGACACAGGAACTGGTGTATGCCCAGGGCGATGGAGAGGCAAGAAGGATTCAAGGGATGGGTCAAGGGTGGAATAAATGCAGACAACAAAGGGCACAAGATGATCAACAGCAAGATTATCTGAGGTCTTTAAGTGGGGTATCATCGATCATTGTGATCACATATACAAAAAAAATCATTTTAGATAAGAATATCGCCCTTTGAATAAGTGGGCGATATTCAAGTACAAATCTAGAGCTAAATAGATGGATGTTCGGCTGCAGAGGAAGGAGAGCCTTCTTGCAACGGGATATTGTCTTGCAACTTATTCGGTTGTAGAGTGACGATTCTGGAGTTTTTCTGCTCAGGCCTAACACTGTCTGATAAAATGGGTTCAGGTTCTCTAATCATCGGAGAGGTCTGTATTTTTAATGGTTCTTTGCTGATCCAATCTCGTGTAAACTTCTCGAGTGCCAGCATGGTCAAGGCCAGGGGGGTTCCCGTACGATCAACGCGTGTCCCTAGCGCTGTATATCTGTGTAATTGCGGTTTAGGCATCGGTTCAGAACAGTCAAAACATGGAAAAAGTGACTGGCACAGCGTTGTAGATGGAGTATCATCCAGCTCGATAGCTTGCATATGTCTTGCCAGGTCTCTAATCGTGTAAGATGAGTAGTCAATAGAGGGTAAATCTTTATTTACAACATAGCGTCCGTTGGCAAGCAATAATTCTACTATTCGCTCTTTTGCCGTTTGCCATGGCTGAACTTGATCTAGGTTTCGGGCAGAGTCAAGCACTTTGAAAATATTACAAATGCGACCTATGATCTGCGCTTCAGGCAGCTGCGCTTCAGGCTGACTAGTCTGTCTAGGACAGAGACTGTCTGAAAAATAAGTTAAGTAACTTGAGTAAGTTGAATCACTTTTGTTATTCATTGTTTTTCCATTAAATTAACTGCATCACATTATGCTGGAATTGTTGTCTTGAGTCAAGTTATGTAGGTAGGGGTGCGAAAATATATTGTGTTAGCAAAAAAGTTCCTGAATCTCATAACAAAAAGATAATAAAAGACAAGCATAGAAAGTAATTTTATGTCAGTGATATGGAAAATCGTTATCTTTAAACGCATGCAAAGGTGTATAAAAAATCGAAAAACAACCAGTTTATGAAACAAGAAAAGCCAAACGTGTGTCTGTTTGACTAAGATCGATTGTAAAGTAGGTTTATAATGTAAAATCAGATCTTTTATTTCCGTCAGTGATTCCTAGAATAGGCAAAATCAACCAGATCAGACAAGGCGTTTTTATACTCGGAGTCAGGTAGGACTTTAAGGCAGTCTTTTGCAAGATTACACGCGGTGCGAGCTTCTTGTTTGGCAAGTGCAATGGCATTGGTTTTTTCAATATAAGGTGCTAAATCCTCAATGGTGGTTTTTTCATCAAGAAACAATGTCTCAATGGTCTGTTTGTCTTCAGGGGACGCGTGTTCATAAGCCAGAATCAAAGGCAGGGTGGGTTTGCCTTCGAGCACATCTTGCCCTTTTGGCTTTCCAAGTGCATTTGGAGATTCAATATCCAGAATGTCATCCATGATCTGAAATATAATACCCAAGTGGTGCCCATACTCTGCCATGGAGTCTATACAGTCAATATTGGTATTGATCATGCACCCGAGATGTGTGGCCACCGAAAAGAGCTTGGCAGTTTTAGCGCTAATGACATTAAGATAGGTAAGTTTTGAAGTGGTGATTTTTCTTTTACACTGCAGGTGTTCCAATTCCCCCTCAACAATTTTCTCAGTGGCTTCAGCAAGGACTTGCAATATTGCAGGACTTTTAATCTCTGCAATCTTACGAAAAGCCTTGGCATAAAGGAGGTCACCTGAAAGGATGCTGGCTGTATTGCCCCACAACACATGAGCAGTTGGTTGATGTCGGCGCTGGTCGCTGTTGTCTATGACATCATCATGCAGTAGTGTGGCTGTATGGATGAATTCAATGATGCATGCCAAATCAAGGTGTAAGTTCTCATGACTTTTGTAGCCAGATGCTAGCGCAGATAAAATAAGCACCATGGGCCGGATTCTCTTGCCTTGTGATTGAATCAGATGTTGACAAACACTATTGGCAAGCGATATCTCGCTTTGATTTGATTTTGCAATGATGCGTTCTAGAAGTTGCAGTTCGTTAGAGACGACGTTTTGTATTTTAGAAATTTCAATGCTCACTGTGTTCCATTTGGCGCCTAAATCGTCGCCCTCCTTGCTAAATTCTAGAGCATTATATAGGAAAAAAAGTATAATGACCAAGGGGGGTAGTCATAAAACAAATTAGGGTGTTGAAAATTAACAGATTTATCTGTGTTCAGTGGTGTGGTTAGTGATTGTGTACAGATATTCCAACATAGAGCTTGTTTTAATGGAATTTATGGTGTAAAATGAACAAAAATTTACAGTAAAGGAAACGTAAAGATGTATGCGATCATTGCCCACAGCGGAAAACAATACCACTTAAAGCCTGGATTGAAATTCAATCTGGAAAAAATAACCGATGAAGTTGGAAAAGAATTGAAGCTTGGAAGCGTATTGATGTGTCAAGATGATAAGTTGCATGTCGGCACGCCTTATGTAGAAGGCAAGGCTGTATTGGTGCGAGTGATCGAGCACGGACGTGGTGAAAAACTCAATATCATCAAGTTTAAAAGAAGAAAGCATCACATGAAGCGTCAAGGTCATAGACAGGCATATACGCGACTTGAAGTATTGGCAATTGGTGATGAGAAAACATTGAAGGCGCCAAAAGTAGAAAAGAAAGAAAAACCTCAGGCCAGTTCTGATGCAAAAACAAAAACTGCAGCAGCCAAGAAGCCTGCAGCAAAAGCAAAAACAGCAGCAGCTAAGCCAGCTGAAGCAAAGAAGCAGCCAGTAAAAAAAGCTCAGGCAGCAAAAAAGCCAGCAGCAAAAAAATCTGAGAAGACGTCAACAGGTAAATAGAAGCAAGAGATTAATTTAGGTAAGGAGAAGACATATGGCACATAAAAAAGCAGGTGGTAGTACGCGAAATGGTCGCGATTCGGAATCCAAACGTCTGGGCGTTAAGCGTTTTGGTGGGCAGGCTGTACTAGGAGGCACGATCATCATTAGGCAAAGGGGTACCCGTTATAAGCCAGGAAAGAATGTTGGTTTGGGCAGAGATCATACGTTGTTTGCATTGACCGATGGAAAAGTTGTCTTTAAAAAGAAGTTTGGTCGAGTGGTTGTCACTATTGAGTCGAGTCAAGCGGCTGCGTAATGAACGCACACACATAAGATCTAAAGTCAGAATAAGATGAAAGCAGACCCGTTAGGGTCTGTTTTGTATTGAGAAGGAGTAAATGATTGCAGTTTGGAGTCAGGTTAGTTGTATGGCTATTGTGACGATTAAAAATGTAAAGTAGAGGGGGCAAAAATGACATCATTCATCGATGAGGTAAGAATCACTGTACGAGCTGGGGATGGAGGCAATGGTTGCCTGAGCTTTAGGCGTGAGAAATTCATTCCCAGAGGCGGTCCAGATGGCGGTGATGGTGGCAGAGGTGGCTCAGTTATTTTTAAGGTGTGCGATCGATGTTCAACCCTGAGTGATTTTAGATATAAGAAGTCCATTCAGGCAGAGAGAGGTAAGAATGGAAGTGGTCAAAATAAGCATGGCAAAGCCGGAGAGGATGTGGTTATCCCGGTGCCAGTTGGTACTGTTGTGTATGTAGAAAACGAGCCACTTGCTCTTTGTGATTTAACGCAGGCAGGTCAGGAATATTTGGTGTGCAAAGGAGGGCGTGGAGGTGCGGGAAATGCGCGCTATAAGTCAAGTACAAATCGTGCTCCTAGGCAAACGGGAGATGGTGAGCCTGGTGAGATTCTAGATTTAAGATTGGAGTTAAAGTTGCTTGCAGATGTGGGTCTGGTGGGTCTGCCAAATGCAGGGAAGTCAAGTTTAATCAGGGTGTTGTCACATGCAACGCCCAAGGTGGCTGATTATCCGTTTACCACATTGCGTCCATATCTTGGTATTGTTGAGGTTGGTTCTTATAGTCAGTTTGTTATGGCGGACATTCCGGGGTTGATCAAAGGGGCGTCGCATGGTCATGGCTTGGGTTTGAGGTTTTTGAAGCACATATCTCGCTGTAAAATATTGCTGCACTGTGTTGATCCTGTGAATCCGGAGAAAAGTGTATTGGAAAGTATTGAAGAGATTCAAGGCGAGTTGAGAGAGTATGGCAGAGAGTGTGTTGAGAAAAGGCAAATCATTGTCATTACAAAGCTGGATTGCATGACTGAGAGTGAAGGTAGGGATTTGCTGAAAAGCATTGAGAGTGAAATGAAGGAGAAAAATATTTTCAATCAGAAGGATGTAGCTGTGGTTGGGATATCATCGCAACAAAAGCAAGGGTTAGATGTTTTGAGGCGTTTGGTTGTAGATGAGTTGGGATTGAGCGAGGGTTTTTAAGAGAAAGAAAATTTTTCTTGTTTTTTTTGTTTGCTTCATTGAGTAATGGGCTCTGCTTGAAGTGCAAATATGGCAAGAATTGTTGGTGTGGTGTTTTGGTGGCCTGCCTTGATCTATATTTGTAATAAGGTAAAAGCAATAATGCCATTAACTTTGTGTCAATGGCATGTAGTGTGTATTCTTCGGGTTACTTAGATGAGTTGGCAGCTTGCTTTGATGCGTTATTGAGTCTGCTGATCAGTCTTCTGGCTGCATTTTTAGGTATGAGTCCTTTTTGTGCTGCTCTAGAAACGTGGCTTTGCACAGTGCTGAGCTCAGAACGCTCTGTTTTTGATGAAAGTTGAGATCTGAACTTTTTAATCTCTTTACGTAGCGCTGACTTTTGGCTGCTATTTTGGGCTCGCCTGCTTTCTGCTTGACGGGCACGTTTTTTTGCTTGATTTGTATTTGCCATATATATCTCCTGTTAGCCTGCAATTATATCTCACATATTTTCTTAAATCAAGTTAGAATTGGTTTTAAATTTCAAATAGGTTGTTTCTTTGGGCTGGTTGTCTTTTTGGTCTCTTCCTGTGTGTTCTCTGCTGGGGGCTTTGATGTGATGATTCGTATTGTTTTGTTTATTTGTAGTAGTGCTTGGTATGTTGCTCGATAGACGTCATCTTCCGTTCTATTCAATGCTTTAATGGAGGGGTGCTCAAGCATTGAGGTGTAAAGTGTTGCTTTAAGCAAGCTGCCTCGAGATTCAAGGTCAGTGATCCCATCAATGAGTTTTGCTTGTTCGTATATTGTGCTTGCAGTTTTGTCTGTCGGGGTTTTTTGTTCGTCTTGAATAAGCCTATTTGCCCAGGCGATTGTATCTTTGACGTTCTCTTCCGGCGGGATTTCGGGCAGGCTTTCGTTCAATAGGAGTGTTTCTATGACGTTTTTTGAGATGGTGCTAGCAATGCTCTCAACCTCTTCTTTTATCTTCAGGTATTGTTGGGGGTGTGTTATCTTGTGTTCTGTTTCGTGAGGTTTTGTTGGTTGAAGGCGGTCTGATTGTATGAAAGCAGGAGTATTGTGATCCAGCGTATTCTCTTGCGTTTCATTAAAATAGGATTTAAATCTTGCTATAACTGAATAGAAGATTGCTCCTATCGGTTCACGATAGATGAATATGGCTGTCATAATGATGATGGCCTTAATGGGGGGTGGGCATAATATGAACAGGAGGGCTGCATTTTGAGCGAGTGATTCTATGAAAATTGAGAATGATTGTTGTATTAAAGATTTTTTCAGTAGTTCATTGATAACCAAGATGGCTAGCATTCCTATGCCCGATATTGTCAGATTCCAGAGGTCGTTTAATAATGATTTTCTCTGATTGGCCTGTTCGTATGTATGTCCTTTATTTTTTGATGTCTCTTTGGTGAAATTAATAAAGGCTTCAAATATGTCGGTTAGAATGCTGTCAGCGCCAAAAAAATACATATGAAGAAGATGCCTAGTTATTAAGAGTGTCTTAAAAGTCCTGACGCATAGTATCAGATTCAGGAGGAATGTGCAAGAGATAGTGTAATAAGATTGAGGATTTACGGATTTTTTTGGTAAATCTTGCGGGTGGAGCAGTGGTTTCTGGGGTAATAGTATCAGTTGCTTTTATTATAATGGTTTTCGGGTGGTATGTGCATACAATAGAATGTTTGTGTGGACTAACTGAACAGGCAGGAGTTTTGAGTGCTTCTTATATTCAGGTAGCAGATTGTTTTAGTTGCAATTAAAAGAAGTAATAAAATGAAAGGCACTAGACTTGGAGGTCAAAAAATGTAATAATCACGTCTCAATTTACAGGCATCTTGCGTTAAAATAATGGCAGATCAAAATAGGCAAATTAAAGACAAGCTTTCAGAAAAATATTGGCAAGGGTTCGTGACAGATATCGAAACGGATTATTTGCCTCCAGGTCTAAATGAGTCAGTGATTCGTGCCATATCAAAAAAGAAAAAAGAGCCTGAGTTTATGCTGCAATTTAGACTGCGAGCATTTCGTCACTGGTTAACAATGAAAGAGCCAAGCTGGGCACATTTAAATATTGAGAAAATTGATCTCCAAAAAATATCTTATTACAGTGCTCCAAAATCAAACAAAGATGGCCCAAAAAGCTTAGATGAGGTCGATCCAGAGTTACTGCGAACCTATGAGAGGCTGGGGATTCCACTGCATGAGCAAAAAATGCTGTCAGGAGTAGCCGTTGATGCTGTATTCGACAGTGTTTCTGTAGCCACAACATTCAAAGATAAACTGGCAGATGCAGGCGTTATATTCTGTCCGTTTCAGGAAGCGGTGCAAAATCATCCAGAGTTAATAGAAAAGTATTTAGCCACAGTCGTTCCTTATCGAGACAATTATTATGCAGCTCTAAACAGTGCTGTGTTCAGTGACGGATCATTTGTCTACATCCCTAAGGGAGTTCGTTGTCCAATGGAACTGTCAACTTATTTTAGGATAAATGCTGCTAACACAGGGCAATTCGAGCGCACATTAATCATTGCAGATGAAGGCAGTCATGTCAGTTACTTAGAAGGGTGTACAGCACCCATGCGAGATGAAAACCAGCTGCATGCCGCTGTTGTTGAGCTGGTTGCGTTGGATGGAGCTGAGATTAAGTATTCCACTGTGCAGAACTGGTACCCTGGTGATGAAAACGGCAAAGGCGGTATTTATAATTTTGTGACCAAGCGTGCAATGGCCAAAAAAGATGCTAAGGTATCATGGACACAAATAGAAACTGGTTCAGCGATTACATGGAAATATCCCAGCGTAGTTTTGCAGGGGGATAATAGCTCAGGCTCATTCCACTCGGTAACAATCACAAAAAATCATCAGCAGGCGGATACCGGTACTAAAATGGTGCACATAGGAAAAAATACATCGAGTAGTATTGTGGCAAAAGGGGTATCTGCAGGCAAGTCACAAAATACCTATCGAGGCCTAGTTAAAGTGCTTCCAGGGGCAGCAGGAGCCATCAATCACACACAATGCGATTCGTTGCTCATTGGGTCAGAATGTTCAGCGCATACATTTCCAAGAGTCGACTGCAGAAATCAGGAATCAAAGATTGAGCATGAGGCCTGCACTTCTAAAATCAGTGCAGATATGCAGTTTTATTGTCAAAGCAGAGGGCTGGATCCAGAAGCTGCAGTGTCGCTCATTGTGAATGGATTCTGTAAACAGGTATTGCAGCAATTGCCTATGGAGTTTGCTGTTGAGGCGCAGGCTTTGTTAGAGATAACGCTTGAAGGCAGCGTGGGTTGATAGAGTTGCATGTCATGAAGATGAATAAGGAGTGGGTAAAATGCTCAAAATAAAAAATCTAGAGGTATCCATAAAGGAAGGAAAGAAAATCATTCAAAACTTAGATTTGTATGTGAAATCTGGAGAGACACATACCATTATGGGCCCCAATGGTTCTGGTAAAAGTACGTTATCAAATGTCATAGCTGGCCACAGTGATTATATCGTTGATGGAGGAGAGATAGAGTTTCTAGGAGAAGATTTATTGGCATTGGCACCCGAGGAGCGTGCCATCAAAGGGGTGTTTCTTTCATTCCAATATCCAGTGGGCTTGCCTGGCGTCTCCACAATCAGCTTTTTACAGGCGGTTGTGAATGAACAGAGAAAAAAGCGTTCTGAGCCATTGGTCGAAGCGATTGATCTCATTCAAATGGCTGAAGAGGCGTGTGAGATGGTTGGTTTGCCGAAGTCATTTTTACACAGACCTCTAAACAAGGGATTTTCAGGGGGAGAGAAAAAGCGGGCAGAGCTGATACAATTGATTTTACTGCAGCCAAAGATAGTGGTATTGGATGAGACTGATTCAGGGTTGGATATAGATGCGTTAAGAGTTGTTGGCAACGTCATCACAGAGATGCAAAACTCAAGCAGGGGAATGGTCATTGTAACGCATTACAATAGGCTTTTAGAGCATGTTAAAACGGATTATGTGCATGTCATGAGTGCTGGAAAGATCATTAAAAGTGGTGATGCTAGCTTGGCAAAGCAGTTAGAAAAGGAAGGCTATAGTTGGGTTAAAGATGGCAAGTAAGAAAATAAATTCTCTCAATGAACTGTTTCAGGTTAAGCTCGGTGACAAATTCGAGGTGAAAAATGATTTACAGGCGTTGGCACTCAATCAGTGCGAAATGCACAATCCAAAAAACAAACACAGTCTTTGGCAAAAGTTAGGCTTAGGTTCAATGCCAGAAGAAGTACTGGAGCTGTATAAAAATGAAGATAGGTGGAAACCAAGTGTTGACATGATGCAAGAAGACGGGCTGCATTTAGTATGGGTTGATGGGGTCTATGATTCAGATTTAAGCCAAAAAAGTGAGCATGTTAAGATACGGGCTGTGTCAAAAATAGACGAGTCCTTAGAGAGTGCTTGGCTTATTTTCTTACAATGTTTGCCAAAGCAGGAAATCACTGCTGCATTGCCGATTGCATTGAGTGATCAGTGGACATTAATGTCTATCCAGGCCAACGCAACAGTGCATGTTCACCACGTTTTGACAGGTGCATCTTCTCTGGTGACTTTAAATAAGCAGCTGCAGGTGGCCAAAAATACCACTGTGAATATTGTCAACCACATTCATGTAAAAGGACAAAAAGAGGTTGTGTTGATTTGCAATCGTGGACTGGACTTAGATCAGGGATCCAAAGTTGAAGATGAGTTTGTGGAGAAAGTTCCGGAGCATGTATCAATATTTCAAACACAAAAAACAGTGGTAGATAGAGAGGGACAATACAATAATTATCATTTATCAACTGGGGGCAGGGTTGTGCGCAATTATCATCAAGTGGACTTAAATGGCAAACAAGCACACAGTGAGTTTCATGGTGTGTGTTTGGGGGCGAATCAAGATAAGCTAGACCAGACCATTCTATTAAAGCACAATAATGAAAGCACTTATTCAACACAAATTTACAGAAATGTGGCAAGATTAAAAGCGTTGACAAGTTTTTCTAGTCGGGTTTATGTGAAACAAGGGGTGTCTAATATTCAGTCCCAGCAATTAAATCACAATTTACTGATTGATAAAGGTGCACACATGATATCTGAGCCAGAGCTCGAGATTTACGCAGATGAAGTGGAGTGTGCACATGGATCAACAGTCGGACAAATTGATGAAAAGTCACTTTTTTACATGCAATCAAGGGGGTTAAGTGAGAAGCTTGCAAAAGCCTTATTAATCAAAGGTTTTATTGCAGAGCAGATCAGTGAATTTCCAGTGAAACGGCAGGACAGAGCCTTTGAGATTGCCAATATTTATTTAGAGTCTTTGTAGGAGGCTTATTTGTCAAAAAGGCGCCTCTCCATAGGTAAAAGCTTGAAGAGTTGGCTGTTTTGTGATATTGTATCATGCTATTCAATGGTTAAAAAAAGCTATGACAGGTAATTTAGACATAGAATGTCTGTCAAATGACATACAGGCAAGACGAAAATACGCCAAAATGAAAAATATTAGATACAGTGAAAAAATCAACTTTCCATGCATATTAAACATACAAATGGTCATTTGGAAAGGTTTAGAATCCGGTTTTAAAATTCTGAATTTATATACAATCAAAGCTATTCTAAGTGTATGGTATTGTTTGAAAGACA
Source organism: Pseudomonadota bacterium (assembly GCA_036121365.1). Taxonomy (GTDB): domain Bacteria; phylum Pseudomonadota; class Gammaproteobacteria; order Comchoanobacterales; family Comchoanobacteraceae; genus UBA7916. Next base: position 44,679 of record JAZAFR010000001.1, on the reverse strand, counting down.
TGGTTGAAAGAGGCGGCTTCTTTCATGTCGTCAAGAGGAGATGTCTCTAATGATTGAGTTTGTGCTAAGACTTCTATTTATCTTCGGTGCAAACGGCGTGTTACTGTTAAGTGCAGTGACTGGTCTATACATGCACAGAGAGACCATCAATGAAATGTTCTCGGGAGGAAGTGAGCGGGAAAAGCTAGGCAGCTTAGAATATGTCATGAAAGAATTGATGAATGTGGTCACTTTAGTGTCAACATGGATGGTTGTATGGGTTATGATTCATACCAATACATGGGCATTACACACCGCCTGGCCAGTCATGGCAGTTTTTTCTCTACTGTGTCAAGCTGCAATGGGCTGGCGAGCCACGATCAATAAAGATTTGATTGTTGCTGAGAGTGGAGGGCCTGCAGATTCAAGAAGATATTCAAGGGGGATACTATGGTCTAATACTTGGGCTAGAAACAATCTAGGGCTACTTGCAGAGTCCAATGATGTTGACTTTTTTTTGATAATATTAATGTCTTTCGGTTTGGCCAGTATCTATCCATATACTGTGGTTATTCCTGTTTTTTATACAGTGGGTTTCTTAGTCAATATATATGACTTGGGGTATGATTTGGTGGTGGGCGAGGGAAGAAGGCTGCTTAGTTTTTTCTATGATATCTACAACGTTATCATGCATTCTCGTTATGGCAATAATCTTTATGCGTCGAGGTTTCATGCTCTTAATGGAATGTGGAGGGAGATGACTTGGCAGAAGTACACAGACTGGATCAGTGTATCAAGATTTGGGTTATCCATCTGGGCAATTCAGAGCGCAAGTGGTTATCTTTTTACAAATGTGTTGTGGCGAATATTATCAACTAATTTGTCGGGGATATGGAGAATATTAAGGGTTGTATTCATACATAAAGAAATGTTGAGAAGCGCTATCAAGCTATTAAAAACGTGGAGAGTATATTTCCCTGCACTCGTGATATTTTCCCAACGTTTACTAAATGATGAAGCAACAGGAAGAATTACAAGAAAAGTTGAAAGCGCGTTGCCCATGCTTGGGCTGGACCCGAATAAACCAGAGCTTGTTGAAAAGTTTGAGGATGTTTGGGATAGATTCATGAAAATGGTCTTTGCTTTTTCGATTGTGTCAGTGGTTGGTGAATTATCGGGATATCTAATTCCATCTTTACGAATGGTTGTTTCGGTAAGCAATCACATCATGCTCGCGCATATAGCAATGACAGTAATAGATGTGGGTTGTTTATATGCTGCAGAAAAAATGAGAGCAACGGGCAGGTTCTCTGAAACGATGTGTCAGGCGGTGGAAGATGCGTGTAATCTGAGTTGGTTGGGTTATACTTTTGTGGGGTTGAAGTTCAATAAGGTTGTCTTTGTGGATCATGCATCTACTCGACGCTTGAATGAATTTTTTAGCAAGGTGTTAAGAGTCACGGGCTTGTCAGCAGGAACATCGTTCATTGGTGGTATTTTTTCTGGGATAAGGAGCATGGTCAATTGGGGATGGAGATACTCAGGCTTATCTTGGGTGTTTTCAGCGTTGAGGGCCATACTGAGTTATATTTACCTGGATAAGGTGATTGGTTGGTTTATGGCAACACCTTTATATCTGTTGCAACAATCACATTCATTATTCAGTGGACTGACTTGGAATGCCATGGTAGGCGTGGTGATGAGTGGTTTGCTCAGCTATGCCCTTCTTGGGTTATGGAGAATGCTAAAGCCCAGATTATTGGGTTTGTATGGTTTCTGCTCATCAGGTGTCAATGTGGTATATCAGAAAACGGGAAAATTGAGTGAAATAGTCTTATGGGCGGTGTCTTTAGTGTTGACTGTCAGTCTATTGGGGACGATGGTTATAAAATTTATGCAGTTCATGGTGCCAATGGCATGGCCACTTAAATTGACAGTAATGGGAGGGTACGCTATGGCGCTGATAGGGCTTTCAGTGTATTCAGGGAATTTGGATTTTGACAGTATATCAAGATGGCACGAGACAGATAAGGTGGTCAATATAGTATTAATGGTCATGATAAAAGTGGCTATGGCCATTGTATTGCCAGTGGCATGGCAGGTGAAATTGATTGTGGGTTTATCTTTCTGTACGTTGGCCATGTCAGATAGAGATAAGCTAGAGATATGGAGTGTCGTATTTTGTACATGTGCGTCTATGATATTGGCAACCAGAATAATGATGGAGTTTATGTTACCCATGCCTGGTCTTGCTCAATTGATTTTGGTGCTATGGCATACGGCAATTATTGGTACTTGCGCGGTGTTTACACGACATGGCAGTGGCATGTTCATAGAGGCAATAGATGAGTTGTTGAGCGAGGAGAAAAATGGTGGCAAGCAAAATGGAGCGCCGCTTACAGGAAATGGTCCAGATTCAGTGCCCAGTGCGCCGCCCAAGCCAAACGCTACAGGAAATGGTTCAGGTTCAGTGCCCAGTGCACCGCTCATGTCAAGCACTACAGGAAATGGCTCAGATCCAGTGCCCAGTGCACCGCTTATGTCAAGCACTACAGAAGGTGGTTCAGGTTCAGTACCCATTGCAACATCTATTAACCAGGGTGCTACAGATGGGTCAGACTCAATACCAGTGGCACAACCGATAGGGGAAAGAGGTTCATTTGCCAGAGTCAGTCCCTAACGTTAAAAGGAGAGGGATGATTGCCAGTAGGCAGTACACCTGTATTTAGCATATGTAGGAATAAAAGAATGATTTGGGCTGCAGGATTTTTGAAATGACAAGCTGGCAATTGGGTGAGAGAAAACTCGTGATATGACATATGATATTTGTGAAATAAAATCATATGTGATATATTTAACAGGTCTGAAAACATGAGTACAAATGAAGCAAAATAGCAGTCCTTGGAAAAAAGATTTTCCCATTTTGTCAACCAAAACACGCAATCAAAAAACAATGGTTTATTTGGACAGTGCAGCCACCAGTCAAAAGCCAAAAGTAGTGATTGATGCTTTGTCTGATTTTTATGCCACACAGAATGCCAATATCCACAGAGGAGTCTATGAACTCAGTGAAAAAGCAACACTGGCATATGAGGATAGTCGTCGGGAGATAGCGAAATTCATTGGTTCAAAAATCCCTGAGTATTTGGTATTAACCCATGGGGCTACTGAGTCGATTAATTTAGTGGCACATTCTTATTTGAGAAATGAGGTTCAAGCGGGAGATGAAATCATACTATCGGTGATGGAGCATCATGCCAATATCGTGCCATGGCAGATACTTGCAGAAGAAAAAGGATTGAAGATACATTATATCCCGATAACATCAGATGGCAGTTTGGACATGGAGTCTTATGCAAATCTATTGAATGAGAAGACCAAAATGGTGGCAGTGACGCAAGTATCAAACGTGCTAGGCACCATTAATCCAGTGGCAAAGATAGTCGAAATGGCACATGCTTATCAGGCAAAAGTTTTGGTTGATGGGGCGCAGTCATGTCCGCAAATGGATGTTGATGTTGATGAAATGGACTGTGATTTTTTTGTGGCTTCATCTCACAAAATGTATGCCCCAGGAGGGGTAGGCTTATTGTATGCCAAAAGAAATCTATTAGAGGACATGAGGCCTTATCAGACTGGAGGCAGCATGATAGAAAAGGTATCAACATCAGGGTCAACATTTATGCCGCCTCCAATACGTTTTGAGGCAGGAACTCAGCCAATTGGAGAAACCATCGCATGGGCCAGAGCCTGTGCGTATTTGCAGGAGAATGATTTCCAGGCCATGCAGAAGCACAAAAAAGCATTGAAAGATGAGTTGTTATTGAAACTGTCGGAACTGCCTAAGATAAAAGTTTATGGGACTATGCAGAACAAAACCCCTGTTGCAGCATTCACACACGATTCGATACATCCACATGACATGGCGACATTATTGGATGATGCAGGCGTGTCTTGTCGTGCAGGGCATCACTGTGCCATGCCGTTGCATCAAGTATTGAGTGTGGGGGCAACCACGAGGGCGTCTCTGTCATTTTACAATGACTCTGGAGACATTGACGCTTTGGTTAAAGGAATAGAAAAAGCTCAAGAAATGTTTGGAGGATAGTATGCGAGAGTTATATCAACAGGTCATCTTAGATCACAGTAAAAATCCCAGGCATTTTGAGAAACGGGTAGAGGCTCAAGTGACACAAACGTGTTATAATCCATTGTGTGGAGACAGTATAGAAGTCTTTTGTGATTTTAAAAAAGACAATCAGGGTATCGATAAGTTAACTTTTTCGGGCAGTGGTTGTGCCATTTCAGTGGCATCAGCATCAATGATGATGGGCATATTACAAGACCAGGACAAGATTTTTTTTGATGCAGCATTTAAGTACCTAAAAGATCTAATCGAATTTGGATCGGCTACCGAGGTTCCTGAGATTCTACAAGGCTCTAAAAAAGTGATCACCAGCATGCAGGCAATTTCCGGGGTGAGGGAGTATCCTATGCGTGTTAAGTGTGCAACATGTGCTTGGCATAGTATGGCTGGAGCCTGTCGTGGTGGGGAAGGTCCAATTAAGACGGAGTAGAATGAATATGAATGCAGAAAAAGATATATTAGAGTTAACAGAAAAAGCGAAGGTATACTTAGAAAAGCTACAGAAAGACCATCAGGCAGAAGGCATTGTTGTGGCATTAGAAAAAGCAGGCTGTGCTGGTTATATGTATAGAATCGAGCCATGCCATACAGTATGTGAAGATGCCATGCGACTGGATTTTGGGCAAAACCTGATTGTATATATTCCCAAAGAGAGTGTTAATAGGATTAGAGGGAGTCGTTTAGACTATCAAAAACTGCATTTAGAGACCAAGGCAGTATTTAATAATCCAAATGTTCAGATTGCTTGTGGTTGTGGGGACAGCGTGGAACTGCTTGAGAGGAAATTGGAGGTTGAAAGTGGCCAGTAGAGGTGTTGGTAAGACGATATTATTAGAGCGAGATTGTGATGCACTATTGATTCCAAATGCACATCCTTTGACTTTGCCCCAGGGTTCTGCTGTGAGGATTACCCAAGATTTGGGTGGCAATTTCACCTTGGAGGTACAAGGTAACTTAGTATTGGTGATGGCAGAAGATAGAGATGCATTGGGCATGGAAAAATATGAAGACAGTAAAGAAAATGCAATCATCTATGATGAAAAAGTCAGTGTAGAGGAGAAATGCTGGCATCAGTTGCATTGCTGTTATGATCCTGAAATTCCTGTTGATATTGTGGATTTAGGGTTATTGTATGATTTAAATGTGAGTGATGATGCTGGTACTGAGGGTAAGAAATTAGCGTATGTGACCATGACATTGACATCTCCAACCTGTGGCATGGGCCCTGTGATTGTTGAGGAAGTGAAAAGGAAGCTGTCTGCAATTGAAAAGATCAGCGAGGTCACCGTTGAGCTGGTCTTTGAGCCGCCATGGGGTCGTGAGATGATGTCAGATGCTGCAAAATTAAAGCTGGGGTTGTTATAGGATAGATTGATGGCATTGCTTAGAAGTTCATGCGAGAATGCCATAAGGAGCTTCAGGAGAAGAGTCAATATTTAATCAAAGTCATTTGTCTGGCTTTGAGGCGGTCAATATCAAAATAAAAAGCCATTTCTGAAAAATAGTAGAGCCATTGACGTAAAAAAAGAGGGCTAAATCCAAGGTGTTCCAAACGTTGATATTGAGTTGAGAGATTATTCAGCCAGGCAAGATGAGTCTTAGAGGCATTTTGGCTGATATGAATGTTCTCAAGAATGGAAAAATTATATTTTTTAAGAATAGACTTTAGACGAAGTGGTTGGAAATGAGAATCAAAGACAAGTTGGGCAATAACAATGCCATTTGGTCGGACCAGCTTGCTAAGAAAGTAAAAGTATTGGCTCCAGTCTTTTGTGGTGACAAGTGGTGGTAAGATTCCCACTGCAGCATCAAAGGGGAGGTAAGAGCCGGGTTCTAGCGGGGAGGTTGTGATTTGATAGTTGATGGGGTAAGCAATACTATGGAAGCGGCTTTTACAAAACTTGGCTTGGGTTTGAGATAGCGTTGTTAAAGTGATGTCATGGTGAATAGAGGCTTTTTCGCTGAACGCTCCCCACATTGCATGAGTGTCTAAAACGGTGTGAATATGATGATGTTCAAGGATGCTCAGCATGTGTTGAATGCTTTTTTGTTGGGCAATGTAAAGAGGGTCCATTTTGTTAGAATGAAAAGATGCAATTGTATGGGACAAGCTGGGGTCAAGCCATGCTGAGAAAAACTCTAAAGGAAGTGAGTTAAACAGATTGTAATCATGAGAGAGTTTACTTAAGGAGGAGTGATGTAGAGGGGAGTGATGAAATTTTTTCAGTACTCTTTGTTCGCAAGAGGTGAGCGTTTTGTCAATGAGGCGTAGAATTTTTGAGATGTGATTGCATTCCCAGTGGCCTTTTAAATAAGCTTCTTTAAGTCCTGAGAGGGAGTTTTTTTTAAAAGACGAGAGCAACTTGAAATCTTTGATGTAGAAAACAAGAGGGGGGTGAAGGCTTGAATTGCCATATTGATAGGATTGTCCGTCAGGACAAACGATAACAGAATGTAGGGAGTCTGAGTGATCAGAAAAAACTTTGAAAAGGGGTTGTAGTTCTATGTCAATCATTATGCGTGAATGCCAAGTGAAGTCCTGCAGGTGCAATAGAGGAAAGATTGCATGAGTTGTGCCGAGAAATCAAGTGGTATTGTGAAAATGATGCAAATAAGTGGAGGGGATGAAATGCAGAATTCAAATGAAAGGAGGTTAAGATGAGTGGCTATGTCACCATATAAGTTGTATTCGTAAACAGGAGGGGACATGGTAAATCAGGTATGGATTGTGTATCGTAACGATGATGAGAGGCGTTTTTTTGTGTAGAAAAATATGTTATCTTAGTTGAAGACGTGTAGAAATAAACAAGGAGCCAGATATGAAAGTAATGACAGTCAATTTAAATGGAATTCGCTCTGCACATCGAAAGGGTTTTTTTGAATGGGTTTTGGATCATGAGCCAGACTGCATTTGTGTCCAAGAGACAAAGGCTCAAATGAATCAAGGGTTGAAAGAAGAGATTGTGTTAAATGGGTATCAAGGATATTTTTCTGATGCAGAAAAAAAAGGTTACTCTGGGGTTGGAATATTCACCAAGAGAGAGCCCAGCCATGTCAGCTATCAGTTAGGAATGACAGAGTTTGATCAAGAGGGGCGCTTTATTGAATTGAGCTTTGAAGCATTAAAAGTGGCATCCATCTATTTGCCCAGTGGAACCAGTGGCCAGATACGGCAAGATTTTAAGATGGAGGTATTGGATTATTTTTATCAGAATTATCTGAAGGACGGTGTCAGAGATGAAATGCCAAGCGTATTATGCGGAGACTGGAATATTGCGCATAGACCTGAAGATTTAAAAAATTGGCGACAAAATCAGAAAAATTCTGGTTTTTTACCAGAAGAGAGGGCCTGGCTAGATTTGGTGTTTGATGAGGCAGGATGGGTTGATGCCTATCGACGATTGCATAAAGAGAAAACAGAGTATACTTGGTGGTCATATCGAGGACAGGCACGGAAAAATAATACGGGTTGGCGCATTGATTATCAGGTGATCAGTCCAAGTCTTGCAAAAAAAATTCAGCATGCGGAGGTGTTAAAAGATCCAGTTTTTTCAGATCATGCACCTTTGGTTGTGTGGTACGATGTAGACAGTAGCGATACCGACTCAGAGGGGTAGGCAGTTAGGATGAGCGATGAGCATTCATTAAAAGAGGATTTAAAAAAATCAGTGCTGTACCATGTTGTTGTGGTGATTTGCGTTGTTGTGTATTTCATTTTTGGAGAGTTGGCCGCCGTAAGTATGCAATCGAGGCAGCCAGAAAGAAAAGAGTTAGCAAGTATAGGCGTAGAATTTGTCAAGGCTCAAGCAAAACCGAGCATTCACAAAGCCATGAAAGATAGAGGCACAAGAAGAGGCAGTGATATAAAGAGCCAAACCAACCAAGTCGAGAAGAAAGACCCAATAGAGAGGCAAAAAAGCATAGAGAAAGTCGATAGAAAAGTGATTAGTGAGGTGAAAAGACTGGTTGAAACAGGAGTGAAAAAGTCTGAGTTACAAGCTAAAAGTATGGATGTTTTAAAAGCGAAGACTGATGAAAAGAAAATACAGAATCAAAAAAAGAATGAGGTTAAAAGGCAAGTCAGTAAAATAGCAAAAGAGACTAAGACGGCCACATCGAAAGTAATCGATCTGAAGAAAGCAGTGGGTCAAAAAAGAAAGGTCTCTGCAGCAGGCATACACAAGACGACTTTAGAAAAATCAAAAAATACAAAAAAAAGTGGAGGGGTGCTAAAAAAGTCCAATGCGCAAGTGTTGGCAGCCAAAGAGGTTGAGTCAACTGGAGCCAGGATAGTTAAGACAGGAGAGGTGAAAAAAACCGTTAAGAAATTAACCAGTAAAGATATAGAGGTGGAGAAAAAGAAGCAACAGGCATTGGCAAGAGAAAAAGAAAGACAGGCAAAATATGCAAAACAGGAATTAGAAGAGAAGCAAAGAAAGCTGGCACTGGAAGAGAAACAAAGAAAGCTGGCACTGGAAGAGAAACAAAGAAAACTGGCATTGGCAGAGAAGCAAAGAAAACAGGATCTGGCTGAAAAGCAAAGGCAAATACGAGCAAGTTATGAGGCAGATCAAATTATGAAATATGGCCAAATGATCGTAGCCCAAATTCAAGAGGTAGCTTTGTTTACAGAAGGGATGGGGCAATTGAGTGCAAGTTTAAAAATCAAGTTAGACACAAAGGGGGTTGTTCAAGGGGTCAGCTTGACTAAAACCAGTGGCAACGCATCATTTGATCGATTGGCGGTCAATGCTGTATATAAAGCTTCCCCTCTACCACTTCCTGAAGATGAAAAAATCAGTCAAAAAATGGCATCGATCAATCTGAAGATCAGTCCAAATTCGTTAGAATAGACATGCTTGATTGCATGGCCATCATTATGAGTACAAGTAGTAAGTGAGGTGGGCTGCTCATTTTGCAACCACATATGGCTTCAATCAGGGATGCAATTCAAATGTAATAATGAGAAAAAACATTCAATTAAAATGGGTGGTCTACTTATTATCTATAAGTGGTAAGCTTATAAATAAAAGCAGATCTTGGCATTAAACAGAGAGAAGAGAGATAATTTTTTCTGGCAATGATATTAGAATATGGTATAATAAACTTGGAGTTAAAGAAGGATGTTGTTATGCCCAGTTTTGATATTGTTTCAGAAGTCAACCATCATGAGCTGAAAAATGCTGTGGATCAAACAGCAAGAGAAATAGATAACCGATTTGATTTCAAAGGCAGTTCTAGCAAGATTGAGCAAACTGAAAATGAAGTGATGTTGTATGGAGACAATGATTTTCAACTGGAGCAAATAAAGGTTATTTTGTTGACAAAAGCTGCAAAAAGAGACCTAGACGCATTGTCTTTTGAATTTCATGAGCCTCAAAGTAATCAAGCCAATATGAAAATGAGAGTGACAATCAAAGAGGGCATTGATAAAGAGTTTGGAAAAAAGCTCACACAAATGATCAAAGCGGAAAAATTCAAAGTGCAATCCAGTATACAAGAGCAGAAAATTAGAGTAACTGGTAAAAAAAGAGATGATTTACAACAGGTAATAGGTTTCTTAAAAGATAAAGGCCTCAGCCAACCATTACAATTTGAGAATTTCAGAGATTAGAAAAAAGTAGATGAAAGTAGACAATTTAGGTGCGGTGCAAGCACACTACCTGCATTATTGCTGCAAGAAAGAGCCTGAAGAGCTAACCCATTTCCAAAAAAATATGGACACTAAGTTGATGCAGATCTGTTTGGATCAGCTATCAGGCCCGATGGATAAGTCAAGTGATGTTCCAATTGCTGCGTTGATGTATAATGAAAGCACAGGTGAAATGATTGGGGCTGTAAACAGCACAATACAAGCAACAGACCCCAGTGCGCATGCTGAGATTAATGTATTGCGTCAAGCCAGTCAGAAGTGCAAAAATCACCGATTAAGCCAATGGACAATCTACGTAACATTGGAGCCTTGTCTCATGTGTTTTGGAGCATTGCTTGAGGCCAGGGTGAAGCGCATTGTATTTGCTGCAGCTGACAGCAAGGTTGGTATTCTTTCAAAAGGAAACTACCAGTCATTTCATCATTTAGGAAATCATCATTTTTCCTGGACTCAAGGAGTTTTAGCCGGCCAAGCAAGTCAAAAGCTTAAGGGTTTTTTTCAAAAGCATTGTCGATGAACATCATCAAGTAAACGTGTAAAGTCATGTTATGCAAAGGAAGATGCATTAATTGGGAAAAAAATAAAAAAAAACAAGAAATAATTCAAAAAGTAATCTATAGGCATGTTAGAGATTAAATACGGATAGTGTTATGAGTTTAAAAGGAAAGACTGTTTTTATGAGTGGAGGCTCTAGGGGCATTGGTTTGGCAATTGCAAAACGATTTGCTAAAGAGGGAGCCAATATCATTATTGCAGCAAAAACAGTGACAAGGCATCCAAAATTGCAGGGAACAATTCATACAGCTTGTGAGGAGATAGAAAAAGTTGGTGGTAAAGCCTTAGGAGTACAAACTGATATTCGTTTCGAAGATCAGATAAAAGAAGCAATTAACTTGGGAGTGGATGAGTTTGGTGGTATTGATATTTTAATTAATAATGCCTCAGCCATTTATTTGTTGAGTCCTGAGATTTTAAAGATGAAGCAATACGATTTGATGTTTTCAGTGAACGCGCGTGGTTCGTATCTGGCCAATAGTTTGTGCTTTGAGTATTTGAAAAAATCAGATAACCCTCATATTATTACTTTATCACCGCCTGTGAATATGAAAATGGAGTGGTTTAAAAATAATATTGCGTATACACAATCTAAATTTGTTATGAGTATGAATACAGTGGGCTTCGCTCATGCGTATAAAAAGCATGGCATTGCCGTGAATGCATTATGGCCAAAAACTGTCATCGATACAGATGCGATTCGCCATATTAATCCTGATTTGGTCAAATACAGCAGGAAGTCAGAAATTATGGCAGATGCCGCATTCTGGATAGCAACACAAAGTGCAAAAATAAATACAGGGAAGTTTTTTATTGATCAAGATATCATTGAAAAGCTAGGTGAAACTGATCTATCTAAATATGCAACAGTGAAAGGAAATCCCTTGGTTAGGGATTTCTTTTTGGGAGATCCAAGAGATGCCATGAAGCTTCTTGACCAACATGGCAATGAAGTAGAATAATAAGCGATGCCAAAGAAGTGATTGGTACATTGATTCAAAATTGAATAAAACCAGAAATAGTTGCTAAGATAAATTCAAATATATGAAAAATTCTTTATAAAAGTCTAGACACAAGACGACCAGTATGGGGTTTATAATGATTTTTTTTGAGAGAGACTGAAGAATTTTTTATCTGGCCTAGATGAGAATTTGTTTTCTATGGGGAAATACATTAAGATGACATTTTAGATACGAAGTAGGGTAGTAATGAAAAAAGTTATCTGTATTGGCTTATTGATAGTGAGCATAGCAGTTGGTGCTAAAAGCACAAACTCAACGAAGTTATTGAATGTCGATGGTAAGGTGGTTGGGTCTGTTTCAGTATCCCTATACGATGAGAGGAGTTTATTTGAAATCAGCTTGTGGAATATTGAGCCAGGTTGGCATGCCATGCATGTGCATGAAAATGGAGATTGTTCTGATGCTCAAGATGGGTTTAAGAAGTCTGGGGCACATCTCAACCCTGACAATAAGTCACATGGGCTAAAAAACGAAGATGGCTTTCATCGAGGAGACCTTGCAAATATATATGCATTTGCAAGGCCAAGTAGCCAAGAAAAAACTCAAGATCCTGTCGTTCAAGCCAGAGCAGAGCAAATCATTCCGTGGGTGAGTGAGTCCAGTCCCATCGGAAAAGTGGCGATTATTCTGCATGAAGGGAAGGACGATTATCAGACAGACCCCACAGGAGGAGCAGGCAATCGCATTGCATGTGGGGTAATAGAGCTAGGAAAGACAAATTAGGGCTTTGGGTATGAGTGAGTCGTTTGATGTTAATCGCATGAAAAATATTTAAAAACATTGAAGTCAGCCGATATCGATGGGTTTGGTTGCATGTTGCTTGTGAAATTGGGCAATATGAAGTAAGGATGCATTTAAAAGTGTGAATATTGTTCTTGAGGTATGGGATGAAATTTGTTAGCCTATCTAAGAAAATAATGAAACGGGAGATACTTATGCATTTTTCAACAAAATCTGGCTCTGCGGGAAAGAATGTACCAGATGAATTTAATATTTTTATTGAGATTAGTGCACACAGCAGTCCAATAAAATATGAGTTAAATAAGGACACTGGAACGCTCGAGGTCGATAGGTTTTTATCGACGCCAATGGTTTACCCATGTAATTATGGCTTTATTCCGGGAACTTTAGGAGATGATGGTGATCCTCTAGATGTGTTGGTGTTGAGTCCATTTCCCATTCAGCCCGGGGCAATGATTACATGTAGGGCGATAGGTGTATTAGACATGGCAGATGAAGCAGGTAATGATGAAAAAATATTGGCTGTTCCCATCTCAAAATTAACCAATTTATACACACATGTGAATGAGACAACGGACTTGCATGATGATATCTTAAAGAAAATAGAACATTTCTTTTCTAGATACAAAGACCTAGAGCAAGGGAAATGGGTTAAGATTAAAGGCTGGTCATCAAGTAGTGACGCCAAAAAGCTAATTGTTGACTGTTTAAAATAATAGTTTATAGTGGCGTAAAGCAGAAGTCGTGGTTAAAATATACTAAAACGTACAAATAATCAGTGGTTTTTCATGCTGTTGTCAAGCGAGACTGGATACTGGTAAAAAAGTTTTTGATGGCGGATGGGTTAAAGAGCAGCAAAGGTAACTCTAAAAATTTAGACCCTGAAAATTCAGGGTCTCACGGTGAGATGCTTATTATCATAAGTTAGTAAATCAATACAAGAAGTTTAACCACATTGACTTGTTTTCCTGCGGAGCCGCTATCTGAGGTTTCAGCCCAGGCTGTTTCTGAGGAATCGCTATCTTAAGCTTTGGCTTCGGCTGTTGCAAAGCACGCTGATAGATTTTATAGATGATCTTCTGCACTGTAAGATGGCTTGATATTCTTGATTCAGGGTCTGGCTTTCCTGAAGAGTAGAAAAAATTAAATGCACCAAGATTTTTACCATGAGCCTTATTTTTCAAATTCTGCAGAGCTTCATTGAAAGAATCTCCTAGTGTTTCATCAGGATCTTTAGGGTTGTTTGAACTTGTTTCAAGCGTTTCTTGTAACCGTTGCATAAATGATTGATATGTCCTAGAAGCTTCCTTGCTATTGCCATCAAGAGAAGAGGCAAGAGCGACAATTTTAGACAGCTCATCAATAGAGTAAAGATTATAAGCGCAGTAACTGGCTGCATTTTGGTTATTTAAGGTAGGAGTGTCAGTTGGCAAAGACAACACCTCTTCTTGATAAAAGTCACTAATAGACTGCATTGCTTGTTTTAAAAAGGTCTTGGATTCTTGATATGAATCTTGATAATCTTGAGATAGATCAAACGCTTTTTGTGAATAAAATCTAGTAAACTTCTCTTGAACTGAAGTGAAGAATGCTTTTCCAGAAGAAGGAGGGCATGATTGTGGTGAATCACATTTTTCAGGAAGATGTGCACACACAAAGTTATCAACTTTACAAGCAGCAATTCTTCTACCAACTGTGGCAATGGCATCTGATTTATAGGACAATCCCTCAATAGACTTTACAAAATCATTACCCAAGAAAGCCACTGGGCGGTCCTTCAAAAAACGACGCAATTGATCGATTTTATGCCAATAGGCAATAGATTTTGGGTGTGGGTTAGGAAGGGAAGAGTTTTTGAGCTTATAAGTATTTAGCCTGTGTAAGTATGGTTGAAAAAAAATAACATTGGTCAGTTTTTTTAAAATATTTAATGAACAAAGTATGCATAATATTGGAAGAAGATTGATTTTAAGAAATGGGATGGCAACGGATAAAACCGGGTAAGGTGTCAAGTCCAGACGAATTTTATCGACGAATTCATAGATGGGAAGTAAGAAAATAAGTAAATCTCCAAAAATACCCAGATTAATATTGAAAAAGCTTTTTAGAAAGAAGCGAAAAAGAGGAGCTTCTGTGAAATGATCGATATCACCACTCACAACCTGAGGCATAGATGTTCTATATTTTTTTGAAAAAGTCGATACAATTTTGTCTGATATATACAAGAATAAAAACCAAAATTCCATGATGTGAATGCTAGGATAAAAAATCATAATGCATACCTTAATTATTATATATTATATTGTAACATCTTAGGTGGGTGAAGTCAACATATGGTTTAGATTAGTAATATTCTTTAGACACAAAGGGGTTTAAGCATCACCGATTAACCTAGAATGAGTGCTCATCGAAGTATTTGAGATATTAGTGAATTAAATTGCCAACACTGAAACATCATATATTCAGCTGATAAAGACAAAAGTGTTTAATATGCTGCTCAAGACAATGTTGCAGTAAATTGGAACTGCTTAAGTCATCAGTAAGCACATGAAAATTTAATGGGAGTCAGAATAATTAATGGCCATCCCTAGGTCTCCTTCGTTTTGGGCAAAACTTGTTAAAATAAAGTTATTGCTGAGATTGGTATCAAGGCTGACTCTGTTATATCTTTGATCATATGGAGCCATCCGATAGCGTAGAGCAAAGTATTTGTCCAATCGCTTCGTGATGGTTACGCCATTGACTTCGGGGACATAATCATTGGATTCATCGAGGTTGATTTCACTGATGTCAATATTGTCAAAAAATGGAATGCTCTTGATGGCATTAAGGATGTCTGCAATCTCAGAAAGCTGAGAATTATTATTACTGAGATGGTAAGTGTTCAAAGTTTGGTCGAGCGATTCAACATTTGACTTTTTTTGAAAAGAGGAGTCTGTGAGTAATGCTGTGATGATCTGAAAGCTATTCATTGATGCAGGACTAGAAAAATAGTCAAAATAGAGATGTTCCAGTGATCCATAAGCGCGAAGTCCGTAGCGTTGCATTTGGTCTCTTCCATCAATATTTCTCAATCCTTGGGTCATGATCTTAAGATTGATATCTGGGTTAGTGATGTCGCTATTAAACCAGTTAAGAGAAAGGCTATCAATGGGTAGAGATTGTCGGTATATGACAAGTGTACCATTGTTCAGAGAGAGCGTACCGTTTGAAAGAATCTGACTTGAATTTGATCCGCTGATGTTCAGCTTTCCGGTGAGTTTTCCATGGAATCCGACGACATGAACGAAAGTAGATTGGCCTAAATCAACATTCAGAGAGAATTGATATCCCATAGAAGGGGATTGGTTTTTATCATTTGTCGTTTGAATTGTGGTTTCAAGGGGAAGTACAGATGCGGGTTTATAAAAGTCAAGTCTATAGATGGCCTCATCAACTAGAATATCACCATTGAGAGAAAAAGTATTATCCTCAAAGGTGAACTCGAGGTCTGAATTCAAAGTGATATTAGATTTTTTCCCTCCAATCGAGAATTTAGAACCGCTTAAAACGCCTTTGAAACGTGAGAATTCATCAGCAGAAGTGGCTTTGATTTGGAGCTCACCTCTGTCAGTTTTCAGAATGCCTGACAAAGACAAGTCTTTGTCAATGGTTCCATATAGCTGTCCTCCAGAGATGTGAGTGCTTGAGTCAAAAGGTAGGTCATCTAACAAAGAATTGATAAAAATAGAGTCAACATCAAAGGTAAAGTCTCCTTGAATTAATGGTGTATTGGTTTTTTCTTGTGAGAGGTGAACGGTTGTGTTCAATGATCCATCCATAGACTCAATGCCCGGGAAAATGGCATTAAGATATGAAGGCGGGATGATCTTTGTGGGAAGCTTGCTAATCGTGAGATGAAGATTATAGAGATCCTGATTTTGTAATGACCCATTGAGAGAGAGAGACGGGCTTTGGTTTGAAAATGATAATTGTTTAGGAAGAAGATAGACAAGTTGCGGATATTGATCAGAAATCAGGGCGTAATCATTTAAAAGAAGCTGATCAATCTGAATGCCAAACTGAGAATCTTCATTCAGAAGCTTAAATAATCCCTCTATCTTAGATTGATCTTGACGCGCAGAGAATTGAAATCGTGTTGCTGAGGCGCTGTCATTTTTCAAAGAGAATTTACTTAGGAGAATGGTATTTTTGTTTAGAATTTTTCCAATATCAATCTGGAGTTTGCCTATGGGTGCAGTGGTCTTGTCATCAGCGTTGAACATATATTTGGCAGAGAGTTTATCAATAGACAGGTCAAGAGATGAAATCACACCAATATCCAAGTCAACGGAAACTTTAGGATGGTTTAAGCTGCCATTGAAAGTCATACGCATAGAGTTGTCAGCATATTTCGCATTAAGAAGTGCAATTGAATCATAAGTAAGGTTAAGTTCAAGTGTGGATTGACGGCCAATGGTACCGTTAGCGTTTAAATGGCCATGAGGGCTTTTGGCTACCAAGGATAAGGAGTGGTTATTTTGATTAGAAGGGCTGATTAAAAGGTCAAGCGTGGTTTGATGGGTGCGAGAACGACCAGACAAGTTGCCAGAAGGAAAGGACGAAGATAGGTCAAGCGTGCTGTGATTAAATACAAATACCTCATCGGTGGGTAAGAGCAGGCTGCCAGAAATGGAAAGGTTGTAAAAGTTTTTTGAAGCGGTTAGGTTGAGCTTCTCAGTTTCATCACGGCTAAAAAGCTCTATAGTTGTTGATCCATCAGGTGCTGATGCAGGAATGTGGAGTCGGTAGGCCAGATTTTCGAAGCGGAACAAGGTATTGACTGATTGGTTGAAAAGGTCGATATCACTGCTGATGTTAGTCAATGATCTTGCTTGAACAAGGCCATTGGCAGTAGAGTCAGGAAGTTGTGACAAAAAGGAAACAAGGTTGGGGTTGACTGTGAGACTTTCCACGCTTAAGGCCAGAGATGGCGAAGTGATGTGAGGCACAGAAATGGTGATGTTTTTTGCTACGACGGAGTGGTTGATATCTGCCTTAGAAATATGAATGCCTGAGTACAATGTGCCAGTGGGATTTTCAAATTCAATGGGTACAGAAGAAAAATAAGAAATGACAAAAAGCGTGATCTGTGTACCCGTTGAAGAAAAGAGAAGAGTGAGTACGAATACAAATGAGCATACAAAAGAGAGTAACAGGCCCCAAAGAAAAATAAAGAGCCATTTTTGTCGCATAGAAGAGGAAGATGATTCTGTCATAAACGTGCGCTCCAATTAAAGGGGGTGAGAAAGGATGATGTTCAAACGAGGCCGCATAGATGGATCGATAGAATAGTTTTTGATGGGTTTTGCGATACTGAGTTCTAAGTTCCCCGCAAAGGTTTTCCAGAGTATTCCAGAGCCCACAGAAACGGATGCTTTACTGTGAGCAATATTATCGGTGGCGTCTCCAGAGTCGACAAAGGCAATGAGGTAAAAGTCTTGGTATAAGCGTTGCTGGACTTCAAAAGATGCTGTATAGAGATAATGATTATAGTCAAAAGTTTTATGAATATCTGCCCCAATACTTTGGTAACTAAACCCGCGGACGCTATAGGAGCCGCCTGTATAAAAATACCAGGAGAGGGGAAGCGTTTCCTGTGAGTCGGATGTGGCAATATATCCTTCTTTGAGCGCCAGTTGCAGTGTGGTTCTTGCAAAAGGGGAATAGTTAATTTTTTGTTGAGTGGTGATTTTAGCAAAATCGCATGGTGCAAGAAATGCTTCTAAATTTGCAGAGAGTTGGTGTTTTAGATAAAGGCTAACATTGTTTTCAGGGTGTTTGAGATAAATGTCGTACCAAATACTGGGATATAAAAAATGAATGGTTGTTGTGTTGGTGTTGTCAAATTTTGAATGATCCAGGGAATAGTTTAGAGAGGTTTCTCTACGGACGATTTTTTTTTCATTGATTTGATGATTAAAGATATGACTAAAAGAGGTGGTGATGTTTTTATCTGTTCCTACGTATTCAATATACTCTTGTTTGTATCCTACTTGAAAATTATAATAGTCTTTAGTGGGGTGTCTTTTAGGAATAGAAAGAGTAGAGATGGCATAGCTATAGTCAGAGCTTGAGAGTAATTCAGTATTGAGGCGCATACCATATTGATTGATGCGGTTTCTGACAACATTAGCACTATAAAAGAAGTTTGAGTCAGTACTATAACCAACGCCTACTCCGTACTGAGTTTTATCAATCGGATCATAAAAAATTTGAGTTGGGATATTCTGTTTTTTCTTGTCAGAGCTAAAGGGAATAACATTGACATAATTGAATAAATTAGTGGATTCTAGATTGTCTCTATATTTAGAAATCATGGCGTCATTGTAGGGTTCTCCACTGTGATAGTCTGCTAAAGAGCGTAAATAATCTTTATTGTAGATATTTTGGTTAATCTCAATTGGTCCAAATAAGTAGAGAGGGCCCGTTTCTACATCGATGAGAATATCAGCATTTTTAGAATCTGGATTGATGTTGATCTTTGAATTTTTTGTAGAGGCGTTGATATATCCCTCTCTGTGACAAAGATTCAGTAGTTGAGACTTTGACGCTTCATATGAATCACTAGAGAAGATGGCATCAATTTTGGGAGAGTCCTTTGGTGTTAAAAGAAGAGGCTCAACGACAGATTTACCAGGGCCAGAAATGTGAATATTAAACGAGCGAACTTTGACAGGGGCGTTCATTGTACAGTGAGCAGAATAAACCAGTTTCTGACTAGTTGACATGGGTTTTACTTGGCCTTTAGATTGGAAATAGCCATAGGGTTGCGCTGCCTGCTCAATTAAAGAGGCAATAGAGATAGACAGCTGCTGTACTCGAAATTCGGTAAGAGGCTTGTCAAGTAGGAAAATACGTTGATTGACTAGAAGGCGACTGTTTTCTTGAATTTGCTTGGGAACATTGTCAGAAAATACAATATCTATAGTTTGAGAAAAAACTGCTGAAGTCATAAAGATAATTGTAAAAATCAACACCAACATAACAGAAAAAACGATAATAATGACACAGTATAACGCATTGGTGAGAAATCGCATAGAGCAAAAAACAAAAAACAGAATTCTTAATAAATTATAGGAATAGACGTGGATATGTGTTACGCTGATTTCCTAACGATAATGGGTATACGCAGTGAAAGTAAATGCCATCAAATGGAAGGAAAAAATTAAACACGCAATACTTGGCATAGATTTATACAAGATGAATGTTGAGCGGGATGTGTCATTCTTTCGTGTAGTGAGCAAAGGGTCAGACGCAATCTGCGGTGCAGTGATTGTCGAAATAGAGACAAGTGAAGAAAACAGGCTGCTGACTTCGATATTTGAGTCGATGATGCTAGAGTTGGAGGAAGTCGAATCCCAAGGGAAAATGAATGAAATACTGCAGCAAAACAAAACACCAGTTTGGTGTTTCATAGGAAAGCAGGATTGGGTGAAAACCAAAGAGGAACAAGAAGCAGGAACAGAAGAGGGCTCAATCATACAGTCAATGCAGATTGATGATGACAAGGCAATCATCGTGATGATGCCGACACTGGCTCAGATTATAGTCTCTCCGGAAGTAAAGAGAATACTTTGGCAGTATTTTTCACGTATTTTTTGCACTGAAAATAAACATTTGTTATGATTGGTTATTGAGATGATGGAGGGATAAGAATGGAAAGCATAAATAGAGAAAGTGATGATGTGAAGATTACAAATCTACTGAAAGAAGAGTTGAAAAGGCAGCAGAATAATATAGTCTTAATTGCATCTGAGAACTATACCAGTGCTGCCGTAATGCAGGCACAGGGCAGTGTGTTGACAAATAAATATGCAGAAGGGTATCCCAAAAAGCGTTATTATGCTGGGTGCCAATTCATTGACGAGGTGGAACAGTTGGCCATAGATAGGGCATGTGAATTATTCAATGTGAAATATGCGAATGTGCAGCCTCATTCCGGATCACAAGCCAATTTAGCGGTCTTTAAGGCAATTTTAGAGCCAGGGGATTGTTTTATGGGGCTGGATTTGGCGCACGGTGGACATTTATCACATGGGTGCAAGGCAAATATATCTGGTCAATATTATAGACCGGTGATTTATCAGCTAAATTCCAAAACTGAGGTATTGGATTATGATGAAATAGAGAGGATTGCAAAGGAAAGCAAGCCCAAGTTAATCATTGCAGGATATTCAGCATATGCATTGACGATTGATTGGAAAAGACTGCGACAAATATGTGATCAGGTAGGAGCGAGGATGCTTGCAGACATTGCGCATGTGTCAGGCTTGATTGCAGCGGGTTTATTTCCGTGTCCATCTAAGTATGCAGATGTCATTACAACAACCACGCACAAATCCATGCGTGGACCAAGAGGTGGTATGATCATGGTTCCAAAAGATGAGAAGCTGGCAAAAAAAATTGATCAAGCAATTTTTCCAGGTTTGCAGGGTGGGCCTATGATACATACAATCGCTGCAAAAGCGGTTGCGTTTCATGAGGCACTGCAGCCAGAGTTCAAAGTGTATCAAAAGCAGGTGATGAAAAATGCTAAAGATTTATGCAATCACTTAAAAGAGTATGGCTATAAAATCACTTCAAATGGAACGGATACACACCTATTCTTAGTGGATTTAACTGAAAAAAATATCACAGGACAAGATGCAGAAAGGGCTCTCGAAGAGATTGGTATCATTACAAATAAAAACACAGTGCCAAATGACAAGCGCTCTCCATTTGTGACAAGTGGTCTACGGATAGGTACCTGCGCAATCACCACAAGAGGGGTTAAAGAGGAGGGAACAAAAGAAATAGCCTATCTGATTGACAAGTGCTTAAAAAATATGGATAATCAAGATGTTATGGAAGAGCTAAAAGAGAGGGTTCAGCAGTTATGTGTGAATCACCCTTTATACCAATGAGGAAGTAAAAAATGTGGTGCCCTCGATGTAAGGAAAAAGAGACGAAAGTGACTGATTCAAGACTGTCAGGAGAACTCGCCATCATAAGAAGGAGGAGAGAGTGCTTGGCCTGTCAGTATCGTTTTACAACGAGGGAGTACATTGAAGTCAGATACCCAAGAGTGGTCAAAAAAGATGGTGGTCGCAGGCAGTTCTGTGAAGTGAAGTTAAGGGGAGGTGTGTCTAGAGCTTTGGAAAAAAGACCCGTGAGCTCAGACAGATTCGAAAAATTAATGGTGCAGATCAAAGAGAAGATTTGTCAAAAATCAGAAGATGAGATCACAAGTAGAGAAATTGGCAATATCATCATGAAAGCTTTAAAAAAGGAAGATCAAGTCGCCTATGTGAGGTTCGCATCAGTGTATCAAAGCTTTGAAAATATTGAATCATTTCGTGCATTCATCAATGACATGCAGGAAGAAAAAATTGTAGAAGAGGAATAAAAAATGACCAAACCAATAGGAAAAAAATTCAATAAAAAAAGAATGGCAAGAAAAATAGTATTCAGTGCGTTGTATGCCACAAAAATTACTGAGGGCTCGATTGATCTTTCAGCTTTGCAGAAAAAAGTGACCGATGGAGGGGATGCTGATTTTGCATATGCAAAGCAATTATTAGAGGATTATCTAGAAAATAAAGACAAAATTGATGCCATGATACAAGAATGTCAAACACCAAGTAAAAGATCAGAGAACACGGATGTTGAGATTGCCATATTGCAAATGGCTGTAACAGAAATGTTAGTAACAGAAATCTCACACAAAGTTGCGATCAACGAGGCCATTGAAATTGCAAAAGAGTATGGTGCAGAAGGTGGCTACAAATTCATCAATGCTGTACTGGATAGTATCAGTAATAAAATCCAAGGAAGAGAAGTTTGAGAGACAGTGGCAAAATTAGATTTCATGATTGGTGGAGTTTTGGCTTAGGTTTGGGTTTTATATGGCCTTCTGGAACGATGGGAAGTTTGTTAGGCGTTCTCATTTACGTATCGCTAGATATATTTATGCCTCAGGTACAAGTTCCAATAATAGGCATGATAGTCGTTTATTCCTGGTATGCATGCTGTCAAACATATAAAAAAATAAAATGTGATCACAGTGCCATTGTGAGTGATGAGGTTGTAGGAATGCTGTGTTCATTATTATTCATTCCGGTAACTACATTGAATATCGTTTTGGGTTTTGTGCTATTTAGGTTTTTGGATATTACAAAAATATGGCCAATAATTTTATTTGAGCGCGCCAAGTGGGGGGCTCATGCAGTCATGATGGATGATGTGGTTGCAGCGATCTTCACCAATCTGACATTACATGCTGGTTTATATTATCTAGTAAATTAAGAATTAGATGGTAGTTTTTCCTTTATGTATTGAAAATCCCAGTGAAGAATTCAGAAGTGAGCAGATTAAAATTAGCGTGTATCTGAGTTCAGTTTTTAAATTACAAGACATTAATGATTAATGGATTGAATCAATTTTGGAATGTCATTAATATCCTGACAAAATTGCAGAGGTTGGGGAAAGAGAGTTGAAAAGTTTTCTTTGTCTAAAGCACCAGATTGAACAATGGCACAAGGCATTTTTGCAGAGTTTGCAGCCATTAGGTCAAATAGATGATCTCCAACAACAAGGCAGGATGAAGGCGGTATTTCCAGCTGGTTAGAAATGTCTATGAGCATATCAGGTGCTGGTTTATCAGGGTAGTCATCAGAAGTGGCAATGATTTCAAACAGAGATTGGAGCTGATAATGTTTGAGTTTGTTTGCAACATAGGGGGTCGACCCGTTAGTGAAAAGGCAAAATCTGGTGTGTTGTTTTAGCCAGGACAAGGTTTCCATACTGGCAATGAGTTTGTTCTTTTGGGTTTTTTGCAAATGGTGATGGTAAGCAATAAATTGTTTTCTCAGGGCTGTTTCATTTGAAGGCAGAATACAGGAGAGGCTTTCGGACAGTGACATTCCAGAAATGTCTTTTAGAGTTGATTGTGCGGGGATGGGTAAGTTGAGTGATTGGCAAGTGGACAGAATAGAGTCCAGTCTAGATTTGACATTGCCTTCAATGGTCCCACACCAGTCAGTAATGACAGCTTTTATATCGTGTGTGTATCTGTTAGAGGCTGGTTTATCGTTATGTTCTATAGTCAATAGCGCTACTTGCCTACACGCCTAGAGAAAAATAGCTGCTCTGTAGCACTGACGGTTCGAACTCCCAGAGCACATGCGGCCTTTGCCGCTTGACCAAAGATGCCTATATTAGATACGACTGATCCCGTATCATCGTTTTTCTTGTTGAGTGTAGGTTTGTCTTCTTGAGTCGTTGGTTTTGAAAATTTCAGTTGGTATTGTTGGCCAAGGTTATAGACAGCATCAGGAATAACGGAACAACAAAAGCCACAAAGTACCAAAGATGTCGCAATGGGTGACAGTGCAAAGGATGCATGAAAAGCCACGGGGTTGAGTATCAAAAACAGGCCAGAAGAGACAAACAGCAATTGCAGTACACCATTGACCATTTTGTAAGTATCTTCAGTGTTTTCTGGAATAATTCGATAACGATTGTCAGCAAAACGAAAGATAAGATTGTTTATATCATCAAGGTTTGAAAGCATCACCGAGAGTGAAACAATTGATCCGATGGCAACAATCAGATAAGTGATAGCAGGAGATAATCCAATCAATCCTCCAAGAGAAATCCAGCCATTTGCAAAACTATTAGCAAGCACAAGGCTAAATAGCGATGCTTGAATTTTACGGTGTCTAGTCCACTGTCTGCGTTGGATTAGATTCGGTAGCTTTTGCATTTTTGGTATATTGAACTTGCATTCTGAAAAGAAGAGAGGGACGGAAAATAAAGCACCGATCATGATAGCAGTTAAAGTCATGCTTGGTATCACAAGTGTGAGTATTTGAAAAATACAAATGTAATTGGTAAATGCATACAGGGCGCTTTGTGAAATGGCAATCGAATTAGACAAGTGTTTTGAGAGTGGCGTATTTTTAATTGAATTGAAGAGAGCAGAGCTCTGTTTACTGAGATATTGCTTGACGTCTTGATCTTTGGATTTTTTATCTGTCCCCATTTTTTGTGCAGATACGTCCGAGTCTTCAGGGGAGTAGTACAAAACAAATGTACTAATGATATTGGCCAAGCTAAAAGCAACCGCAATACTCATAAATGGCAAGAAGGCCAAAGTTGATGATTGTAGAGATGAAAATTGATCCAAATAAGACTTTAAGGCCAAAAAGCCAACACACAATGCAGAGATGATACTGGTAAGCGATTCTGTAGTCAGTAGCAACCTGGGGTTTTTTCGGATATCGTGATAAAACCCTGCCAATTTTTGTGCGCTATCCATCCAGTATAATGTCATATTCAGAAGCATGCCAGAAGCAGCGCATACAAATACAAAAAGCAAAGGCACTTTTCCAATCATGAAATTAAAAGAGATGACAAATGCACTCATCCCCATAATAAAAGAACTTAAAAAAGCTGCGCTGTACCAACCCCAGTGAACTGAATCTTTACTACTTCTCACACTAAAAACCTAAATTATGAATAACAAAATTATACCATACATGTAAAACGTTGCAAGAAAATATAAAGAGTACGAAAAACAATTTTGCTGCAGAAATGTTTAAGATGAACCATGAGGTGGTTGTGTGGTGAGAAGAGAAATCATGATTGCTGTGGATTTTAGTGGTCTAGGTCCCATGAACATTTTACTAAAAAGTAAGTTTTCGATTGCCTGTTCACGCCAAAAATCCATTTGGGTTGTATCGTGGTGCCATAATATTATGCTGGTTGTTCGTTGGTAGACTTAGTAACTTGTTGTAAAGAATTTAGAAGATGGGTATGTAGTTTGCCTTTGGTAAAGTCATCATTCTGAAGAATCTGTTGATGACAGGCTATATTGGTTTTAATGCCTGAGATGTGTGTTTCCTTCAAAGCTTGAGACATGGCTTTGATGGCTTTTTCTCGGGAGGGAGCATGGACAATGATTTTGGCAATTAAAGAGTCATAGTGATGGCTGACTCTGTAACCTGAATATATGTGGCTATCAACACGAACGCCATATCCGCCAGGGAAGTGAACTTGCTTTATGACTCCTGGGTTAGGCTGCATAGTGAGTGGATCTTCAGCGTTGATGCGACATTCAATGGCATGTCCTTTTGAAGAGATATTGGATTGTTGAATTGAGAGTTTCTGTCCATAGTGAACCAGTATTTGCTGAGTAATGAGATCTATCCCTGTGCACATTTCTGTAACGGGATGCTCTACTTGTATGCGGGTATTCATCTCCATGAAATAAAAGTTGCCATTTTCGTAGAGTAGTTCAATGGTGCCTACACCCACATAGCCAATTTTTTGCATAGCGCGTTTGCAGATTGCATAAAGCGCTTCTCTTGATTGTGGTGTGATATCAATGGCAGGGGCTTCTTCAATGATTTTTTGGTGTCTTCTCTGCACAGAGCAATCGCGATCCCCAATGCACAAAACATTGCCGTGTGAGTCTGCCAGAATCTGAACTTCAATGTGTCTTGGGTGACGTAGATATTTCTCCATATAAATGTGATCATTGCCCCAAGATTGAATGGATTCAGAACGTATCTTTTCTATAGATGAATATAAGGAATCTGGTTGAGAGACAACCATCATACCTTTTCCTCCACCACCGCTTGCAGCCTTGAGCAGCACAGGGTAGCCAATGGTTTCAGCAATTTTAGACTGTTCTAATGGACATTGCGGTAGTGATGCAAGAGAACCAGGAATGGTTTTAAGGCCATGTTTTTGCATCATTGAGATGGCATTGATTTTATGCCCCATAGCATTGATGATATGAGAAGACGGGCCAATAAAAGTGAGATTATTGTCTTCAACAGCTCTGGCAAAGTCAGCATTTTCAGCAAGAAATCCATACCCAGGATGAACACTGTCAGCGCCTGTGATATCACAAGCCGATATGATGGCATCGATATTCATATACGTTCCAGAACCAGGAGGGCCAATGCAGACAGATTGGTCTGTTAAGCGGCAATGCAAGGAATCTTCATCGCCTTTGGCATAAACAGACACTGTTTCAATGTTCAGTTGTCTGCATGCACGAATAATCCTGAGGGCAATTTCACCTCTATTGGCAATCAGTAAGCGTTTAATCATAAGAGTATCTCAGGTTGTGATTATTGATCCGACAGTAAGAAGAGATCTTGCTCAAATTCTACTGTTTGGCCATTTTTTATGCAAGATTTTGTGATTTTTCCATCGTGCGGCGATTTGATATGGTTGAATGTCTTCATGGCTTCGATCAAGCATAGTGTTTGGCCTTTCTTGACAGTGTCTCCAACTTGAACAAATGGTTTTTGGTCAGGGGAGGGGGATAAGTAAACAGTACCAACAAGGGGGGCTGTCACAGGTGTTCCTGTATCATGGCTTTTAGTCAATTCTGGGTTAGTGGTCGATTGAGTTTGAATCTTTGGACCAGTTTCAACGGAAATGGTCTGGGACACTGCGCGCACTCTGACAACTTTTTTTCCATCTTGAATCTCAAGTTCTTCAATGCCATTGGATTTGACAAGATCAATGATGCGTTGAATGTCTTCATTTTTGACAGAGACCATAAAATAAATCCTTGTTAAAGCTCATTGTTTTATAACTGATAGAGAGAGAGTATGCAAGTGAAGACATGATTTTGGCCAAATTTTATGGCATTTTAATGCAATCTTTAACAAAAGTAGTCATTTGGCATTCAGTGGGTGGTAATAGATTTTAATGGATCAGATCAATACTGCAGAATTGATAAGTTGCCTAAAGTGTATTTTTAAAGTAAACTGACATTGAGTCAATTAAAGTCTAAGGTCTAAAGCAGAATGCGTGATATCCACTTAAGAATAAACAAAATGTACATTGAAACACAGCAAGTAAATTCAAATTCACTCAAGGACAGGTCTTCAATTTTAAGGGTTATCGGGGTGATCGACGAAGAACATAACTCAAGCGACCCAACAGATCGATCTAAATTTGTATCGGAATCTATGTCAATCAGAATAGACGAGTTGCCTGAGACTTTTAATATTGAAGAGTTTAATCAAAAAGCTACACACTTTTTGCAACAAATCAAAAAAAATAATGCGCAGATAAGTATCATCTTTCACTGCGGTATTGGATACGAACATATTTCACGACGTAAACAAAAAATTAAAGATCTATCTGAATATATTGAACAACCTAATTTGGATAAATACACACTTGAGGCTGCACGCTATGGTAAACAAGTAGCCATAAATGAACCAATAAAATTTGCTCATTCAATACAGCTCATACATAGTAATAAAGAGATTTTCAGTGAACGTTGCGAACATTCAATGCGTGTCTTATACGGTAACGAAGCGATTTACAGTGGGCGTTGCGAAGCCAGTTCCCCAGAGCTTGTCAAGTTGCTAGAGCAATCTATGGTGGAGTTGGCTAAGACATTAGAATCGCAACAAACCTCTGGCATTATGGTTAGTGAAGCTTCTCGTGAGGACCTTTCTTTATCTCGTACAAGCTTATTTGAGGAATCTTCAGGAGACAGATCTGGACAAGCAGTCGAACCTTGTTCAAAACCCTAAAATTGAAAACTGGCGATTTCATTAGATAAAACAGAATCCCATTGGATAAATGATGAATTAAAGTGTGGTTTATGAAGGTGCCATGCGAGTTCATACAACTGACTCAACCCTTAATATATAAATAATATGATAATTGTTTTATCTAAGTCCACAGAGGGGAGCTCATGGTTTTAGGCATTGGTGCCAGTTTTTTTCTTTGCTTATATTGATCAGTGAATGTTCAGATGATGATTGAAATGGGTCATATTGAGAAGGTAAGCGATGAATATGAGCTACGCTGTCTAGTCGCAGATGAAGACGAACCAGCAGAGTGTGTTGTCTCATGCAATGGGGGTTTGCCAGTAGGTTCAGAAGAGTTATCAGTTTGTTTGGGTGTGAATCGGTGATTGGGTAGAGTGTTAGAGATAGATTGTTTGAGAAATGTATGTAGCGCTTGGATGTCTGTATTGTTGTGAATGGGATCCTGTTCATCTATGAGACGTCGGTCCAAGGAAGAACAGATATTTTCAATGAGTTGAAATAACTGTGTAGAAGGTGCAGTCTGTAATTGCTGCTGGTAGCACAACATGAGTAAATACATTGGATCATCATGTCTTAAAAGTTTATCGTGTAGTTTAAGATAGAATTTCACCCAGTGTTCATCGTTGGTGATATTTACAACGGGCTCACAGATTTTATCTCGAATAAAAGATGAAAAGTCTTTGCACAACCCATGTGTCTGACTTTCTAGAGTTGATAAATCACAGATTTTACAAAAGCAAGCATAACAATTTAGGAGATCATCTATGAGCACTATCATTAGAGAGTGAGGTTCAGAAAAACCCATAGCAATACCAATGGTATCGGTGTAATCTGTCTTGATGGTCTTAAGCGCTTTCTGATAATGGGTAAGCAGGGACTGATGGTCTATGGAAAAAAGGTTTAGAGTACATAAGTTGAACAAAATTTGTTCAATGCAGGGTTGGCTGAAGTGCGTCTCATCGTCATCTGACTCATCATCATCTTCTAAACTACAGAGAAAACTTTCTATATCTGGAAACATAGAGTTTTTAATCAGAGAAAGTAGTGTTTGTGAATGCTCGGATTCAGCTGGTAGTTTACACGAGAAGCGGGACAAGAGTTCAAAGATATCAGGGTTGATCTGCTTTCTTAAAAACGGGTTTGATGAGCCATCCTCTGCTTGAGTACAGCCACTCAAACGTTTTAATGTGAGATAAGAGAGGTATTGATGCATTGAAAAAACAAGAGTGTAAGTCAGTTTAGCATGCAATTGATTATCAAGAAGTTCAAAGAGTTCCATCAAGGCGCCTCCCAAGGAAGGGGATAAAGAAGTGGATGGATGTCTCACCATGAACATCAAAGCATCAAGCAAAATGTAGATGAAAACGGAGGTTTCGACACAGATAATATTAGATGCAATATCATGACGAATAGTTGGCATCTGAGGAATGGATAGGTGATAGTGGTCTAACAGACAAGAAGGTGCAGTTTTACTTTTAGAAAATAAGCCCATATCTCCAATAACTTTTTGGGTATCTAGGAGTGAGATCTGAAGATGAGGCAGGGATTGGGCAAGTTGCAAAATCGCATGGAGCAGCTCAACATGAAAAATAGGATCTTTAGAGAGAATCAAGGATTCATAGGTAAGAAGATCAAAATGATATGCAAGTAGGCAAAAGAATTTTTCAATGACTTTAGAATGCTGTTTTTTCAGGAACTGGAAAACTTTTAAAATGTCTTGTTTGATCGTTACTGGTGCCTCTTTTTCAAAGGTCTGAGGCTTGGGGTTTTTGATACACAGATAGACTGCTAGAATAAAAAGATCCAACTCATGATTTGAGACTTTTCTTGAGTCAGGTACGACATCGATTTGGTGAATATATGCAGAAGCTTCAAGAGGATCAATTGAAGAATAATGTTTGCACAGTGATACTAAAGACTCTCTAAAAAGGATGTAAGAAGAGTCTTGACTATCAATTATTTGAAACATGGAACGATAAGATTCAATCAGCTCTCTAAACAGAACTCTGAGATGAAATCGGTGTTTTGAAATTTGTTTTAATGCGTCGTCACGTGCTTTATTTGACTCAAAAATACAAATAGAATCTTCAATTGAGAAGTGATGATAGAGCAAGTGAAAGGTATAAGTAGAGCCAAGCATTGAAATATATGATGTTTCGAAAAGAGCTACATGTTGAGAAAGGTTTTGTTCAAAGGTTTTTATCAAAGGGGAGAAAATGGGATGAAAAAGGCATATGACGTCAAGTTTTGCTGTTGATAGGGGATGGCCTGTTAATTGCGCGTAGGAGGCAATGATATCAGTGAGTATTTTACTCAATTGATTTGATTCTTCAGTAAAAGGGGAGGCGTATTTGTCATCATATGGCGCGACAGAGGGAAGAAAATCAAAAAGTTTTAACAGAGCACACAGTAGCATATGCTGATTTTCAGGACTCAGAGGTTTGGATGATAAAAATGAAAAAATAGAGGATAGATGTTGTTCAAATTGTTGTTTTGGAAAAGGTTCACTCTGGCCAATAAGAACTTGGTGGATATTTGACAAGAAAGAGCGAGGGTCACCACCGGTCCACGCAGCAAGGATATTTTGATAAAGTGAACTTTGTACAGGGTGTGCTGCTGGTGCTTTCTTTTTCTTGGGTGTCAGGGAGCCTGGCATAGTAGATGGTATTTTATAGTGAGGGGATATTAGCAGTCCATATTTATTCTGTCAATATTGAAGACTATCTGATTGTATAGGGGTAATGGCTCAATCAATGCCTGCAAAGAAGTTTGTTAAAATCATGATCAAAAAAGTGTGGTGATGGTGTTTAAGCTTTCTAGTTGGTGAGAGTTGAAGTATTGACACTCGTCAAAGAAAGATGCTATTTTTTTGATATTAAATATACTATGGAGTCATAATGAAAAGCACAAATGCAGGCAGTTTAGAAGAAGTCCAACAGCCAGTTCCCACGGAGGTAGTTTGGGAAATGCCAATGCCAGATGGGAAAGAGGTCAACAGAGAAGTTCTCAAACGAGCGCCACAAGGAACAACAACGATTATCATTCCAGACGGAGTGGAAAAGATAGAAGATGGAGCATTCAATATTTCTGAATTGGCGCATTTCAAGAAAGTGGTTATTCCGGGTAGTATAAAAAAGAATTGCATTCGAGACAGTTGGGCTGGTGCGTTTAGAAACTGTCAGACGTTAGAAGAAGTGATACTTGAAAAAGGGCTGGAGCGCATTGATGATGAAGCGTTTCAAAACTGTAGAAACTTAAAAAAAGTAAATATCAACAATAATTTAAAAGAGATAGGCCTCAGGGCATTTCAAGGTTGCCAAAACCTAGAAACGCTAAAAACACCGGGAGGCACTGAATTAAAGGTGGATTCGATGTGCGATTTTGCCTTTGAGGGTTGTGAAAGTCTAAAAGACATAAGCAATCTAAAGACCAACTGGATAGGCTCTGGTACATTTACACGATCAGGCATAGAAAGCTTTTATATTAATTACTTTTGGCCCACAATGGGTAGGGTAGGTGTCTCTGCATTTGAAGGTTGTGAGAATTTAACAAAAGTGATATTGCCACCACACAAAGTGCATCATAGCCAATCAATGTTTTCGCACTGTTACAATTTGGAATTATTAGTACTTTCAGATGATTATGATCAATTTTCTGGAGATGAGCAAGCCGCATTGAAAGAGCGTGAATTTATAGGTATTCAACCCGGTTCTCAAGTGCACATACAAGCAAGTAGTGAGTATTTGAAAGATAAGTTTAATAAGATGCTTGAAACGGACCGTTTTAGTGGAGAGGACGGGCGAGTTAAGAGTGAAAAAATACCGCTATTAAAAGTGCTAGAGAGAATACATACAGGGCAATTCCCAAAAAAAAATAAAATATCTGAATTAATGAGAGCATCAAAAGAGTTATCATTGCCAGATATATTAAAAGTGGTGAAAGAAATCAAAAGCTTAGAAAGAAAAAATGATTGGGTTCAATGGTGTGGCAGTTTTCTAGATGGGTTAAGAGAAGTCACGGAAGATGCAGGAGATGATCCACTGTCTCACACATGTGATTTGAGAGGCGCCGCAGAAGTATCTAACATGCCCACACAGCAAGCAGATGAAGACTTAAATAAAAAGATTGAAGTGATGCTAAAACGCTTTCATGATGAAAGTTTAACCCTATGTGATTTCATGAGCGTTTGTATGGCCATGAAGGATTCAAATAATCCAGGTCCTGAAATGACCACAACAGACTCTGGAGTGACTAAGACAGGCCTTGACATAGCTTTGTGCCGGTTGGGATTGGGGCTATTTGACAAAGATTTAGAAGTGGAAGGTGGGGCCAAATCTAGCTTAATCCCTATCAGTTAAAACTGGGATATCATTGTACATAAAAATGCTACAAGATGATGAGTGATTTAAAAGCCTGGAAGTGGATGAAAAGGCATAGCGTCCGTTGGTTATGAGATTTAAAAAAATTTGGATTCATAGGTATCATGATCATCAGCTGAAGGCCAATAGCCATAAGTATAACCACATTGATTGACGCGTTTAGCCAATGAGTACGAACATGCGCTCTAGATATCAAGATCATTGAATGAGTTAGATTTGTCTGCAAAATACAACAATCCGTATACTCGTAAAGATTTTCACAAGGCAGTGTGAGAGATAAGCATTCAAGTGTTTAAAAATCACGCAATATTTCATTGACTCCAGTTTTTTCTCGAGTTTTAAGGTCGGCATATTTGACGATGATGGCAGCATTCAGTTGATGAGAGCCATCTTTACTGGGTAGGGATCCGGGAACAACAACTGCATTTTCTGGAATGGTGCCATAAGAGATTTGTCCATTGGTACGGTCATATATTTTAGTGCTTTGGCTGATGAATGTTCCCATAGCAATGACCGCGCCTTTTTTAACCAATACGCCTTCTGCTATTTCAGACCTTGCGCCGATAAAGCAATGATCCTCGATGATGGTTGGAGAGGCTTGAACAGGCTCTAAAACTCCCCCAATACCAACACCGCCAGAGATGTGTACATGTTTGCCGATTTGAGCACATGAGCCGACAGTGGCCCAAGTGTCAATCATACTGTGGTCATCGACATAGGCTCCAATATTGATGAACGAAGGCATCAAAACACATTGAGCGCCTATATACGCACCATAGCGCACATGGGTGGGAGGAACAACTCGACAGGCAAGTTGATCGATGGGTGTGTGGGAGAATTTGCTGTCAATCTTATCTTTGTAGTGGAGAAAAGAATTTTGGTTATTGCGATTGTTTGTGAGTTTGAAATAGCACAGGATGGCTTTTTGTAACCAACTATTGTGTTGCCACTTGCCATCGACACAGTGCGAGATGCGCAGTGCGCCGGAATCAAGAAGAGAGATGGCAGTGTGTATGGTTTTTTCTGTGTCTGTATTCCATGATTCTCGAGGGGATGCAAATGCTGCGTTGATGATGCTCATGGCGTGTTGTATTTCAGATTGTGTTAGGGTCGGGTTTGTAGTGACAGTCATTGGTATGCTCAGATATATATTTACTCAGGACCATTGTAGCGCAAAAAAGACAAAATGTGTAGCAATCTGGGTGATGCGAGTTAGAGTATTGACACTCGTCAAAAAGAGATGCTACTTTTTTGATATTAAATATACTATGGAGACATAATAAAAAGCACAAATGCAAGCCTAGAAGAAAGTCAACAACCAGTTACCACGGAAGTAGTCTGGGAATTGAAGATCTGTGTCTATGGTTTTTTTAGTAACAGTCTGATAAACTTAGTATAACTAAAGTAAAAAGTGTAAAATGTATAGAATAGTAATGTATTTTTTGAAAGGGTGCTTTGGCAAGCAAGATAAGCGAATATTACCAACGAGTACATCAGGAGAAGGGGAAAAGAGCTCAGAGGTAAAAAACAGTGGTTACAATCAGGAGGGTAGAGAAGAAAGCCAAGATTCTGACAGGCTGAGTAGTGGAGTCAATCAAAGCTCAGGGAGATACGAGAATGTATCTGAGGATGAAGATATGGATTTATCTTGCATGATAAAGGACGATCCTTGGCGATTAGAGCAGGTGCCATACGATCAAATGACAGAGGAGTTGTGTATATTGGCAGTGAGTTGCCTTGGAGAGGTTTTGGCAATTATCCCAGATAATATGAAAACAAAAGTGATGTGCACAATTGCTGTACATAGAAATGGCAGAGTATTAAAGTATGTGCCAAAAAACTTAATATCTGAGGAGATGTGTGTTTTGTCTCTGGTGGCACAGAAGTGGGGGGGAGATGTTCTAATGTATGTCCCAGAAATGATGCGATCAGAGTCATTATGTTTATTGGCATTGTGTAGTAATATTGGTCCGAAAGACGCAATGCTATATGTTCCCAAGGGCATCAGGAAAGAGGAGTGGTTTCGTGTTGCAGCAGTATCTAATGATTCAAATAGCGTGAAGTATTTGACAGACATAGAAAAAACACCTGTGGTACGTGCAGCGGTGAAGACCGGTGTCGGTAATGCAGAGGCCTTACAGTACATTTCTAGAGCGTATGATCATGAGCAGGAAAAGAGGAAAAAGGATGTACTAAAATGGAAGAAGCGTAGTGTAAAGGAGATTTATCAGCATTATTACGGTAATTCAAATTTTATGGTGAGATATTTACAGATGTTACAAGAGGCTGGGATCGATGAGATATCAGAAACAATGCATGATGCCATAAAGAGCTCTTGGCCGGTTCAAGATATGGGGAATGATGTCAATGATTTGATCAATTGGTATAAAGCAATGAAGATGTCAAGTGAAGATTGTTCTAGATATTGGCATCATCAAAGGCATAGGGGGTATTGATGTTTGAGAGATAGTGAGGATGGTAAAGCTGGCATGTATATTGATCATTGGGCTGTGAAGAAAAGCATGAGGACAGATAGGGGGTTGCAGGGTTAAAGTCAAACAAGTACGATAAGACCGAATAAGTGGTGAGTGTAGTGGCAGTCATTGTTATCAGGTGTCTATTTAGTGAGGTCATTGTAGAACAAAAAAGCATAATGGGTACTGGTTTGGGTACATGCGAAAAAGTATTGGTATCATAATCATAGAGAGAGTATTTTTTAAGATAAATTAAGTAAGGAGGTGACTATGATAAAAAGATTCGTCGAAGAGGAAGTTTGGGAAATGCCAGTTGTAAAAAAGGTTAGCACAGAATTTCTCAGACAAGTACCTGAAGGAGTAACAACGATTATTATTCCGAACGGGGTGGAAGAGATAGAGTGTGATTCATTTAAGATCATGAAATGCCTAAGTAAAATAATCATTTCTGGTAGTGTGGAAAAATATAGTGAAGCGTTCAGAGGTTGTAAGCAATTAGAAGAGGTGTTGCTTCAAGAGGGGATAAAATACATTGATAATAGGGCGTTTGAAGATTGCCCAAAATTGAAAAAAGTAGGTATGCCTAATAGTTTAGAAGAAATTGGTTGTATGGCATTTTCAGGTTGCATAAATCTAGAGGACTTGGAAATACAAGAAGGTACAAAGCCAGTTCGGATAGGCAAAGAGGCATTCAGAAGGTGTAAAAAGCTAAAAGGTGTTATCAATCTCAAGGCTCGCACAATGGGAAGTGGTGCGTTTGCGGAATCAGGCATAGAAAGTTTTACTTTTGACAAAAATTGTTGCTATATAGGAAGTGGGGTGTTTCAAGATTGTTATGATTTGAAACATGTTAAATGCACAACACGAGACGGTATAGACTTTGGAAGTGCGGCATTTTCAGGTTGTAAGAATTTGAAGAAATTGGTGCTTAAAAGAGATTTAGATCAACTGAATGGAGACAAAAAAGAAAATTTGAAAGAACCTAAGATTGTAAAAATCACTACCAGTTCAGAAGTGAGCGCACAACTGAGTGCTGAAGATTTGAAAGATAAGTTCAATACGATGTTGATGATAGACCAGTTCAGTGGTGAGGATGGATTGGTCAATAAAGATAAAATAACGGTATTAGAAGCGTTAGAGAAAATGCATGGCAGCTCGCAAGAATTAGAAAATCATGAAATGACAGCGCTGACGGAAGTATTGAAAGATTTAGAAGTCAATGATTTGTTAGAGGTGGTCAAGGAAATTAAAGATTTAAAAATTCGTGAGAAATGGGAGAAAAAGATAAGGGAGATGCAAAAAGAAAATGGGTTAGAAAATTATGGATTTTTTGCAACTCGGGGGCGGTCATTAGGAATGGTGGCTAGCTTCATGCCCATTCTATCTATAATTGCAGCCGTCCTGTTAGCGGTTCAAATGCCCCAGACTGGAGTTGGTATGAGTTTTTGTATTCCAGAGAATGGTTAAATTTGCCAGGATCGCCAATTTTGACCATTGATCGATGTCTAGAAGTGGGTGGCGATGATGGATTTTTTCTATAAAGTATTGAAAGTTTACATTGATGGTGAGGTGGTCATTGCAAGAAATGACAATCAAGAGATTGGTGTATATGTAAAGTGATGAAGATTTAGAAGTCTTGGAAATGAAGGATGTTAAAGACAGAGTGATTTACATAAAAACCACTAGTGCTCCTAGCATGCCGAGAG
The DNA here is from genome assembly GCA_036121365.1 of Pseudomonadota bacterium. Lineage (GTDB taxonomy): Bacteria > Pseudomonadota > Gammaproteobacteria > Comchoanobacterales > Comchoanobacteraceae > UBA7916. The sequence continues at coordinate 8,412 of JAZAFR010000001.1, read as the reverse complement.
AGGCAAATCTCAGTCGATCAGTGGCCTTTGTGGAGAAGTGTGTCTTTGCATAGGCGGTAATGCCTGAAAGAGACACGCACCAAAAGGATGAGCCTAAGAATACACCAGCTGTTGCAATGACAATTTGGGCTGGGGTGGAAAAATTGATGTCAAATGTTAAAAAGATGCCACTCATAGCAATGATGGTGACTGGGTTTGCAAGGGTTAAAAGAAATACTCTAGCACACAAGGAGGCTTTATCAGAATGTGAGAGTGAAACTGTTTGTTCAGTAGTTGGTTTACTATTAAGTTCTGTAATAAGAACGCAAGACATCAGGATCTTTCCAAAATAGCGCATATAGAGTTTGTATTTAAGAATAAAAGCAGAGACACTTGCAATTGCAAATCCAGCAATGCCACTGTAAAGGGCATCCGCACAGGCAGCTCCAATGGCAATGGCTATGCCTGCAGACAGGCCGCTTTCTAGTGTTTTTTTGATGAGAAGCATACTAATTGGGCCAAGTGGAGCTGCCATGCCAATGCCAATCAGTAGAGATTTTAAAAAGAGCCAAGCAAATTCAAACATATGGTTGCCTATTGTGTTGGTTGTTAATAAAATGTAAAAATTCAGTAATATGGTTGATGTAGTCTATGTTAAACATGCAGGGAAGTCAAGGTGTTTTTGGATAAGAAAGTTTCATTTAATTAATTGTTTATGGAATTTACGGGTGTGGTGTTTTTACGATGAGGTTTTTTAGGTCATTTGTCTAGAATTATTTATTTGAGAATAAGGAGATACAGTATTCTACAAGCATGAAAACGTAAATTTAAAGTGATAATTGTGAAAAAGGAAAAAGGACATTAAAGATGATTTTGGTTTTGATTATATTGGATAATATATGTTGTTTCTAGATGTGGTTTACGGTGTTATTCAGTCTTTTGTGTGATTGAGCGGTTAAAGTATTCAAATTAATGAAGAGGAGGAGAGAGAAAATTAGCCTCAATAAGATGAAAAAGTATCAAGAGTCAAGGGAGGTTAAATTAATTTAAAGTCAGTTTGTTCATCTGTTGACCTTGAGATGCTTCAATGAGATGAGTTAAAAAAATTGCCAACAAGGTCAGAAAAGTTTAATGCAATATGGGAAAAATATGGAAAATTGATTCTAAGGTTTGACCTTTATCAAAAATAGCGTTAAAATAACTGACTTTTTATCACATTAAATTTGTGGTGAAACGGGGTGTAGCGCAGTCTGGTAGCGCGCCTGCTTTGGGAGCAGGATGTCGGGGGTTCGAATCCCTCCTCCCCGAAAGACAGCAATGCGCCTGTAGCTCAACTGGATAGAGCATCGGCCTTCTAAGCCGAGGGTTGCAGGTTCGAGTCCTGCCAGGCGTGTTTTTTATGGTGAGCGTAGCTCAGTTGGTAGAGCCCCGGATTGTGATTCCGGTTGTCGTGGGTTCGAGTCCCATCGTTCACCCCAATCGATTCAATTGGCAAATGGGCGGTTACAAGCGTATGTACGCCAAATGTTCTATTTACAGTAGAATAATAAGATCAAATTAGGAATATTCATTCTGGATAGGCGGGTGTGTGTCTCTCGTTATGTGAAGGAAGTATCAATCGCAACGTTTAATGGTTCACTGAAGGGGGTAGGGTTCCAGGTATTTACCAGGGGCGTGGACACATTTTGGACATAAAGGAGCGTTTTGGTTTATCCTCGTCTTTCTCAAGTTTAGATGACAAGAGTGTCGGAGATTTGGCTTCTTTATCCTTAAGAGTCTGGGTGTTATTATGTAGAGGGGATTGATGCCATGAGCCCTCTATGTCAGTGATTTCAAATTCTCCTGTTCTTTGTTTTTGGCGACTACGCTTTAGACGACTCATTAGTCTCTTCCAATAAGGGTCTGGGGCTGTAGTTGTTTGAGCAGTCATGTTGACAGGTAGGTCAGCGACTGTGCCAGTAGCAATATTATCAACTGGCGAGTATTTTTTAGCCAGTTTTTGTTTCAAGTATTTGAAATTAAACATTAAACTCATGAAAATCTGTATTCAAGTATTAGAGTCACTATATCCATGGATGTGTGTTAAGTCAACAGTTTTGAAGGGGGAATGCGGATCCGTGTAAAATTGTTCAAGGCTGCTCAGGTTTTAAAAATCGTTCTGCTTCAGTCAGGATGGATTGGGAGTTGATAAAAGTCAATGTTTCTAGAGATTCTTTCCAGTTGCACCATTTAAACCCTTGGTGTTCGTGGCTGATTGTTACATCAATTTTATTGGTTTTTCCGAGAAAGTAGACAACCTTTTTGTGGTATATGTGCCTACCTCTGCGATAGTGGTAGCTTGTGGCATATCGAAATCCGTCTATGAATATGACGTCTGATATTCCGGTTTCTTCAAGAAGCTCACGGCGTGCTGTATCCTCCTCTTTCTCTTCACCGTCGACATGCCCTTTTGGAAAATCCCAGTGTCCACTCGGGTAATGCAAAAGGAGTATGTCATCGTTGTTAACAAGGATGATTCCGCAAGATTTTTCATATTTTATTGCTCTAGCCATACCACACACATAAATCATTAAAACATAGTATAGTATTTTTTAGTGAAAAATGCAAAGATAAAGAAAAATATTTAATATTTCTATAAGAGAGTCTGGTTTAATCCTGGTCTCATCGTCGGTGTGAAGGGTGGCCGAGTAGGGCGTGGTTTGGGTTCAAAATGGAGTCCGCTGTGAGGAATGTAGCCGCCGGCGTCATTATTGACGGCAGTTCTATCTTTAAGTAGAGAGAATTGAAGGAGGGCGCTTGTGGTGAGTCTGTCGCCTGTGGATAGTAGTAATGCATCATCTGTTTCGACATAGTACTTTTTCTCAGGGGATAGTTCAGCTTTAACCGCTTGAGCTTTCTCAAGGAGAGTTGTTGATATGGCTGTTTCTGCATGTTTATGGATTTCTTGCATGAGGTTTAAATCCAGGGATAGTTCAATTTCATATTCGTCAGAGAGTAAAGGGTTTCTGTTAAGAGGCCATAGTTTTTCAAACAATAGGGGGGATTCGTGTGCAGAGATTGATGTATTGAGTGTTGTGCAAGATAAGGTAAGGTCCTCAGAGTAAGCGCTGCGAATGGTTTCAAGTAGGGGTGAAAGCTTGTTTCGTGTCAAGTAGTTGTGAAAAGAGGTGTATCGTTCAGAGATTGGCTTTCCCTCAGATAATGTACTGAGAAAGTCAGAGTCATGAAAACGCTGTTTCATATATTCATTTTTTAATAACTCAAGTAAGTTCTCAGAACAATCTAATTGATAGGTCTTTACAAGGAGGGCAATCGGGTTGCATGTGCTTGAAGACTTGTGAGAAGAAATGGATGAGTAAATGAACTGAAGTTGTTCGCGCTGTTTGATTAAATCTAGTGGTAGTTCATGTAGTGCTTGCTGAATAGAGCATAGATCGTAAGACAAAGTGATATTTTCAGTGTGGAGTGATTGGTTGGTTTCAAGCCAAGTGGTGAAATTGAGAAGATCGCAATAGAAAGAGTCCTGGATTTCTTTATTCACAGGATTAAGGTAGGTCACTAGAATAGGTATAGAAACAGTATCAGCAGTTATTGAGCACATGGGAAACGAAGAGGATGTCGGGTGTTTCCGATTTGCATACTCCACGTGTTGATCTTTAGGTCGTAAAGAGATTTGTTTTTGCTCAGCCAGTTGGGTGATGTTTTTGAATTGATCCTGTAGTGCAGACAGTGCGGCTTTAGTATCAAGTATTGATCCCTGTTCAGCAGCCGTGTGGTTTTCAGAGGGGTCAACATCAACCGTTGTTGATATGGCTTGGTTATATTCCCTGAAGTCATTCGATTCAATAAGAGATCGTAGAGGGTTAAATTGGGATGTGAATTGAGACTCTCTATCATGCATGGTTGAGAGAAAGCTGCGAATTTGAGAGATTTTAGTTTGAACAGCTGGATGGGTGTGGTCAGAAATTAACCAAGAACTGAGTTGTCTTGAGTATTTTAGGACAGTGTCTTTTTCTGCCCAGATTGACTCCCCTGTTTTGAAGTTATTGAGACGGATAGGCTCGGTTAAAACTGAAGTTGATTGGGTGAAATTGAGTTCGTCCTGGTTTAACTCAGTGCCGGATATTGTATAAAACTGGCATCTTAATTCGTGTTTGTCTAGGAGGTCAGGGCTTATATTTCGTGATAGGGTGCTCATCCACAAAGGGTCATTACCATTAATGGTGGATGAAGGCAATGTGCATCGAGAGCTTAAAAAGTCTAAAGAGGTTGTTGAACTGAAATAATCTTTTATTAGGTGAATGGCATGAAACACGAAAAATGCCACTAATAAGTGTGTGCTTAAGGGAGGTGTATACACAAACAGAAATATTGCAGCTGAAAAGAGAAGTGTATTTGAAGTAATAAGAAAGAGATTTTTTAAAGAATACAGTAGCTTTGTGGCAGTATTATTTGAAAGCGGATTTTCACGAAAAGTTTTGCGATTATATACGAAAATGCATGAGGTTTGCTCTAGCGTTAAGAGTGTTTGGGAAAATGTGATAAGAAAAGCAACGACCCCAGTAGCCAAAAATAAGCTTTGCTGTAAAAGATGAGGGTAGTGAATAAGATTGGCGCAAATGATGATAGAGGAAAAATAAATAAAGTGAGAGGCAAGGGAGTAGAGGTATGGAAGTAACCGTTTTAATATATGGTCTTTTGGCGCTGTATTTGTCATATCGTAACCTCTAGTAATAATTATGTGAGAGAGATATAGTCCAAGTTTTTAAAAAAATCCAGAAAAAGTATTTTTTTTTTTAATGTGTTGACATAATTGCCGAGCTTTGCTAGAGTATTTGCACGTAATGCGAGAGTGGCGGAACTGGTAGACGCGCTGGATTTAGGTTCCAGTAGGGCAACCTGTGAGAGTTCGAGTCTCTCCTCTCGTATGTTAAAAAATCAAACGGTGAAAAGATGGTTGTGGACTCTATAAACAAAACATATGATATTGAAAAAAAAGGGCTAAAATGTGAGCTTACAGCTGCAATTAGCGCAAGCTACTTGAAGGAAGAATACGATAAGAAGCTCAATCGAGTGGTGAAGACGGTTAAGATTCCAGGTTTTAGGCCAGGAAAAGTTCCAAAAGCAATGTTGATACAGCGTTATGGGGCTGGCCTGCAAAGAGAGACAGCAGAAGAAGCCGTAGAGAAGTCATTAAATGAGATATTTAAAAAAGAGTCCATCAGAATGGCCAGTCAGCCTAAAGTGGAGCTAAAAGCATTTGAAATCGGCAGCGATTTGGGTTACAGCGCAAACTTTGAATCCATGCCAGAGATTGAGAAGATAGATTTAGAAAAGATCACTGTGAAAAAGCCATTGATAGAGCTAACAGAAAAAGATCTTGAGAGTATCGCAAACGACGATATTAAAAAATCACCAACTTGGGAAGAAAGCAAAAAAGCCCTAAAGGAAGGGTATAAAGTGAAGATGGATTTCGATGGAAGTGTTGATCAAAAGTCCTTTGAAGGTGGTGTTGGCAAAGACATAGAAGTTGTTGTTGGTGAAGGAAAGTTCTTAAAGGATTTTGAGAAAGGTGTTATTGGAATGAAAGCTGGAGAAAAGAAGGATATTGATGTGACGTTTCCTGATAGCTACCATCAAAAATCTCTGGCAGGAAAGAAAGCTGTTTTTAGTATCTGTATCAACGAAGTTTGGGAACCCAAATACCATAAATTAGACAAAAAGTGGTTTGAGCAATGCAACAGCAAAGCAAAAACAAAAAAAGAATTTCTCGAGGAATTGAGAGAGAGAGAAAAAGCGGTTGTTGAAAGGATGGAAAAAAAGATAACCAGTAATCGTTTGTCAGATGCATTGAGTGAGTCAGTAAGTTTTCCTGTTCCTCAGTCACTAGTTGAGGCAGATCTTGGTGAGCAAGAACACAAAGATAAAGAAAGCTCAAAAGAAGCGACTGAGAAAGCAACAGAGCGAGTGAAGTATATGCTAATCATTCAAGAGCTGGTCAACGAGTTTAAAATCCAGGTTACAGGTCAGGAGATTGAGCGTTATTTAGAGTCGGTTATGCCTGCAGGCATTGACATGAACTTCTTTAAATCGTGGTATGTTCAGGATGAAAAGCGTGTAGAGAAGATAAAAGTTGCAGTGTTGGAAGAAAAAGTTCTTGAACGAGCGAAAGAAATGTGTCAGCTTAAGGATGAGAAGATGACTTTGGTAAAAGCAAAGGAAGAGTTAAGTAAGGAGAGGTAATGAGTATTTTGACCAACAATTTGGTGCCAATGGTAGTAGAAAAAAGTTCTAGCGGTGAACGTGCATATGATATATATTCGCGCATGCTCAAGGAGCATATTATATTTCTGGTGGGGCCGATTGAAGAAAACATGGCAAATTTGGTCGTTGCTCAGTTATTGTTTTTAGAGAGTGAAGACCCTGATCGAGAGATTTCTTTGTATATCAACTCTCCGGGAGGGGTGGTATCTGCAGCGCTTGCAATTTATGATACCATGCAGTTCATAAAGCCTGACGTATCAACACTGTGTATTGGTCAAGCTGCCAGTGCGGGATCATTGTTGCTATGTGCTGGTGCTGCAGGGAAAAGGAAGTGTTTGCCACATGCCACTGTGATGATCCATCAGGTACTGGGAGGATTTCAGGGGCAGGCTGCCGACATAGAGATTCACGCGAAGGAAACAAGAAGAATCAATTCACTGGTAAATGGAATCATTTCAAAGCACAGCGGCAGAACAGTGGAAGACTTGCATAAAGATATGGACAGAGATTATTTCATGACAGCTGACCATGCGTTGGAGTATGGGATTGTTGATGAAATCATCATGCCAAAAGAGCAGGTTGAGGCTTAATTGGTTTAGATCAATTGACATAAAGGTTCTGTGGATACGAAAAAAGCTTAAAGTCTGTTCGTTAGCAGCACTCGGTCTAAAAAGAGGTAAGAAAAAGTGCAGTTAATATTGACTACTAATTGTTAGTTGTTACGGCGGCTGCTCAATTTAAAGAAGTACAAAATGAACAGATTATTAGGATATTTATTCAAATGGATACCCCTTGAAAGAGTTCAATGGAAAAATAATGGAGAGGATCAGGAGATCAGTATTGTTTTTGAGAGGCTCGGACGCAGTGGTGTTTTGTGTCGGTTGCTAGAAAAAGAAAAAATAGACATAGGCATAGGGGGTAGCAATAGAACCTGCACAGTAAAAAGAGTTGATATAGAGAAAGCATTGAGCGGTAATAAGGATCAATCTGGGGCCACTGAGTATAAGATCTATAATATTACAAATCAGATTTATTTTCAGCCAGATGTTTTTCAGAATTCTGATTTATTATCAATGCGCGAAAAAGCGTTATTATTAAAAGGTGTTGAGTTTTTAGATACGCCAGAAAAAGCAGCAGAAATTGCGATCAATCATCAAGAGCAGATCGCACAAATACAGGCTCAAATAGAAGCACAACAGGTACAATACCAACAACAAATGGCACAAATGCAATCACAAATGCAAGCACAGCAAGCACAGTATCAACAAAAATTTGCATTTGTGCCAATTATTATGGCACAAATGCAAGCACAGATTAATTGTTCAGGGCCGGGCCAAGTAATAGAAACAGCGGATGCATATATGAGTAAGCAGGCATTGATGCATTATGTAGGACTACTTGGGTGTGGTCAGAAGTTCACTCCCAGTTTAAGTATCAGTAAAGACACGATGGTTGCCATGGCAGAGAAACTGCTCCCATTTAGGTGTTTTTCTCCACATCCAAATACGAAAAAAGATGATATGGTCGCCATGGTAAAGGTATTAAAGCCGGGAGTAGCTTTTTCCTCAGATCCAAATACGCTATATGATAAATTGGTAGCCATGGCAAAGGTATTACCGAAAGACGTGATTTTTAGCCCAGATGCAAATACGCAACATGATAAATTGGTAGCCATGGCAAAAGTATTACCGCGCGGAGTTCTTTTTAGCCCAAATCTAAATACGACACATGAGAAGATGGTCGCCATGGCAAAGGTATTACCGCAGGGAGTGATTTTTAGACCATATCCAAACACGCCACACAATACATTGGTAGAGATGTCAAAGGTAATAAAGCCAGGGGTTAGATTTTCTCCTCATCCAGAAACGCCAGCTAAGACGTTGGTAGAGATGTCAGGAGCAATCCAGAAGGGTGTGGCTTTCCAACCCCATGCAAATACGCCAAAAGATACATTGGTTATGATGTCAGAAGCAATCAATGAGAATGTGTGTTTCCTATTCCATATAAAAACGCCACATGATACATTGGTTATGATGTCAAAGGTAATAAAGCCAGGGGTATATTTCTGTCTCGATGCAGAAACGCCAGCTAAGACGTTGGTAGAGATATCGGCGGTGATAAAGCCAGGGGGATATTTCTGTCCCCATCCAGAAATACCAGCTAAGACGT